>NZ_LZXY01000002.1:0-431858 GCF_001756615.1 Glaciecola punicea
AACTTTTTCAAAATAATATAATTGATTATATTGAACCTTTTGTTATAACAAACACCTAACTTTGGTGAGCCACAAGATCGTCTACAAACTTACTCTCAATGTTTGAGAGGGCGCATTATAAAGTTCAACAGGAAAAGGTCAAGCACTAAAACGAGTATCTCCTTAATTTATTAAATAGAGCTATCTAATAGTATGTGGTATTGTGAAATTAGTGTTAATAAAGTTAATGCATTATGAACTAAGCAGCAATCTTAAGGCGGTTTTAAAGATGAATACATTAGTTACGATCAGTTGTTCTCTAGTACTCACAGCTAACCTAGTTAGCAATAGTGTCGCATCTGAGCAATTTAGTATAACAAGCCAGCAAGCTAGTTGGATGCAACCTAGCCAGCAGTCGATCCAATTTTTCAAGAAACAAGTTGAAGGCGGAGCTTCAGTAGACAATTCCTTAAAAAGCTTACTCGACAGATATCCACAACGCACGCCCGAATTTGTTTCTATTGCGTTAAGCGCCTATCCAGAGAGATATCAAGAAATAATTACTACAAGCGTCTCCGCAAAACCTATGTTCGTTGATGATATAATCATGTTAGCAAACGAACATAGAGTAGCAAAACCAACAGAAATTGTAGCTTTGGCAGTAAATGCAGAACCAAGTTATGCGGGCGCAGCTACAAGCGCCGCTTGCAAAAACAACCCTGAATATTTTGATGAAATTGTCAAAACGGCAGTTAAGGCAGAACCAGATTCAGCCGATCAAATTGCACAAAAGTTAGTGGCTGCGTTTCCGTCTCAAACGATGGAAATTTTAATTACTACAATTAAAGAAGTACCTTTTGTTGGTAAATATGTGTTGGACGCTCTACTAGCTACAGTAACGGATGATTTGGTCAAAACAGAAAATATGATAATTGTATCAATGGAAGAACTTGCACAATACCCTGACGCTATTACTCGTTTGGTTGAACTTGCTCAGCAGCGTGATATCAGTTCAGAAAAAGTTCGAATAAGCGCAATGAAAGGTGGTTTAAGTGAAGAAGAAATAGTGGCAATTATTAATGATCACTATTTGGAATTAGAATCACAAGCACCAACACCATAATTCAATGACTGTTTGAGAAGAACAGGCAGTTTGTTAAAATATACAGTATCAATTTAATCTTAAAATTTAGACAATAAAAAACCCGGAATATTCCGGGTTTTTTATTACCCTATACTATTCAACTGCTTCAATTTCTTCAGCAACTTCTTCAGTAATGGGGCGGTCAACTAATTCAACGTATGCCATAGGGGCATTGTCACCAGTACGATATCCACACTTTAGGATACGTGTGTAACCACCTGGACGTGCGTCGTAACGCGGACCAAGTTCATTAAATAATTTACCAACAACTTCTTTATCAGCCGTTCTTGCCATAGCTAAACGGCGATTTGCAACGCTGTCTTGCTTAGCAAGTGTTATTAATGGCTCTATAACACGACGCAGTTCTTTCGCTTTTGGCAACGTAGTCTTAATGACTTCATGCTTAACCAATGAACTTGCCATGTTTTTAAACATGGCAATTCTATGGCTACTATTGCGATTCAACTGACGACCACTCTTACGATGGCGCATAGTCTTATCCTTCTTTACAATTCAGTAATAATTCTGATTAATCTTTTTCAGCGATTGACTCTGGAGGCCAATTCTCAAGGCGCATGCCTAAAGAAAGTCCACGAGAAGCAAGTACATCTTTAATTTCTGTAAGCGATTTCTTACCCAGATTAGGGGTCTTAAGAAGTTCAACTTCAGTGCGCTGTACAAGGTCACCAATATATTGAATGGCTTCTGCTTTCAAACAGTTAGCAGAACGGACCGTTAATTCCAAGTCGTCAACTGGACGCAATAGAATAGGATCAAATTCTGGCTTTTCTTCCTTAGCTTCGGGCACCGAGATGTCGCGTAATTCTACGAAAGCATCTAATTGCTCAGCTAAGATTGTTGCAGAACGTCGAATGGCTTCTTCCGGATCTAATGTACCGTTTGTTTCCATATCAATTATTAACTTATCCAAATCAGTGCGTTGTTCAACACGCGCAGACTCCACAGAATAAGCAATACGTTCTACTGGACTGAATGAAGCGTCAACTAACAAACGACCAATTGGTCGATCATCGTCTTCAGAGGAACGACGAGTAGATGCTGGTACATAACCACGACCCATTTCTACTTTGATACGCATACTCAACTCGCCTTCGCCAGTTAAGTTACAAATCACATGCTCAGGATTAACAATTTCAACGTCACCGTCATGCTGAATATCACGGGCAAGAACTGGACCTGCACCAGACTTAACTAATGTTAAGGTAGCTTCGGTTTTATTTTCGAGTATTACTGCTAGACCTTTAAGGTTCAACAGAATATCTATAACATCTTCTTGCACGCCTTCTTTAGCAGTGTACTCGTGTAGCACGCCATCAATCTCAACCTCTGTGACAGCACATCCTGGCATAGAAGATAGTAAGATGCGACGAAGTGCGTTGCCTAGAGTATGGCCAAAGCCACGCTCTAATGGCTCTAACGTTACCTTTGCACGAGTAGGTGAAATATTTTCAATTTCAACTAACCTTGGCTTTAAGAATTCGGTCACTGAACCCACAATGTATCCTCTTTAGTTATACTTTACTTAGAGTAAAGTTCGACAATCAACTGTTCATTTATTTCGGCAGACAAATCTGTTCTTTCAGGAATACGTTTAAACGTACCTTCCATTTTAGTATTGTCTACTTCCAACCATACTGGCTTTTCACGCTGATCTGCTAATTCTAATGCAGCAACAATACGAGCCTGTTTTTTAGCTTTCTCACGAACAGCAACCACATCTTCAGCTTTCACTGTAAAAGATGGAATGTTTACTACTTTACCGTTAACAACAATCGCCTTGTGACTGACAAGTTGGCGTGCTTCAGCACGGGTACTTGCAAAGCCCATACGGTAGACAACGTTATCAAGACGCTGCTCAAGAAGTTGCAACAAGTTTTCACCGGTGTTGCTTGCACGTCGTGCAGCCTCTTTATAATAGTTTCTAAACTGTTTTTCTAATACGCCATACATACGACGAACTTTTTGTTTCTCGCGTAACTGAACGCCATAATCAGACAATCTCCCACGACGGGCACCATGCTGACCAGGAGGCTGATCGATTTTACACTTACTTTCAATTGCTCTTACGCCGCTTTTAAGGAACAGGTCGGTTCCTTCACGACGACTAAGTTTGAGTTTTGGACCCAAATATCTTGCCATGATCTTTCTCCAACTGCTCGCTTATACGCGACGCTTTTTAGGTGGACGACAACCGTTGTGCGGTATTGGCGTCACATCGGTAATGTTTGTGATCTTATAACCTGTGGCATTTAATGCGCGTATAGCAGATTCACGGCCTGGGCCGGGTCCTTTAACGAACACTTCAATGTTTTTCAAGCCATAGTCTTGAGCGGCAAGGCCGGCTCTCTCTGCTGCAACCTGAGCCGCAAACGGAGTTGACTTACGAGAACCACGAAAACCTGAACCACCAGATGTTGCCCATGATAGCGCATTACCTTGACGATCAGTTATTGTCACAATCGTATTGTTGAAAGATGCATGGATATGAGCCATTCCATCAGCAACTTGACGTTTGGCGCGCTTGCGCGCTTTAGTAGGGGTTTTAGCCATAACTTATAATCCTCGCTTACTTTTTAATAGGTTTACGAGGACCTTTACGGGTACGCGCATTAGTTTTAGTGCGCTGACCACGTAAGGGTAAGCTGCGACGATGGCGTATGCCACGAAAACAACCTAGGTCCATCAAACGTTTAATACTCATGGAAACTTCACGACGTAAATCACCTTCAACCATAAACTTGGCCACTTCGTCACGAAGTTTGTCTATTATAGTCTCATCCAATTCTTTAATTTTGGTAGACTCTGAAACACTCGCACTCACACATATTTCTTTTGCACGGGTTGCCCCGATACCAAAAATGGCTTGCAAAGCAATAACGGTATGCTTGTGATCAGGAATGTTAATGCCAGCGATACGGGCCATTAACAGCACTCCTCTTAATAAATGTTACTAGCCTAAAAAGCCCGTTAGGATACTTACCTAATAACAAAATTGCAAATAAAGGTTTTAGAGCTCGAGCACTAGTACAGCGCCCGATATTAAAAACCGAGTAAAATCCCTATTTCTAGGACAATTAGCCTTGCCTTTGCTTATGCTTAGGGTCTGCTGAACAAATCACTCTTACAACACCGTTGCGCTTAATGATTTTGCAGTTACGGCAAATCGTTTTAACGGATGCACGAACTTTCATGTCATCACTCCGTAGTTGGCTACCTAAAAGTGTAGTCTTACCGACTTAGCCTTTTAAGTTAGCTTTTTTGAGAACATCCCCATATTGATGAGACATCAAGTGGGTTTGTACCTGCGCCATGAAATCCATTACCACTACACATATTATGAGTAGAGATGTACCACCAAAGTAAAACGGAACGTTAAACCACAGTAATAGGAACTCAGGCACTAAACAAACAAAGGTAATATAGAGAGCACCAGCTAGGGTCAACCTTGTCATCACTTTGTCAATGTAACGTGATGTTTGCTCTCCAGGACGGATCCCGGGAACAAAAGCGCCAGATTTCTTTAGATTATCAGCAGTGTCGCGTGGATTAAATTGTAATGCTGTATAAAAGAAGCAAAAGAAAATAATCGTTGCTGCGTACAGCATTACATATAAGGGTTGCCCAGGTGACAATAAAAGAGCAAAGTCAGTCAAAAACGAGAAGTTCTCATTTTGTCCTAACATACCCGATAAAGTACTTGGAAACAAAATTATACTTGAAGCAAAGATAGGTGGAATTACACCTGCCATGTTTACCTTGAGGGGTAAATGTGAGCTTTGCGCTGCAAATACTTTTCTGCCTTGTTGACGCTTTGCATAGTTTACCACAATACGGCGCTGTGCTCGCTCAACAAATACAACCAAATAGGTTAATGCTATAATAATGGCAGCCAATACTAACAAGAACAACAGCTGAATTTCGCCCTGCCTTGCTTGTTCAGCAGTTTGCCCTATTGCACTGGGCAAGCCCGCCACAATACCAGCAAATATTAAAATTGATATACCATTACCAATACCGCGTTCGGTAATTTGCTCACCTAACCACATTAAAAACATAGTACCGGTAACCAAACTCACGACTGCTGTAAAATAGAAAGCTAAGCCAGGATCGGTCACTAAACCAGGAATCATTTGTGGTAAACCAGTTGCAATCCCAATAGATTGGAATGACGCAAGTATTAGCGTTAAATAACGCGTGTACTGACTGATTTTACGCTGACCAGATTGGCCCTCTTTCTTTAATTCCTTAAATGGCTCATGCACAGCAGCTAATAACTGCATAATAATCGACGCTGTGATGTACGGCATTATGCCCAATGCTAGTACTGAAGCACGCTCAAGAGCGCCACCAGAAAACATGTTAAACATGCCCACAATGGTGCCTGTTTGCTGTTCAAATATTTGAGACAACACATTGGAGTCAATACCAGGAATAGGTACATAAGACCCAAGCCTAAACACAATGATTGCGCCAAGTACGAAAAACAGGCGAGAGCGTAATTCACTCAAACCACCGCCTTTACTTGAACCCTGTCCTGGTTTTGCCATTTAGCTTATTCCTCTACTTTACCGCCAGCAGCTGTAATTGCTTCTAGCGCACCTTTGGTTACTCCAAGGCCACTAATGGTGACTGCACGACTAATTGAGCCGCTCAAGATCACTTTTACATTTTGCATTTCTTTTTTAACAAGACCTGCAGCCTTCAAAGTGTCTAGTGATACAACATCACCGTCAACGCTAGCAATTTCGCTGAGTGTTACTTGGTCGGTCACAAAAGATACACGCGACGTAAAACCAAACTTAGGTAAACGACGTTGTAAAGGCATTTGACCACCTTCAAATCCAGGCTTGACTTTCCCGCCTGAACGACTCTTTTGACCTTTATGACCACGACCACCAGTTTTGCCTAAACCAGAACCAGTTCCGCGACCAACACGTTTACCTGCTTTATTTGCTCCAGGTGCAGGAGCAAGCGTATTAAGTTTCATCAATTACTCCTCCACTATCTCAACCATGTAAAATACACGGTTTACCATGCCACGAATGGCTGGTGTATCTTCAAGTTCACGAACATGACCAATCTTGCGTAAGCCTAAACCAACTAATGTTGCTTTATGCTTAGGCAGTCGACCGATCGAGCTTTTAGTTTGCTTTACTTTAATCGTCTTTGCCATGTTCACTTACCCCAGAATCTCGTTAACCGGCAATCCACGTTTCGCAGCAATCTTCTCCGGAGAGTTCATTTCTACTAGCGCGTTAACAGTTGCGCGTACCACGTTGATAGGGTTGGTTGAGCCGTAGCATTTAGAAAGAACGTTTTGTACACCAGCAACTTCTAATACTGCTCGCATCGCGCCACCGGCAATAATACCGGTACCTTCAGATGCAGGCTGCATATATACTTTAGAACCTGAGTGACGCCCTTTAATTGGGTGCTGTAATGTGTTTCCGTTTAGATCTACATCAACTAGGTTGCGACGAGCTTTTTCCATTGCCTTTTGAATTGCAGCAGGAACTTCACGTGCTTTTCCGTAGCCAAAACCTACACGGCCATTGCCATCGCCAACCACTGTTAATGCAGTAAAACTAAAGATGCGACCACCTTTAACTACTTTAGAAACACGGTTTACAGCGATTAGCTTTTCTAACAGGTCACCCTGCTGTTGAACTTCTACTTTAGCCATTTTAAACTCCTAGAACTGAAGGCCCGCTTCACGAGCGGCATCAGCCAGTGCTTTCACACGACCGTGATATTTAAATCCACTTCTATCAAAGGCGACTTTTTCGACACCTTTTTCGATAGCGCGTTGTGCAATCGCTTTACCAACTGCCGCTGCCGCTTCAACATTGCCTGTTGATTTCAAAGAACCTTTAAGATCTTTTTCAACAGTTGAAGCTGAGGCTAATACTACAGAACCGCATGGAGCGATTAACTGAGCGTATATGTGGCGCGGTGTACGGTTTACTACCAAGCGAGTCGCTTCGAGTTCACTGATCTTCTTGCGTGCGCGAGTGGCACGACGCAAGCGAGCTGTTTTCTTATCCATAACACCCACCTACTTTTTCTTAGCTTCTTTACGACGAACAACTTCATCTGCGTAACGAACACCCTTGCCTTTGTAAGGCTCTGGTGGACGATATCCGCGAATGTTAGCTGCAACCTGTCCCACCACTTGCTTATCAATGCCAGAAACAATGATTTCGGTTTGTGTAGGAGTTTGTATGGTAATGCCTTCAGGCATATCGTAAGCGACAGGGTGAGAAAAGCCCAGCGTTAGATTTAGTTTGCTACCTTGTGCGTTTGCACGGTAACCAACACCATTTAGCTGAAGTTTCTTTTCATAACCATCAGTTACACCCTTAATCATCGACTTTAACAATGCGTTTGCCGTTCCCGCTTGAGCCCAACCGTTTGCCGCGCCTTCTTTTGGAGCCGTGGTTAACGTGTTGTCTTTTTGCTTTACGTCAACTGCGTCGTTAAATACGCGAGTTAAGGTGCCATTTTTACCTTTAACTGTGACTTCTTGACCAGAAATAGATATTTCTACTCCTGCTAGGATGTCTACAGGGGATTTTGCTATACGTGACATATTCTACTCCTGGAGTTACGCTACATAACCGATGATCTCACCGCCCATGCCAGCATTACGCGCTGCACGGTCAGTCATCACACCTTTTGAGGTAGACACGATAGCAATCCCAAGACCACCCATCACTTTAGGTAACTCATCTTTATTTTTATAGATGCGTAAACCAGGACGGCTGACTCTTTGAATTGTATCAATTACTTTTTTACCTTCGAAATATTTCAAAGTTACTTCTAAAGTGGGCTTAGCCCCTTGCGTAACACTGAAACCTTCTACATAACCTTCAGACTGAAGTAAGGTTGCAATAGCAACGCGTAACTTAGATGATGGCATAGAGGTCGTAACTTTAGCGGCTTGTTGGCCATTACGAATTCGGGTAAACATATCCGCGATAGGATCTTGCATGCTCATATGTGCTACTCCTTACCAGCTGGCTTTTTTAAGGCCAGGGACTTCACCGCGCATAGCAGCTTCACGAAGCTTTATACGAGAAAGACCAAATTTGCGTAGGAACCCATGTGGACGGCCCGTTACACGACAGCGGTTTTGCTGACGTGAACGTGACGAATCACGTGGAAGTTGTTGTAGCTTAAGAACAGCGTCCCAACGCTCTTCTTCAGAAACATTCACGTTGCTAACGGTTGCTTTTAAAGCATCACGTTTTTCTGAATATTTCTTAACCAGCTTGGCACGTTTTACTTCACGCGCCTTCATTGATTCTTTTGCCATAACCCTACACCTTATTTTCTAAACGGGAAGCTAAACGCGCTCAAAAGAGCATGTGCTTCGTCGTTAGTTTCAGCACTGGTAGTGATAGTAATATCCATACCGCGCATTTTATCCACTTTATCGAAATCGATTTCAGGGAAGATGATTTGCTCACGTATGCCCATGCTATAGTTGCCTTTACCGTCAAATGATTTCGGGTTAAGACCACGGAAGTCACGGATACGGGGAATAGTGATCGAAATAAATCGCTCAAGGAATTCCCACATACGTTCGCCACGTAGGGTCACTTTACAGCCAATCGGATAACCTTCACGGATTTTAAAGCCCGCAACAGATTTTCTTGCAACAGTGACTACTGGCTTTTGACCAGCGATTGCCGCCATTTCAGCTTGCGCTGATTCGAGGACTTTCTTGTCTGCTACTGCTTCACCCAAACCCATGTTTAGAGTGATTTTTTCCACCCGAGGGACTTGCATGACACTTTTGTATCCGAACTGCTTTGCAAGATCGGCCACTACGGTCTCTTTATAGAACTCATGCAGTTTCGCCATCGTATTCTCCAATAGTTAAACTAGGTCGCCGTTAGACTTAAAGAAACGTACTTTCTTCTCGTCTTCGAAACGGAAACCAACGCGATCAGCTTTTCCCGTTGCAGGGTTTACTAACGCTATATTTGAAACATGAATAGAAGCTTCTTTATCAATAATACCACCTGGCTCATTCGCTTGCGGATTTGCCTTTAGATGTTTCTTAATGATATTTACGCCTTCTACATATACGCGGTCTTCGGAAGGTAATACACGCAAAACTTTGCCTTGCTTACCTTTATCTTTACCCGCTAATACGACAATTTCATCATCACGACGAATTTTTCTAGCCATTATCGTGACTCCTTATAGTACTTCTGGGGCCAATGAGATGATTTTCATGAATGAATCTCCACGAAGTTCTCTTGTAACCGGACCAAAAATACGTGTGCCAATAGGTTGCTTGTTTGCATTAAGCAAAACAGCTGCGTTGTTGTCAAAACGGATAGTAGAACCATCTGCTCTGCGAACGCCTTTCCTAGTACGTACCACCACTGCAGTTAAGACGTCACCTTTTTTAACTTTACCGCGAGGAATTGCTTCTTTCACAGTAACTTTAATGATGTCGCCTATGTGCGCATAACGGCGATGCGAACCACCAAGAACCTTAATACACTGAACCCTGCGAGCACCCGAGTTATCGGCTACGTCCAGGTTAGTTTGCATTTGGATCATGTTAGAGCTCCGCTATTTAATATTATGACTCTTTTGAGCCTCTAAGCTGCTATTTTTACCTTAAATTATAAGTAATTCTTGATAAAAACAGACCATACCCCCACAAAAAGGGCGCGAAACTATAACAGAAAACAAACTTGAGGTGTAGCCTAATTTTAAGAAATTTAAGTATTGTGTATCGATAGGTAAATTGGATGTCCTTCTATAACCATCATACATGACTACATGTGCCTAAACGCGGGGCCGCTGACGCACTATTTCAAATAAACATATTCCTGTTGCGACTGAAACATTTAGACTAGACACCGTGCCCGCCATGGGTAGCTTAATAAGCTCGTCGCAAGTTTCACGAGTTAATCTGCGCATCCCTTTTCCTTCTGCACCCATCACAAGTGCTACGGCACCTTCAATTTTACACTCATAAATAATCTGCGTGGCCTCTCCTGCTGTACCTATTACCCACACGCCTTGCTGCTGCATATGCTTAAGCGTGCGAGACAAGTTTGTTACCTGAATAAGCGGCACATTTTCGGCCGCACCAGAAGCGACTTTACGCACTACAGGTGTAAGGCCAACCGCATTATCCTTAGGCACAATAACAGCTTGCACACCAGCGGCATCGGCATTTCGCAAACAAGCACCTAGATTGTGCGGGTCGGTAACACCATCTAACACTAAAAAGAACGGTATTGTATTTGGCGAAGACTGAACACTCTTAAAAATCTTATCTAGATCTGCTTCATCCAATATTCTGGCAGGCTTTGCACGTGCTATTACACCTTGATTTTGTTCACCATCACTTTTTTCATCGAGTGTTTTTCTGTGTACAAACTGCACTGAAATTCCATTGTTTCTGGCAGCATTAACAATATCATTAATTCGCTCTTCACTGCGACCTTTCGCAATCATCACATCAAGTACCCGCTCAGGCTCACTTTCAAGCACAGCGGCAACCGAATGAATACCATACAAAAATTCCTGTTGTGCCATTAAGTGAATTTCCTAATCGTGTTGGTGAGCCTAAATATAGCTTGCTCTAGCTGACACTAAGGGCTAATTATATTAAACAAGTGCCCTTGGGAAAGGGCACTGAGTTATTTACTACTTTTTCGGTTTTGAACGCGATGATTTTCCGCGTTTAGAGGCAGGACCTGCTTTACGTTTACCGTCTTTATTTACCGGTGCTTCTGGTTTTTTACCCTCAGGTTTACTTGTTTTAGTGCTGGCCTTACCATTATTTACGGCTTTGTCTTCTTTGCTCCCGCCACCACTGCGCTTTTTCTTTTTACGCGCAGGACGCTTGGTATTATCTTCACCGTCTATCATCAAATCTATTTTGCGTTCATCTAGATTTACTGCCACCACTTTGATACGCAAAGGATCGCCTAAACGGTAGCTACGGCCAGAATTTTCACCGACCAAACATTGTTTGATTTGGTCATAGTGATAAAAGTCATTAGCCAGAGACGTGATGTGGATCAGGCCATCTATTTGAAAGTTACTGAGCCTCACAAATAAACCAAAATTAGTTACCGAGGCAATGACTCCCTCAAATACGTCATTCACATGATCTAGCATGAACTCGCATTTTAACCAGTCTGCAACATCTCGGGTGGCATCATCGGCTCGCCGCTCTGCCATAGAGCATTGCTCACCAAGGGCTTCAATTTCTTGCTCAGTGTAAAACTTAGCGCCTTTACAAGCTTTGTTGCCCTGCTGCTTGTTCACTATAGCTTTAATTACGCGATGCACCACTAAGTCGGGATAGCGCCTTATTGGTGATGTAAAATGCGCATAAGCCTCAAGTGCTAAGCCGAAATGACCGAGATTATTACCGTCATATATAGCTTGCTTCATCGAGCGCAGCAGCATAGTTTGAATGAGGTCTTTGTCAACCCTGCCTGCTATTTTTGTCGCCACTTGGGCAAACTCTTTTGGCGTGGGTTCATTGCCCGCTTTAAAATCGATACCCACTTCTGCTAAGTAGGAACGAAAGCTAATTAAGCGGTCCGCATCGGGCTTGTCGTGCACCCTAAATAAGGCCTCGGCATTGTTTTCTTCAATGTATTGGGCGGCACAGACGTTTGCCATGATCATGCACTCTTCGATGATCTTATGTGCATCGTTACGCACCAATGGCACTATATTTTCTATTTTACGATGGGCATTAAACACAAACTTTGTTTCTACGCTTTCAAATTCTATGGCACCACGGTTTTGACGCGAACGCTTAAGGGCCTTGTATAAATTATTTAAATTGCCGAGATCTTCAACTCTGTCTTGGTAACGCTGAATAAGTGTTTCATCGCCGTTTAGAATATTCCATACTTTAGTGTAAGTAAATCGGGCATGAGAGCGCATAACGGCCTCATAGAACATGTATTCGCCCAACTTTCCTTTTGCCGATATGTGCATTTCACAGACCATGCATAGACGGTCGACGTCTGGATTAAGCGAGCACAAGCCGTTAGATAAGGCTTCGGGTAGCATGGGGATTACTTGTTCAGGGAAATATACAGAGGTTGCTCTGTTTTGAGCTTCGTTATCAAGCGCTGTACCTAGCCTCACGTAGCTACTTACATCGGCAATAGCCACCCACAGCTTCCAGCCGCCATCATCACCAGGTTCACAGTATACCGCGTCGTCGAAGTCTCTGGCATCTTCGCCGTCAATCGTAACCAGCGGTAAATCGCGTAAATCTACACGTCCCGTTTTTGCTTCATCAGGGACTTCGTCTGTTAGCTGACTCAAACTTGCCGTTACTGATTTTGGCCATGTGTGCGGTATATCAAAGTTGCGCAGTGCCGTTTCAATTTCCATACCCGGCGCTAAGTGCTCGCCAAGGACCTCTGTAATTTTGCCCGTCGGATTCATATTCCGACGCGGTCGCTGCAGTATTTCAACTACCACGACATGACCTTGCTTTGCGCCATTCGTATATTCTTTGGGAATGATAAGTTCATGGCAAATACGATTGTCATCAGGTATGACGGTACTTACGCCTTGCTCAATAAAATAGCGACCCACAATGGCGTCTTTTCTTGGCTCAATTATTTGGTTGACGCGAAACTCAGTGCGTCCTTTACGATCGGTTTGCCCTAGCGCACCCTCTACCACATCATCATGAAAAAGATTTTTCATCTGCCCCATTGTGATGAAATAGTCTTTTTCTGTGTCAGAGTGTTTTAGAAATCCGAAGCCGTCTCTATGGCCAATGACTCGGCCTCTAACCAATGCGTCTTGTGCTTGTACTTCATATTTTTTGTTTCGATTAAATAGAACTTGCCCTTCGCGCTCCATAGCGCGTAGTCGTCTTTGAATACCAATGCGGCTGTCTTCGTCGTGTGCATTTAAAAGATTACAAATTTCTGTGTACGCTAAGCCACCCGAATTATCTTGCGCGTGCTGCATCAGCATACTCAGCATGTATTCTCTACTGGCGACTGGATTTTCATACTTTACTTGTTCACGTTCAAAGTGAGGATCTTGACTTTTACCTGACGAACTCGTACCCGGCGGCACTGTTCCAGCGTCTTGTTTATCACTGTTAGCAGGTAGTAACTTGTTTGTATTAGGAGTATTCGTTTTTATATTTTTTTCTGTTTTGTTTTCTTTATTCATGCTTAAAGTATAAACGATTGAAAAACGAATACCACCCTTTTACGCAATCTGTTTATAATTTAGAGCGAATACTCGCCGCCATAAACAAGCCTTTTTCTAATGCGACTTCTAAAGATGCGTCGCTAGCCAAGGCGACGCCCATTCGTCGCTTACCGGACACCTCAGGCTTGCCAAATAGGCGTAAATCTGTGTTGGGAAGTGACAGCACTTGCGCAAGGTTACCAAAACTAACCTTGTCCGAATTTCCTTGTACTAATAGTGCAACTGATACAGAAGGTCTTCTAAACCCTATACTAGGGATCGGCAAACCCAAAAAGGCACGAACATGCAGAGCAAATTCTGATAAGTCCTGCGATATCATGGTAACCATGCCTGTGTCATGTGGCCTAGGTGAGACTTCACTAAAAATAACATCGTCACCTTTTATAAAAAACTCTACACCAAACAGACCTTTTCCACCTAATGCCTTGGTGACCTTTTCAGCCATTTCTTGGGCACGCTTTAAAGCAAGTCCACTCATCGCTTGGGGCTGCCAACTTTCTTGATAATCACCGTCTTTCTGCCTGTGTCCAATAGGCTCACAGTAGCTTATACCTGAGGCATGCTGCACTGTGAGTAAGGTAATTTCGTAGTCGAAATCTACAAAGCTTTCCACTATTACCTTGCCCTTCCCAGCGCGCCCGCCTTCTTGTGCATATTGCCAAGCTTGTTGTGCCTCACTTGCTGCTTTGAGTAAGCTTTGCCCTTTACCAGATGAGCTCATTACCGGTTTAACTACACACGGAAACCCAATTTCTTCAAGCGCAAGCGTAAATTCATCAAAGCTACTGGCAAATCTATAGTTTGATGTGGAAATATTGAGTTCTTCAGCGACTAAGCATCGAATGCCTTCTCTGTTCATGGTCAAATGCGCCGCATTCGCACTGGGTACAATAGTAAAACCATCGGCCTCAAGTTTTAACAAGGTAGTGGTCGCAATTGCTTCTATTTCGGGTACGATGAAAGCGGGATTTTCATCTCGAATTATTTTTTCTAAAGCGTCTGAATCAAGCATAGATAAACAATAGGCTTTGTCGGCAATTTGCATGGCGGGCGCGTTTTTATAGCGATCTAGCGCAATAACTTCACAGCCCAAACGCTTCAGCTCTATGGCAACTTCTTTACCTAATTCGCCAGCGCCTAACAACATAACTTTGGTGCTTGAAGCGGAAAAAGGTGTACCTATTTGAACTGCCGCAGAATAACTATCAGATGAAATGCTAAGAGACATTGATTGAGTAACCTTGAATAAATATTAATACACTCCTATTACAACACAATAAGAATAAAAGGTAATTAGCTAGGCTAAATACTTATTTGAAAATAAGGCGAAAATACACGACTAAAGCTTAAGTCTGCGTGCTTCGCGAAGGCGTAGCGTTAAATGAAGTCTTCGTGCCCATATTGCAAAAACAATACCCAGAAATTGTCGACTTTTATCTGTCCCTTGAAGTGTGTTCTTATCGAATGGCCATTGTTACCATCAAAAAACAATATCCAGGACATGCGAAACGGGTCATGATGGGTGTTTGGTCGTTCTTGCGACAATTCATGTATACCAAATTTGTGATAGTATGTGACGATTATTCGAACGCACGCGATTGGAATGATGTTATTCGGGCAATTACTACCAGAATGGACCCTGCCCGAGACACCACCATGATTGAAAATACACCAATAGACTATTTAGACTTTGCCTCGCCGGTGTCGGGTTTAGGATCCAAGATGGGACTTGATGCCACCAATAAAATGCCAGGCGAAACAGACCGTGAGTGGGGAACCCCCATTATATGGACGAAAAAGTCAAACAGAAAGTGGATGATATTTGGCAAGAACTTGGGTTGCTTGATTAAGACTGAGCAGCACATTTGTTAATACATTTTAAATAGGAACACAATGACCTTTATTAATACCCGCGTGCTCAGTATTGAGCCGCTAAGCCCGCACGTACTCAAAGTTACCTTGGACGCCAAACAAGCTGTTGCTTTTAAAGCGGGGCAATATCTGCAGGTTGTTATGAGCGAACAAGACAAACGACCTTTTTCTATCGCTAACATACCTCAACATAATCATTTATTAGAGCTGCATATAGGCGCTACGCCCAAAAACCCCTATGCTTTTGAAGTCATACAGCGCGCAAGAGATACTCATACCCTTACCGTTGAGGTGGGTCTTGGCAATGCCTTTTTGCGCGAGAGCGATATGCCAGCGATTATTATTGCAGGCGGCACCGGTTATTCGTATGCAAAGTCGATATTGCTTGACTGTTTACAGCGTCAGCCAAATCGCCAAGTAGATTTATATTGGGGCGCTAAAAAACAGGCTGATTTATACGAGTTGAACCGACTTACGCAGTTAGCGACGGTGCATAGAAACTTTAACTTTAATCCTGTAGTTGAGTCTCCTGAAACGAGATGGAAAGGTAAGACGGGCCTTGTGCATCAAGCAGTATTAAGCGATTTCCCGTCACTTGAAAATAAGCAAGTATACGTAGCAGGCCGATTTGAAATGGCAGCCCTTATTAAGACTGAGTTTTTACCGCTTGGTTTGTCGCAAGACTGCTTATTTGGCGATGCTTTTGCCTTTTTAAAATAAGTCCTAATTATGCATTATTTCGATGTCATACAAATATTGGCTGTGCTGCTTGACGCATTAAGATTGCTAAAGACTTGTGTATTAATCCAATTAATATGCAAGCTTTAATACATCACGGTTAACAGCGCTTTTCAAAAATCACTTAATAAATAAATCCATTGTGCTTAATTTCACGTTTACACTAGGCATGAAACGTAGTTTTAACCTTATATCTGCGCGTCCCAACCCACTACTATATATTGAGATTACATTGAGTATAAAAATAATGATGAAGCGCGGTGCGTTGATCTGTTTAGTTGTATCTACGAGCATTTTGGCATTACCTGTTCTAGCGCAAAACACCAAGCTTCCTTTGGTGGGCAATATAGTGCCTACCTTGATCGACAAAGCCCCCAATTCAGCGCGGGCGAATGACGTAGTAAAAAAAGCCTTGAGTGACTATGCCGTCACTATTACCGCAACAACGCAGGCGTGGTCTGGCAGCGGTTTAAGAAATGGTACTTTTACGGGATTCATCGACCATTATTCTTTGAACGTTCAGCGTGGTAGCTATCTATATTCTGACCCTTATATGGTATTACCGCTGCACATCGCCTCAAGAAACCCAAAAGCAAAAGAAGCTAACAGGCTCGATAAAATATATAGAACGACTCTGGGCATTGAAAACAGATTCGCCAATACCGATGAATTGCGCGCTGAGCGTTCAGTAAGATGGGCACGCACTCCTGACTTTTTAGCCAACGTTAAGCAGCTAGCAGACCGGCGCGTTGAAAACATCATTGGTGACAAATTTATGCTGGACGCCTTCAACAAGCTTTTAATAGACGTAAAACAACAGTCAATGTATCTGTCACGCGACCCTATTTACGAAGTCCAACTGCGTTTAGCGATTAAATCTGACACACCAAACGCACAGACTATTATAGATGATTTTAATGCTTCTATTTTAATGATGAGCACATCGGGAGAGTTAGAGCGTTTGCTAAATCCGGCTGACGTGTCCCAAGTGCTTTTAGATGCGGCGCTGTATTCAGAAATCCTACGAAAATGGTAACTATTGGTAGTGTATTTTCAGTGGCAACGCATACCGCCTCAAGTGCATCTTAAAGGCAGCGCCTTTGCTAAAAAACATGATTTGGTGGGCTTTGCACGCGTACTTGTGTTGAGCACTTGAAGGCGATAAGCTAGCGCAGATATCGTTTACATTTGGCCCCTCAGAGTATGAAATCAATCTGACGAAAGTAATACAAGCCCGTTACTCAACTCAACCATTTTGTCTGTTTAAGTAGTCTTTGGCGGCTGCGTATGCACCGAAAATAGCGCTCTTATTAGGAATAGTGACAGCGGTTGCAATGCGTTTTTCAATTAACGGTTTGTACACCGTGGCTAATCCTCCTGTAAGAAATATTGGCTGGTTTTTATCGGTGTGCCGTTCTATCAAATTAGCGGCATACGACGCCCCTTGTGCTAGCCAGTTCGCGACCGTTGGGCTACTATCTTGCACGTTCAAGATTACGGGTACAAGTTCAGCAAATTCACGCGCACTAGCTTGCCCAAAGGTCTCAATTATTAGACTCGTACTGCTGCCTAACTCACGCTTGAGTGTGGTTAATAAGAGTGTATCTTGGGGAGGTGTTTCAAGCGCCTGTAAGTACCAAATTAGTGCTTGCTTGCCTAACCAGGCGCCCGATGCAACATCGCCTAATATAAATCCGTGGCCCCCAAACTGCTGCATATTAATGGGATCCTCAGGTGTGAAAACCGCTAAACAAGACCCCGTACCAATCACGAATACGGCGCAAGCCTTTGTTTTATTAGCCCCAAGGCACGATACATATACATCGGTATTAAGCAGCGCTCCAGCATATTGATGCGGCCATTGCCTGAAATTTTTTTTCACCGACTCTATTGAACCACCGGCGCAACCTAAGCTAATAAAACAGTCCTGTTGGGTAACACTAATATTATGCTGCGCTTGGCACTTCGAAAAGAGCTGCTCGCTGGCCTGCTCTATACAAGCCATAGCACCTGTAAAATTAGCGAACAAGTTGGCAGGTCCCGTTCGCGCCCTCGCTAACAAGTCACCACTTTGGGTAAATAAACCCGCCTCACATTTCGTGCCACCACCATCAACCCCTACAATCCACATACTTCAACCTTGTTCCAAAACGTTCTAATGCCAAATATACGCAGTATTATATTCTTATAAGCACTTCATAAAACCGCTTATTATCAGGGATAAATTTTATTGATCTCGACATTAGCATGGCTATATTGAAATAAAAAATCAGCACAAGCCATAATTAGTTCTGCAACACGGTGCTGGTGATTAAAGGGCCCAAGAAGTACGCATCTGCTAAGCCCACAGCAATCACCGAAAAATACCTAATCTCATTGGCGCTGACATAGCGACTAGGGCTCTATAAACGGGCCCTTTAGTGAGATCTCTTTTATGACTATTCGACAAAATTTTACCTTTTTACACCTGAAGAAGGCTTTCGTTTAACACCTTACCCAATATACTTTCGAGGTACTCTAGCAGAAATGCGGGTCATTAGCTCATAGCCAATGGTGCCTATGTGATCGGCCACATCGTTTATAGGCAGTTTATCGCCCCACAGTTGCACAACGTCTCCTATTGCAACACTGCTTAAATTAGTCACATCAAACGTTAACATGTCCATAGACACACGCCCGACTAAAGGTATAAGCTGCCCTTCACACCATGCGGGAGTGCTAGTAGGAGCGTGGCGTGGGTAGCCGTCAGCATAGCCAATGGAGACTGTAGCAATGACCGACTCTCTAGCGGCTCTCCAAGTGCTTCCGTAGCCAACCGCTTCGCCTTTTTCAATAGTGCGCAAGCCTATTATTTGCGAATCTAAGCTCATTACTGGTTTTAGCGCTACAGGATTGTCGTGGCTTTGAAAGGGGCTTGAACCATACATAGCAATACCTAAGCGTACATAGTCGCCGCGAGCCTGATCAAAACGTATACTCGCGGCAGAGTTGGCAATGCAAATGGGCAAGTTCACCATTAAGGCTACCGCTAAAAAGTCGTCTATTTGGGCTTTTGCATGATCTTGAATAGGCTCATCTGCGTTTGCAAGATGGGTAGCAAGTACGGTGTTCTCATCTATAATGCTTGAGTACTTAGCGAGTAAGTCTGGCAACTGTGCAATAGGCAATCCGAGTCGATGCATGCCCGAATCGAACTTCAACCAAGCTGCACTTTTGTGCACAACGGTACTTTGCTTATATTTTGCAAACGCTTCTAGCTGCCATTCACTGTGTAGCATCCAAATAAGATTTGAGGTGGACTCGTCATACAGTTCCTGCTGACTGTGCGGGCCTTGTAGGACTAAGACAGGCTTAGAAATACCGGCCTCGCAAAGTGTTTTTGCTTCGGCTAAAAATGCCACTGCAAATATATCGACCACAGCCTCAATAGCGCGCGCAACATTCACCGCGCCATTGCCGTAGGCGTCTGCTTTGACTACGGCAATCACCTTACTGCCACTGTTATAATCCATGAGCAAAGCAAGATTATCGCGTAGTGCATTTAAATTTATAGTAGCAATGGTGCGACGACTCACAATACACCTCTTTAATTTGTTATTTAAACGATGAAAAAGCGCTATATAGTTCACACTATTGCCAGCGGATGTTTAATCTGCCGAGAATTATTGTCACTAAAGCAAGACATGTGCCCATGTTATCTCGCCCATGCCCCAACATTTTAATGAAGAGTGCATTTATAGCATAATTAAGTAGTATACAGCGCAAACCCGATTGGGTATAACTAAGCGCTGCGATATTTATACATAAAGTACATCTTAGAGATATCCTAAAAATAACAATAATTATGAGGTCAATGAATGATTGATCAGTTTTCCCTGATAGATTGGGCAATATTCGCCGGCTACGCACTAACTTTAGTGGCAACAGGCCTATGGTTCAATCGAAAGTCACAATCTAGTAAAGACTATTTTTTAGCGGGCAATCAAATGCCCGTGTGGCTAGTGAGTATTTCTGTGCTGGCCACGTCGCAGTCAGCGGCAACTTTTTTAGGCGGCCCTGACCAAGGCTACAGGGGCGACTTGACTTACTTAGCCACCAATTTAGCGGGTTTTATTGCCGCAGGCTTTGTGGCCTATTTTTTATTGCCTAAATTCTACCATTACAAAGTGTTTACCGTGTACGAACTGCTCGCTCAGCGCTTTGGTGAAAAATCTAAATATCAGGCAGGTACGGTTTATCTAATCGGCAGGCTGTTTGCAAGTGGCGCAAGGCTATATATGGCCGCAATTGCGGTTGCTATGATTTTATTTGGTGATATTGCCGCAAACCATGTTATTGCCTCGATCTTACTTATTGCCACCGTTGGTTTCGCATATACCATGTACGGCGGCGTTCGCAGCGTTATTTACAGCGATGTTATTCAAGCGATGGTATACATAAGCGCTGCACTGTTAGTACTTGGGTATTTGATAATCAGTATCCCCGCCGACTTTTCTGCCATATGGGCTGTTTTAGCCGATCCTGGCGACGGTCAAGACTCTAAGCTGACCGTGTTTAATTTCACTACTGACCTTGGCGGTGCCGGCGTATTTAGCTTTTGGTCTGTTGTAACTGGGTTTGTATTATTAAATATTGCTGCCTTTGGTCTTGATCAAGATGTGACGCAGCGCATGTTAACCTGCAAAGACTCAAAAAGCGCAACGCGGGCGTTGGTCAGCTCAATATTTATGGGCATACCGGTTGTACTTATTTTTGTCTGTATTGGTTTGTTACTTTTTGTCTATTACCAGCGACCCGATTTAATGCAAAGCGGCATAGAGGGCGAGCCCACGCCAGAATTCGTGGGCCAAACCGTCACTATATTTATGTACTACGTGCTTACCGATTTACCCAATGGCATAAAAGCAGTGGTCACCATAGGAATTATTGCCGCCGCCTTGTCTACCTTAAACTCTGGCTTAAACAGCATGTCATCGGTGCTAGTGCAAGATCTTTACCGTGGGTTTTACTGTGGTTTGATTAAAAAAGTAAGCCCGAGCGAACAGCAGTTAGTAAAAGCAGGTCGAATTAGTATGGGGCTTGTGGCCATTTGCTTAAGCGCAATGGCAGGGCTTTGCTACTATTGGCAACAATATACCGACATGCCGCTTTTAGCCTTTGCGCTTAGCGTGATGGTGTTTTCATATAGCGGCTTGCTTGGCGTTTATTTTACGGCACTTTTTACCAAACGCGGCTCAGCAGGCTCTATTCTAGGGGCGCTGATCATTGGATTTTCTATTCCGGTGCTTATGCAGCCCTATGTACAAACGTGGTATTTGCCAGACGCGTGGCAATTTGATTTGAATTTCTCATATCAGCTATTAATTGCCACCAGCGTGGCCACGATAGTTTGCTGCCTTGGCGTCACTCAAAATGCACGTTCGTTTACTAAAGAGGAAGCGTAGATGCCCAAGCCCTTTGAGGAAGTAAAAACTCAGCCCCAAAAACTCGAAACAAATGAGCAAGCCCTCATGCAGCAGCTAGACAACCTTGTCTCTGAAGGCAGAAATCCACGCACCATGACATTAGACACCTTAAACACGCTTGATTTGCTAAAGGTGATTAACCAAGAAGACCAGAAAGTTGCGCTAGCAGTTGCCGCCGCGCTGCCTAACATTAGTGTTTGCGTTGACTTGGCGGTTACCAGCCTTCAAAACAAAGGTCGGCTGATCTATATCGGTGCAGGCACCAGTGGACGCTTAGGGGTACTAGACGCGGTAGAGTGCCGACCCACATTTAGTGTACCCGATAATTTAGTAATAGGCATTATCGCCGGCGGTGAGAACGCCTTAACTAATGCAGTAGAAGGTGCAGAAGATAGCAAAGACAGCGCCATAGTTGATTTACAAAACATTGACCTGCAAAAAAACGATATGCTGGTTGGCATAGCCGCCAGTGGCCGCACGCCTTATGTGATTAGCGCCTTAGAATACGCTAATTCATTAGGCTGTAATACGGCATGTGTGGTGTGTAACCCAAACTCGCCTATGTTAACTATGGTGAATGCCGGAATATGCGCGCAAGTGGGGCCGGAATGTTTAACCGGCTCAACGCGCATGAAATCAGGCACTGCGCAAAAACTCATACTCAATATGCTAAGCACCGCCGTCATGGTAAAACTAGGCAAAGTCTTTGAAAACCTGATGGTCGATCTTAACGCAAGTAATGAAAAGCTGCGCGCTCGGGCTATCCGTATTGTAATGCAGGCGACGCAATGCAGCCAAACGCAGGCGCAAACAGCACTTGAGTTGGCCGACAATAGCGCAAAGCTGGCCATTTTAATGATTTTAACGCAAACAGATGCGATTACAGCAAAAACGATGTTGCAAAAAAATCAGGGGCATTTGCGTAATTCGCTAAGCAATTCGCCTGATAGCATTCACGCGAAGCCGCATAAAAAAACGTTACTTTAGGTTTACACATGATATGACATTTTCTAACTTACGTTTGCTGTTACCATTTTGTGGCATGCTGCTCATATGCTGGCTTGTGATAGCCTATCAAGCAAGCGCGAATTTAGTGCAAGACGATATTGTTGATAGTAGTGAGCAAGCCATTTATCCAAGCTCAGCGCTAGATAGCAGTGCAGCACCGCTTGACAGCGACGCCACATCTAGCACTTCGAGCTTAGTGCTTGGCGCCGAAAACACCTCTGTGTATCTGGCCAGTCTGCGTGGAAAACGCGTGGGGTTAATCGTTAACCAAACGTCTATGCTGGATCAGCATGAAAACAACGCCGCTGTTTCAAAACCCATACACCTAGTAGACTTGTTACGCAGTTACAGCATAAATGTCACCGTGATGTTTGCGCCTGAACATGGGGTTCGCGGAAATAAAGGCGCGGGCGAACATATCAGTAGCGGTAAAGATGCCGCTACCCTTATTCCCATTCAATCCATTTACGGAAAAAACAAAACACCGCCTAACAGCATCATGGAAAACCTTGATGTAATCATTTTTGACATTCAGGATGTTGGCACCCGCTTTTATACCTATATCAGTTCAATGCACCACATGATGCAGGCTGCCGCCCAGCACAAAGTCGCGTTTATGGTGCTTGATAGACCCAATCCGAACGGTGAGTTTATAGACGGCCCCGTGCTTGATCTAGCCTTTCAATCTTTCGTCGGTATGCACCCTATTCCGGTTTTACACGGGCTAACAGTGGGTGAACTCGCATTAATGATAAAAGGCGAGAATTGGATAGATAACGCTGAACAATTGGCATTAACGGTCATTCCCATGCAGGGGTATCACAAATCGCTAGTGTATAACTTACCCGTTCCGCCCAGCCCCAATTTGCCTAATTACCAAGCCGTAAGACTGTACCCCTCTTTATGCTTTTTTGAAGCTAGCGCTGTGAGTATAGGCAGAGGTACTGATTTTCCTTTTCAAGTAATAGGGCATAATAAGGTTCGCTTAGGCGACTTTACCTTCACGCCTGCGTCAAAACCTTTTGCCGCGCCTAAGCCAAAACTGCTGAACCTTGCGTTGTTTGGTTTGAACCTTCAGCATAGCGTAATTCAAGGGCTAGATTTACGCCTTCTTATGGATTATCACAAGGCCTTTAAAGCGCAAAATATACCCTTTTTTACAGCGCCTGATTTTATGGACAAACTGGCCGGTACAGACACCTTAAGAAAAGCCATTGAAAACGGTGAGTCACTTGAGGACATTCGCCTCAGTTGGCAATATGATTTAGCCCTATATAAGAAAATGCGCTTGCCGTATTTACTATATCCTTAATAATTATGAAAAGTTTCTCATGCTTGCACGGCCATCAAGCTTTTTATGGCAACCAGTGGCATACGTAAGTCTTTGCAACGTCGAATAAATTTTAGTGAAAGTACATCATACTGATTGTAACGACGGTAACCGATATCACTGCGCCTAGCCTGAGGCAATAAGCCGATATCTTCATAGTAACGGATCGTGTAACTGCCCACACCCGTCTCGCTAGCTAATTGTTTTATTTGCATATTGGCTTGACCTTCCTCTTACTAGAAGCTTTATTATACGCACAACCGATTTCAAAGTAACGCGCTTAAGTTACTTCACCTTCTGCACTAATGGACACTCTTTCACCATGAACATTTTTCAATCCAATAAACACTTTGTTTTTTCACTTATTACTATCAGCATGATGTACACATTTACAACACAAGCTTATGCGCAAACGAACGCGACAAATATTAGCGTTAATCCTGAGGCCGAAATAAAGGCAAGAGGCAATAGACATCTTGAAGGACATGATGATGGACATGATGATGATAGCGACGAACATCACCATGATGAGACCGAAACAATTTTAGTAACATCAACGCGGATAGGCCGCTCAATAAACAGTGAACCCATTCGAATAGAAGTCATCAACCGCGAAGAATTAGAAGAAAAAGCGATTATGCGCCCCGGCAATATCTCGATGTTAGTCGCCGAAACGGGCGGCGTTAGGGTGCAAACCACCTCCCCAGCGCTTGGCAGTGCCAACATTCGCCTGCAAGGTCTGTACGGTCGTTATACCCAATTGTTAAGCGACGGCCTACCACTTTTTGGTGGTCAAGCGTCCTCTATCGGCTTGCTTCAAATTCCACCAACCGATCTTTCCAGAGTGGAGATCATCAAAGGCTCTGCTTCATCGCTTTATGGTGGCTCGGCTATGGGTGGCGTGATCAATTTAATTTCACGCAAGCCAAGCCGTGAAGCACAAGGAGAAGTCTTGTTAAATGCCACATCGCAAGATGGCCAAGATATAACAAGCTATTTAGCTACTCCGCTTAATGACTCGGTGGGTATGTCTTTCACGGCTGGAGCACACCAGCAAAGTAACAAAGATTTAGACGATGATGGCTGGATTGACATGGCTGGCTACGAACGTTACACCGCGCGCCCACGCCTGTTTTGGGACGGCGAAAACGGCGCAAGCATCTATGCCACAGCGGGCTTTATGACAGAGAACCGCAAAGGCGGCACGCGCGCCCGTCAAACTTTGCCAGACGGCAGTACATTTGTACACAACCAAGATAGTGAGCGCTTCGACGCGGGACTTATTGCTAATACCCCGTTAGGCGATGTACTGAGTCTGAATTTGCGCGCTTCAGCCATGCTTCAAAATCACGATAAACGTTTTGGCGATGTGTTAGACGACGACAGTCATGAAAGTTATCTGCTTGAGAGCTCCCTCGCAGGCTATACACAAAACGTGCAGTGGGTACTGGGTGTCGCCATGCAGTCAGACCGTTTTGAGTCGCAAGATTTTCCTAGCTTCGACTATTCATATGACGTACCAGGAATATTCGCCCAAGCTGACTATGAGCTAAACGAGCGCATATCGGCCTCACTCAGCGGGCGTTTTGATGATCATAGCGAGTTTGGCGCCCAATTTAGTCCGCGCATCTCAATGCTCTATCGCCCTGATGACTGGACTATTAGAGCCTCCTACGGGCGCGGCTACTTTGCGCCGAGCCCTTTCGTGGAAGCAATTGAGGCCGCCGGCTTATCACGTCTTGAACCGCTAAGTAACATAGAAGAAGAAACCGCTGTGACTTCCTCAATTGATATAGGCTATCAACTTGATAAACTTGAAACCAACCTCACCTTTTTCACCTCCAGCGTAGAAGGCGTGACGCAGCTGGAAGCTTTTTCATCACAAATCGGTGGCCCACTTGACCGCGTCCGTTTAAACAATGCCCCTGGCGAATCGCGTATTTATGGATCTGAACTTTTACTACGCTACAAATGGCAAGACTACAAGCTAACCGCCAGCTATCTCTACTTAGATGCGACTGAATTTAACGGCAGCAGCGAAACTCGCCAACGCGTTGAGCTAACGCCGCAGCACTCTGCCGGCTTTGTCGCTATGAAAGAGCAACACGGTAAATTCAGAATTGGATTTGAAGCTTATTACACTGGCATTCAGCGTTTAGAAGGAAATCCTTATCGCGCTGAAAGCAAACCCTACTGGCACCTTGGACTAATGGGGGAGATCACCACCGGTCAATTCAGCTGGTTTATTAACATGGAAAACTTATTGAATATTCGCCAAACCAAAGAAGACCCGTTGGTATTGCCTAACCGCGCCCCCGATGGACAATGGACCACCGACATTTGGTCACGCAATGACGGTTTCATCGTAAATGGAGGTGTAAGAGTGCGCTTTTAAAAAACTAAAGGAGTCAGGTTCAATTAGTTTTCATTCTTCTTGAGGCGCTGGCTCACTTTTCGTTTTTGGCGCGGGCAAGGCCTTGATTGCTTCTGTAGATAAAGTAACAGGCAAAGTCCCTAATGGCGTTTGCTTACCGGTGATCACCTTAACTAACGAGGCAAATGCAGGACTGAACAGGTATTCATTATTATTGGGTGTACTACTAACCTGCGCAACTTGATAGTCGTATGAGGCAAAAATAGCGCTGTATGATTGGGCGTCATTAACGGAAATATAGGGCGAGCGAAGCTTTACCAGTATTCTCGGTATATCTTGAAATTTAGCCTGCGCAACTAGAGCATTAATGGCACAGAGCTGCAGTTCGTTATCGATACGACCACTAGCCTGTATACCCTCATAATCAACACTTTCATGAAAGCCAAGCGCCGGAAAAGCGTCGCCTACAATTACCGCGTCTATGTCAGCTAAAAGCTCTGAATTCGAAGGAATAGCCTCGCTTAGTATACTCAAACAATTTACGTCACTTGTATCTACTTGTTCTTGCCAGTACTGCTTAAAGGCTTGACAGCGCAGTTTATCAGGCATAAAAACAAGCAAGCGTTGCTGCGCTACTAATGGTGTAGTAAGGCCCTTAATTTGCGTAAAAGATGCTTGTGACAGTGAAAGCGCTAAATTATAGTCACTGGTTTTGTAGGAAGTGTCCTCTAACAGCGCAAGTTTATCGGCTAAGGGCAACAAGCTTCGTTTAGCAATATTGCGTTTAGCCTTGTGCGTGAGTATTCGCCTGTACGATGCGTCAACCAAGCCTTTTAGCTCATTGTCTTGGGCAATGAATATAGTCAGTTCGTTCAACCAGTCTAAAAAGCCAATCGCATCTTGGGGTGAACTTATTTGGTAAGGCATGAGAGTAATGTCGGCGCCTGCAGAAAATGACTGAATAACGGCTTCTATTGGCGTTAGATATTGAGTAATAGACTTCATGTTTAAAGCATCGGTAATAATAAGTCCGCTATAGGCTAATTCTTGACGTAAAATACCCGTTAATATTTTGCGTGATAATGTAGCAGGTAACACCGGTAGCTCTGCGGTAGCTTGCGCGTTGTCTGCATTTTCAGTAGCGGCTTTATCACCCACAAAGCGAGTGCTGTCAAGCGCAGGATACTGAATATGGGCTGTCATAATCATATCTGGACGTGTGTTAGAGTTACCAATAACTTTTCGAAATGGCAATAAGTCGATGCTGTTGATCATTTCACGGCTGTGATTCACCCGCGGCAAACCCACGTGACTGTCCAGAAAAGTATCGCCATGACCGGGGAAATGTTTTGCTGCTACCGAAATATTTTGCTCTTGCATAGTGAGTATTGACGCACCGCCTAAATCTGAGACTAAGTTTGGGAATTGACCATAGGCCCTCACGTTTATAATTGGATTACTGGGGTTGTTGTTAACGTCAATCACTGGCGCAAAATTAACGTTAATACCGAGTAAATTTAGATGTTTCGCCATTGCTAGACTTGTCGCTATAGAGTATTTATTTTTATGTGCTTTGGCGGTGGCCCCAATCGCCATATTCCCCGCAAACCCCATAAAATAAGACTGTGGAAGTCGCGACACTCGCCCGCCTTCTTGATCGATACCAATGTAAAGAGGAATATAAAGAGGCTGTTTAAAAGTTTGCGGTTCGCGCTGTTTAACACCTTGCTGAGCAAGGCCAGGCACTTTCTTATGTGCAGGCATCAGCGCTACTTGTAAATCATGCGTGAGTCTTATAATTTGCTCAGGCGAAGATAAATTTTCAGAAAATAAAATTACCCCACCCACCTTCGACTTCGCCAACATAGAGGCTATCTCATCGGGTAGTTCAAGCAATGGCTCTAGACAATATCCTTGGGCTTTAGGCGAGCAGTAATAGCGCAGGTCAATAAACAATTTTTGGGCTATTTTGGCCCGAAGCTCAGTGTCAACATTCTTAAATTGACTTTGCAGCGGGATTTGCGCGTTTACCAAAGCGCTTGCTTCTAGCGTGAAAGAACATGCAATGAGCAAGACAATGCAAATATTGAGATAGCGCTGAGCAATACTGCTGCGTTCGTTTACAACACGTGGGGTTACCTTTCGCTTAACGATTGTAATGTAGTTCTTCATCTATACTTTTCAGCCATCTTCGATAATAGTTCTTTATGTTATGTACAGCAGGCATTTGATATCTTTCCTTATCACGGGACTGTCATTAAAGATAGAGCCTTGCAAAAATGCTTTTTTCGATAGTCCTGATTACTAACAAATAGACACTGCCACTTTATATCATTTAGTTTACGCAACAAATGACGTATATTAAACGGAAAAATAAGACTTTACTGAGCTAACTTTACCTAACTAGCAGGGGCAGTATGCGTAAAACACCTTTTTGGCCATTTGTTTTCGTTAACAGGCAAAGCGGATCTTTGCAAAAAATGTATTCTCACAAATGTAAACTCCGGTTTTTGAGCCTAATCACGATAGCATTAAGTGTATTAGTAAGCTGTACAAACACGCATAAAATTGTACAGCTAGAGTCAAGCAATTCAAGCTACAGAGTCAAGTCCTTGGTGATGCACTTTACTGCGGTAAATTACGAACGTTCAATTGATTTTCTGGTAAATGAAGGTGGCGGCGTAAGCTCACATTATCTGATCCCGATGCTAAATGATGAAAGCTATCCCAAAAGCCACATTGAAGTGCTGCAGCTTGTGGATGAAAAGGAGCGGGCGTGGCACGCTGGCCAAAGTTATTGGCAGGGCCGCAGCTCACTGAACGATTCTTCTATTGGGATTGAAATTGTGAATATTCCTGAGTGCATTGAAAGCGATGTTCCCGCTGGATTTATTAAACCAAAAGACATGTGTATTTTTCCAGAGTTCGAACATAAGCAAATTGAGTTGTTAATCGCGCTATCAAAAGATATTTTAGCGCGCAATCCGGATATTACGCCAACGGCAGTAGTGGGCCATTCTGACATTGCGCCTTCACGCAAAAATGATCCTGGCCCAAGATTTCCGTGGCAAAAACTATACCAAGCTGGCATTGGCGCATGGTATGACAATGACACTGTAGCTGAGTATTGGCAGCTATTTAATCATCAATCTCCCAGCACCGGCCTGCTGCAAGAGGCACTTAATATTTATGGCTATGCTATTGATAAAACAGGGGTTTTAGACCGCCAAACTTTGGACGTACTGGGCGCCTTTCAAATGCACTTCATCCCTTGGCAAGTGACCTATCAAGCTGACACCAAAACCGCAGCCACAATATTTGCCCTACTGGAAAAATATTTTGAACCACAGCTTAGTGCTTTAATGACCCAGTACCAAAGTGAGTCTGCGATAATAGATAATTTCACCCCGCTCACGAGCCAGCTAAACATGCTCTTCTTGGCATCAGCGCAAGGTACACAGCATCTTTATAATGGTAATAGAGCCTCCTTTTTGGCGATTGCTAATAAAGGCACCCTGACTATTGAAAGCACAAACGTGATATCAGCCGATATTTTTATCAACAATCAGAAACTCAACTTAGGCAATGTGTTTACGCAAAACCCAGCCAAACCTCAATCTCTATCAATTGCCAAACGTACTCAAAACCGCATAAACAGCCTGCGCGTTGAGAATATACGCGCCAGCATTAACAACACGCCAGCTGAAATTGCGATCAGCATTCCCTATCCTACTATTAACACACTCGCTATGCTAAACAGCATGAGGCCTAAGGTCGACTTTTCAAAACTCGACCAGTTTATACAAAATGATATAAGTAAGGGTTTTCCTGGTGCCAGCATAGTCGTTGTGCATAAGGGCAATATTATTAAGCAACAAGCCTATGGCTATGCGCTAAAATATGATGAACAGCAGCGAGCCGTTAACGCACCTGCGCCTATGACAACTAGCACTATGTTTGATTTAGCTTCAAACACAAAAGTATTTGCCACTACCTTAGCCGTAATGAAGTTAGTAGACGAGGGTAAACTATCGTTAACCACACCTATTGCCCACTATTTGGCCGAGTATCAGGGCGGTGGCCGCGATACCCGCACTATTGCTGATTTACTCTCGCATACCTCTGGCTACAATAGCGAAGTGCAATTTTTCAAGAACAATAGCCCGTTTGGCGACCTATTTTTCTCGCAGGACAAAGTCCTCACCAGTGAGTTTTTGTTAAACCAGGTACCCTTTAGCAATGCGCGCAGAAGCACCCAAAATTACAGTGATACCAACTTTATGATCCTTGGGTTACTTGTGGAGCGCATCACCCACATGCCACTTGATCAATACGTAGAAACCTACATTTACGCGCCCCTAGGCCTAAGCAATACCCTATTTGTGCCCTTAAGCAAAGGCAAACAAGCCTATCAGTTTGCCGCAACAGAACTACAGGGAAATACTCGCGGCGGCCGCGTTACCTTTGACAACATCCGCAGCGGCGTTATTCAAGGTCAAGTTCATGACGAAAAAGCCCACTATTCTATGCAGGGTGTAGCCGGGCATGCTGGTTTGTTCTCCACCGCGCAAGATTTAGCGGTGCTTGCGCAGTTATTACTAAACGGCGGCGGCTATGGCAATGTGCATTTGTTTTCGCAATATACCATTAATCGTTTTGTGCACCCCGAATTTGTGCGCGATTCAATGGGTTTAGGCTGGCGCTTATCTTCACCTGAAACACGCTGGCATTTTGGGTCATATGCAAGTTCAAGTGCCTATGGGCACACCGGTTGGACTGGCACCGCCACCGTTATTGACCCTGAATTAGACTTAGCTATTATATACTTGAGCAACAAAAAGCATTCTCCACTAAGTGAACAAGGTGGGCGTTTACAATTCAGCGGTGACCAATATCCAAGCGCACGCTATGGCAACATAATGAACTTAGTGTACGAAGCGGTATTGGCGCAAACAGCCGTAAAGTAAAACAGCAGCAAATAAGAGGAAAAAGCGTGGATTGGTTAAGCATTTTACCCCCCTTAGTGGCCTTAGCCGTCGTGTTATGGAAAAAGGAAGTAATATTGGCTTTATTATTGTCAATTATTACCTCCGAATACCTACTGTTGCTGCAGCAAGCACAACAAAGCGTGCTCTTAACCCCTATTAATACAATTGAACGAATAGTTTCAACCATCAGTAACGAAGGCAATGCGCGTATTCTTTTATTCAGTTTATTAGTGGGCGCGCTACTTGCGTTCATGCGCGATTCTGGCGGCGTTGCCGCTTTTGTTAATAAACTCGTTTCATCTGGCATTGCTAGTACTAAGCGCCGCGCCGGCGGCGTTACTATGTTTACCGGCATGGTGGTATTTATAGAATCTAATTTAAGCGTACTCACCGCAGGCATTATGGCAAGGGGTCTGTACGACAAATTTAAAATGAGCCGTGCAAGGCTCGCCTACGTGATTGATTCAACCAGTGCGCCCGTGTGTATTCTCATACTACTTAACGGTTGGGGCGCTTATGTGCTGATCTTACTAAGCGCCTATGACTTACCCTCAAGCCCAGTTGTTGTGCTATGGAGCACTTTACCTTATAACATCTATGCATGGCTTACCTTAGTCATTGTCGCCTACACCATATTTGCCGACAAAGTACACGGCCCAATGAAAGAAGCTGAAAAAAAGCTTGAGCGCGTAGACACCAAGGTAGCCATTGCCAAGCCCACCAAAGCGCGTTTTATGCTATTACCGTTAAGCGTGATGATTTTTGGCATGGTGGGCTTTATGATATGGACCGGTAACGGCAACTTAGCGCAAGGCAGTGGCAGTCGCTCGGTACTCTACGCCACCTTTTTAGCCTGCATTGTGGGCTATTGCCTTATGGTGCTTAGTAAACAAACTACGCACCAAGGTGCATTTAAAATTGGCTTTGCCGGTATCAGCGAGCTCTTACCCTTGGTCACCATAGTGATGCTGTCAATTGGACTTGGCGCCAGCTTGAAAGTATTAGGCACTGGTATATTTGTATCGGGCCTAGTAGGCGAGTATTTACCGCTGGTATTGGTTGTGCCTATGCTATTTGTAGCAGGCGGCATTATTTCTTTTACCACCGGCACCTCGTGGGGAACCTTCGCTATTTTAATCCCCATCGGTATGCCTTTAGCGCAAACCTTAGGGCTACCCGCTGAGCTTGTATTAGCCGCGATACTTGGCGGAGGCATATTTGGTGATCATTGCTCGCCTATTTCTGATACTACCGCGGTATCGTCGTTAGCCGCTGGATGTGACTTACTTACTCATGTCAAAACACAACTGCCCTACGCACTACTTACCGGCGCTACTACCGTTGTAGCCTATCTTGTATTAAGTGCAGTCATGCTATAGACATGATACCGCGTTTAGGTATATGTATAGACATCGAAAACAAAAACGGCTAGCAAATGCTAACCGTTTTTGTAAAAGCAAAAGCTTTCAAATAAATCTTAATTGCAGGCATCTTTGAGTGCTTTACCCGCTTTAAACCCAGGAACTTTTGCTGCGGCGATTTGAATCGTCGCACCCGTTTGTGGGTTTCTACCAGAACGCGCGGCTCTATCTTTAACGGAAAAGGTACCAAAGCCAACAAACGTTACTGCATCGCCTTTTGCTAATGCAGCTGTAATTGTATCGGTAATTGCATTAAGTGCATTTCCAGCAGACGCTTTAGATAGGTCGGCTTTCTCAGCGATTTGCGTAATTAATTCTTGTTTATTCATAGTTATTTTTCTCTTTTTTATGAGGTTTGTATGACTGCAACTCCTAGCAGCTTTTGTTATTAGATGGCATTTTCACGATAAGATCAACATCTAGCGCGCTGATATAAGGCAAAACGAGCAAAAAAAAGCCAATTAACACTGATTAGACCGCAAAAATTTGCGTGGGATCATTAAAATACTTAAATTCTAGCGCGTTGCCCGCAGGATCGAACAGGAAAAACGTACCCTGCTCACCTGTTTTACCTTTAAAACGGATGTATGGCTCAAGTTGAAACGGTATATTATGCGCTCTTATCTTGTCAATCACCTGCAGCCAGACCTCTTCATCAACAAGCACCCCAAAATGCGGAACCGGAACCGATTTGTTATCGACTTCATTAGGCGCCACGCACTTAGGCATTGTATCCACCAAATGCGTCACAAGTTGATGACCAAAAAAATTCCAGTCAATCCAGTGTTTATCGCTGCGGCCCTGCTCGCAGGCTAAAACTTGTCCATAAAAATGTGCAGCGTCGTTCAGATTATTTACTGGAATGGCTAGATGAAACGGAAATGTCATACAATCAGCTCTCTTATTTTAAAAACCTACGGATCAATGAAAATTTGAATGCATTAAAGGGCATATAGCGCAGAGAATTTTCTAAGCTAAAACTGCGCTTTAATATCGACTTTTGGTGAGAGAAGGTGTCAAAGCCATATTTTCCATGATAGCGACCCATTCCACTAATACCCACACCGCCAAACGGAAGCTCAGGATTCACCATAAATACACAGGTGTCGTTAATGCACATATTGCCTGCACTAATTTGGTCAACGAAGCGTTGTTCAAACTCTTTGTCTTTGGTAAATACATAGGCCGCTAATGGTTTAGCACGCTGCCTAATAAACGCAAGCATATCGCTGCGCCCATTGAAACTGACGATAGGAATGATGGGGCCAAAAATCTCTTCTTGCATGAGTGGGCTATCAGGGCTTGGGTTGAGCACTATCGTAGGCGCAATGAATTTCTTACTTACATCATGCTCGCCGCCAAACACAATATTTTGGTCTTTTAAATACCCTACCAGTCGCTCGGCGTGAGCCTGACTTATAATGCGACCAAAATACTTATTTTTTTCAATATCTTTACTATATTGCTTAACAATGACTTTTTTAAGCATGTTAACAACATCGTCAAGGTGACTATGATGGACCATTAAGTAGTCAGGCGCGATGCACGTTTGCCCTGCATTCATCAGTTTCCCCCAAACAATCCTGCTGCAGGCGGCGCTTAGGTCAATATTTTTGTCAACAATGCAGGGGCTTTTACCGCCAAGCTCCAGCGTTACGGGAGTAAGGTGCTCAGCGGCGGCGCGCATTACAATTTTACCCACTTTTTCGCCCCCAGTGTAAAACACCTTGTCAAAGGCTAAGCTTAAGAGCTCAGACGTAGGTTCTTTACCGCCTTCGACCACAGCAATTGCGTTCATGTCTAAATACTTAGGCAACAGCTTGGCAATTAAAGCAGAGGTAGCAGGCGCAAGCTCCGATGGCTTTATAATAACGCAGTTTCCCGCACTAATAGCAGCCAGCATGGGGCTCAAAGCCAGTTGGAAAGGATAGTTCCAAGCCCCAATGACTAAACAAGTACCCAATGGCTCTGCTTTGATCATGCTTTTACCCGGCATGGCTAGCAGTGGTGTACCCACCGATCTTGGCTTCGCCCAGCCGTCTATATGACTCAGCAAATACTTTACATCCTTGGTTAAATATCCCACTTCGGTTATAAAGGCTTCTTCTTCCGATTTGTGCAGGTCTTGATATAGCGCTGTAGTTATCGCTTTTTCTTCGCTGCGAAGTAATTTTAAAAACGCATTAAGCTGATGTTTACGCCACGACAATGGGAGCGTTGCAGATGTGGCAAAATAGTCATCCAATCTAGCTTTTGTGTCAGTCAGGGCTGCAAGACTGTCGTTTACAGGGCTTACCCAAGATACCTTGCTGTTTTGCGCTATGTTGGTCTCTTTTTTACTGTTTGTATCAATATTTGCGGCTGCTTGTTGATCCATGGCTATATTATCCTAGTTCCATAATTAACCATGATATTAGCAGAACCCTGCTGTAGTTTCGACCATAAAAAAGCCCGCCACTAGTCGATAAATTGCACTAGTGCCAGGCTATTAAGTAGCAAAAATGAGGCTTAAACTGAATACGGGTCTTTGAGCACCATAGTGTGCGCTCTGTCAGGCCCTGTCGATATGATGTCTATCGGTACACCCGCAAGTGTTTCAATGCGTTTAATATAGTTTTTAGCCGCCTGAGGTAGGCTATCAAACGTGGTTACGCCGAAGGTGCTGCTCGTCCAACCCGGCATATCTTCATACACTGGCGTGACAGCTTCATAGCCTTCGGCCGCTAGGGGGGGAGTAGTGCTGACCTTACCGTTTTTGTCTTTGTAGCCAATACAAATACGTAATGTCTCTAAACCATCGAGCACATCAAGTTTGGTCAGACAAAACCCCGTAATGGAGTTTAGCTGCACGGCGCGCTTTATCGCGACTGCGTCAAACCAACCGGTGCGACGCTTGCGACCGGTTGTAGCGCCAAATTCGTGACCTTTGACGCCCAAATGCTGGCCCACTTCACAGTCGAGTTCTGTCGGAAACGGGCCTGAGCCTACTCGCGTGGTATAGGCTTTTACTATTCCCAGCACGTAGTCTAAGTGCAAAGGTCCAAAGCCAGCCCCAGTGGCAACACCGCCCACTGTGGTATTTGATGACGTCACATAAGGATAAGTGCCGTGATCGATGTCGAGTAAGGTGCCTTGGGCGCCTTCAAACATTATGGGTTCACCCTTAAGCCTTGCGGTTTCAAGTAAATCGGTTACATCCACCACCATCGATTTTAATAAATCGGCTACTGCCAACGCATCGGCTAGCACGGTAGCGTAGTCTAGGGGTTCGACCTTGTAATATTCGGTCAGCATAAAGTTGTGATATTCCATCACTTCTTTTAGCTTCAACGCAAAACCTTGTGCGTTGAACAAATCACCCACACGCAGGCCTCTGCGCGACACTTTGTCTTCATACGCTGGGCCTATACCGCGACCAGTCGTGCCTATTGCTTTATTGCCTCTGGCGGTTTCGCGCGCTATATCAAGAGCAATATGAAAGGGTAAAATTAAAGGACAGGCTTCACTTATTTTAAGGCGTTTTTTTACGGGTATGCCTTTGTCTTCAAGCATTTTCATTTCTGTGAGCAAGGCTTCAGGGCTTAGCACAACGCCGTTGCCAATGACGCAGGTTACTTTACTACGCAAAATACCAGAGGGAATTAAATGAAGGACAGTCGTCACGCCGTCAATAACCAAAGTGTGGCCAGCGTTGTGGCCTCCTTGGTATCTCACTACATAAGAGACCTTCTGCGTTAGCAGGTCAACTACTTTTCCTTTGCCTTCATCACCCCATTGGGTGCCAAGCACAACAACATTTTTAGCCATAAGTTAAGAACGGTAATTAAGTTTGAGGGCGATGTTAGCAAAAAAAGCAGTGCCTGACATCTCTATTTAGCGTAAAAAAGTGCGGCCTTTAATATAAAAGGCTGTATAGCTTGCGCCTGTAGGCCGCCTTTATGGGGTCGCCGTCGGCTAATGCGTTTATCATATCGAGCATAGTCTTTTTAGCATCGCCAAAACTTAGGTCTTTTTTCACTACTTCCAATAGCAAAGATAAGGCTTGTTCAGGCTGGTGCGCTTGCTGCAGTTGCACAGCAAGCTCTACTTTAATACCCAAATCATCAGGTGACTGGGCATGTTTTTCCTGAAGTTCTAAGAGCTGCGGTGACTCAGCCGCTTTTTCGGCTAATTTAATTTTCCCCAGCACTGCTTGATAATCCCCATTCTGATCGACAAGGCCAACACAGCCAATGAGGGCTTTTGCTTGCGCTAGAGTGCCTGTTTCAACACAGGCATCAGCATACATTATTGTAATATCGGCTCGGGTAGCATCAATATCATGCGCTTGTTTCAAAAATGTAAAGGCGCCTTGATAATCTGCTTGCGCAATAAGTTCTTTTGCTTTGCTAAACAACTCATCTTCTGGTTTGGGCAAATATTCTGCAAACGTGACTTTCAACTGCGCTTCATCTTGTGGTCCTGAAAAGCCATCTACAGGCTGTCCATCCTTCACTAAAATAGTGGTCGGGAGCCCTTTAACGCCGAACTGCTGTACTATTTCAGCCTGTTCGTCGCAGTTCACACTTGCCAAAAAGATCTCATCAGGATACTGACTAACAAAGCGCTTAATCACCTCTAGCTGGGCTACGGAGGGCTCATCCCGCTGCGCCCAAAAATAAACGACTACTAGCTTTAGGGCTGATTGTTCGACCATAACAGGACGAAAGTTTTCAAGAGTAAGTGCTACCGTGTTTTGATTCATAAAAATAGGCCGTTTTGTTTTAGATTGCTATGTCGCAATGTGTGGTGATATGTGTGGTGATGTTCGTCTTTTTTGCAAGTAACTGACGCTATAGCATTGTGCTCCTTGCCTTTCGCAAGGTTCACAATGCATTACTGCGTCTTAATTGCGTAAGACTATTTTTGTGTTGCGCGTAACATCCATGCAGTTTTCTCATGCACACGCATACGATCTGAAACCAATGCAGAAGTGGATTCATCATCGGCCTTTTGAGAAAGCTTGAGGACGTCTCTGCATGTCTTCACAACCGCTTCATGCCCTTGCATCAGCAAGGTCACCATATGTGATGCTTGTGGCACACCATCTACTTCTTTGATACTGCTCAATTCAGCAAAAGCTTTATAGGTGGCGGGCACTGCCACATCTAATGTTCTAATGCGCTCTGCTACGTCATCAACTGCTGTCGCTAACTCAGTATAATGCTCCTCAAACATTAGGTGTAGCTCACGAAACTGTGGGCCTGTTACGTTCCAGTGAAAGTTATGTGTTTGTAAGTAGAGAGTGTACGAATCTGCTAATAGTTTTTTTAAGCCATTTGCAATTTCGCGGCGATCGTTTTCATTTATACCAATATCTATATTCGACATATTACCCTCTATTGTTAAATATTCGGTCTGACACACAGACCATTTGGGATCCATACTGCCTTAGCTAAGCGTAAATGTTAAAAATGCCTTAACGGCTCTTTTTGTATATTTCAATTACGCTTATCTAAAACAGGTACGCTATGGCTTAACTGCGATCCGTCTTCAAAAATTAAATTGACGTTTATAAATTCGTCTTTGTTAAGTGGCTTTTGTAAACCCATCAGCATAATGTGCATGCCGCCGGGAGATAATTCAACCGTCGAGCCAGCTTTTATTTCAATACCATCTTCTAATTCTTGCATGCTCATCATTTCGTTTTGCATGATGGTATGATGCAGTTCGGCTGTCATGGCCACACTGTTGTCGACTGACACCGAGCTGAGTACTAGGTCATGATTGCTGGTATTGATGATAGAAAAGTAGGCAGCGCCGCTTTTTGCAAGTGCAAATGTGGCTCTTGCCCACGGCTCATTTATACTAACAGATGACGCCATGCTAATCTCTGCGATATGAGCTTGATGGTGTACGTTCGCATTTACATACACAGTAGCAGTGGTAGCTAGGATGACGAAGAAAAAGGATGCCCTCAGTACTAGCCTTTTACTATATGTCGACAGGTAAGTGAGCAAAGAGCGCGAGGCACGCAACAAACAAAACCCAAAAAATGATTTACATGGCATAATTTATTTATCTCCGTATTGCCGATATGAATTAATGTGAAAAAATACTTTTTATAATAGTCACCACTCAAAACATGCTCCTTATACAATTTTGATAAGGTCGCTAGGTTTGCGAGAAAGCTTGTAAACGTTTTGCTTCTCCTGCTAACAGGGGAAACGATTCCTCGGGTAAATGCTCAAGTAGAGCAATTAGTTTGTCGCCAAGCTGAGCATAATTATCGGCCACTACGTTTATATGCCCCATTTTACGTTTTTCACGCAGGGTTTTGCCGTACCAGTGCAAATGGCAGCCGTCAAGCGCGATTAGGTCTCGGCTAAAACTGGTGCAGCCAATGACATTCACCATGGCGTTAACGTAAGGGGTTTTGGTGCTGCCCAAACCAAAGCCTAATACCGCTCGTATGTGCTGTTCAAACTGACAAGTGCCAACACCGTCTTGAGTCCAATGCCCTGAATTATGCACGCGTGGGGCAATTTCATTTACTAATAATTCGTCGCCAACTTGGAAAAGCTCTATGGCTAACACACCTACATATTCAAGCGCATTTGCTATGCGCTTAAAGATATCGTTCGCTTGAAAGATAATTGTTTTTGTTAGCTTAGTGGCTGGCGCAATCGATACGTGTAGTTGTCCTTCATAGTGTAAATTCTCAGCAATTTGGAAGCAGCAAATATTGCCCTTAGCATCGCGCGCGCCGACCACTGAAATTTCCCGATCAAATAAGGACATTTTCTCCGCAATTAGCGGTACTTTGCGTAAATCGAGTTTATCAAAGGTATCGTGCAAACTTCCTAGGTCTGATGCGCTGCGCATACGCCATTGACCATAGCCATCGTAGCCGTCTCGGCTGGATTTGAAAATTATTTTGTCACCCAAAATGTCTGTAATGCCCTCAAGCTGGTCAACATTATCGATAATCAAATGTTGGCAGTTAGCGATGCCATTTTGTGCCAGTAAATACTTTTCTCTTACTCTGTCTGCTCCAGCCATAATGGATAGCATATTTGGCATGAGCTTTCCACTGGCTTCGACAAGCTCTAGCAATGGCTCAGGAATATGCTCAAATTCAACGGTAATTGCTTTTGCTTCTTCAATGGCGAATGCTAAATCAAACTCATGCACTTGCCTACTAACCGGATTCAGCACTGAATTGTCTGTAACGTCAACCGCAAAAACCTCTACGCCAAGGGGTGCAGCGGCTAAATACAGCATTTTCGCTAGTTGCCCAGCGCCTAACACGAGTACCTTCATTCAAGCACCAAAGTTTGATTTGAAAGTATAGTTTGCGTTTGCTTAGCTCTAAAGGCAATTATGTTGTCGCGCACAGTCTCGTTTTGCAGCGCAATAATTTGCGCGGCTAGTAAACCAGCGTTTGCAGCGCCTGCCTCACCAATTGCTAAGGTGCCTACAGCAACACCTTTTGGCATTTGAACAATAGATAGCAGTGAGTCAAGTCCGTTTAATTGACTAGAACGCACCGGGCATCCTAATACGGGTAGGTGAGTGTGCGCAGCAATCATGCCGGGTAAATGCGCTGCACCACCGGCACCTGCAATAACCACCTGATAACCTTTGCTGGCAGCACCTTCGCTAAATTCAACCAGCAAGTTAGGCGTTCTATGAGCAGATACGACCTGCGCCGTAAATTCAACGCCAAGCGCTTTAAGCATAGAAGCTGCTTTTTGCATCGTTGGCCAGTCTGACTGTGAACCCATTACAATTGCGACTTGCGCCATTTAATACTCGCTCTTAAAAAGTGGCCTATCACAGCAGGCAGGCTAGCCATTAAACTGCAGCAGGCATTAATACAATTAACTATTATACTCACAAGCACAAAAAAGAGCGACCCTCGCCGCTCTTTTTTTGTGCTCATATGTTTAGCGCCTTTACAAAAAAAGAGCGCTATGGCTCTTTTTTTATAACTATATTGTAAAAACCCTTTAGCCGCGTTTCATGCTCGCAAAAAACTCTTCGTTAGTTTTCGTCATAGAAAGACGGCTTATCATGAACTCCATACAGTCTACTTCTGACATTTCATGCACTATCTTACGCAGAATCCACATTTTTTGCAGCTCGTCAGGGGTGGTGAGTAGCTCTTCTCTTCGGGTGCCCGATCGGTTAATATCAATAGCCGGGAATACGCGTTTTTCTGCTATTTTTCGATTAAGATGGATCTCCATGTTACCAGTGCCTTTAAACTCTTCATAAATAACTTCATCCATTTTTGAGCCAGTATCGATAAGGGCAGTTGCAATAATGGTTAAACTGCCGCCCTCTTCTACATTTCTAGCCGCGCCGAAGAATCTTTTTGGCTTGTGCAGCGCGTTTGCGTCTACACCACCCGTTAAGACTTTACCAGACGATGGAATAACCGTGTTATAAGCACGTGCTAAACGGGTTATTGAGTCTAATAAAATAACCACGTCTTTTTTGTGTTCCACTAAACGCTTGGCTTTTTCGATGACCATTTCTGCGACCTGGACGTGGCGACTAGCGGGTTCGTCGAAGGTTGAAGCAATAACTTCGCCGTTAACTAAACGCTGCATTTCGGTCACTTCTTCTGGGCGCTCATCGATTAACAATACCATCAATAGACAGTCGGGATGGTTAGCCGCAATTGACTGCGCAATGTTTTGCAGCAATAAGGTTTTACCTGCTTTTGGCGGCGCCACAATAAGTCCGCGCTGACCGCGGCCTATGGGTGAAGCTAAGTCTAGTACTCTGGCCGTAATATCTTCGGTGCTGCCATTGCCTCTTTCCATACGCAAGCGATCATTTGCGTGCAGTGGCGTAAGATTTTCAAATAAAATTTTGTTACGTGAATTCTCAGGTTTATCAAAATTAACTTCTCTAATTTTTAACAGCGCAAAGTAGCGCTCGGTGTCTTTTGGCGGCCTAATTTTACCTGAAATTGTATCACCGGTGCGCAAATTAAAGCGTCGAATTTGGCTTGGTGATACGTAAATGTCGTCGGGGCCAGCAAGATAGGATGAATCGGCTGAGCGTAAAAACCCGAATCCGTCCTGTAGTATTTCAAGTGCACCGTCACCGAAAATGTCTTCACCGCCCTTGGCATGAGCCTTTAAAATGGAGAAGATAATATCTTGCTTACGCGCACGCGCTAGATTTTCTAAACCCATGGTTTCAGATAGAGCGACGAGTTCGTTAATAGGTTTGCTTTTTAAATCAGTTAAATTCATATTTGGGGGGTCTGTTTTGTTGTTACGCGTTGTTAAATTTACGAAACTGGCAGCTCTGTTGCCGCTTATTAGCGTTATGCAAACATGAATGTTTGCTAACAAAAGATGCGCCATGACGGCCAATTTCATTGTGTTTAATTAATTGATACTTGTCCAACAGCTGCCTTAGACAATTGATCGCTTAATGGAAATTACGAGGTACATATTTTCGACCACATAAGTGTGAATAATGTGTTTCAAATCGAGAATAAAACCGGAGCTTACAAGGTGGATAGTCCACATAATATAATATGTAAACAAACCTTACTGCTGGTGAGTTAGTTAAAAGTATCACTTAATGCTAAATTCGTCCAGTTTTTTGTAAGCATTAGCGATAATCGATAAATATAAGGTCAAAATAAAGCAACCGAGCCGGTTGCTTTATTAGTCCAGTTTATATGTGCGCGTCTAAAAACTCTTTTAATTGCGCCTTAGAAACCGCGCCAACCTTGGTCGCAGCAAGCGCTCCATCCTTAAATAAAAGCAGAGCCGGAATACTGCGTATGCTGTATTTAGGCGGAGTTTCGTTATTTTCTTCGACATTTAGCTTGCCAACTGTTAACTTCCCCTCGTATTCGACCGATATTTCTTCTAGAATAGGGGCGATCATCTTACAGGGGCCGCACCACTGCGCCCAGAAATCAACTAACACAGGACCTGATGCTTTCAATACATCGGCTTCGAATTTTTCGTCTGTTAATACGAGAATTTTGTCGCTCATTCTTTTCTCCAAATTAGGGATTATTGCTGACACCTTTGTTCAGTGCCTAATAGTGTTATATAGAAGTCATTTTTATTGCAAGCATCGAGAAGCTATAAGCTATGCCACAAACACATTTAACTGATACGCTATTTTCTTCTCTTTCGATTCACCCGCAAGTTCAAGCGGGCTTAGACGAGGCTGGCTTTACCCAGTGTACGCCCATACAATCGATGAGTTTACCTCAATTACTCGCTGGAAGCGATATTGCAGGCCAAGCCCAAACCGGTACGGGTAAAACCATCGCCTTTTTGGTCGCCACCTTTCACTACCTACTTACTCATCCAAAAAGTGACCAAGGTAACAGTCCGCGCGCTATTATTATGGCACCCACTCGCGAATTGGCTGTACAAATATTTAACGACGCCCAGCTGCTCAGTAAACACACTGGATTATCTGTTGCCGCTATTTATGGAGGCGAAGGTTATGAAAGTCAACGCCAACAGCTTGAAAAAGGGGTAGATATTTTAATTGGCACCTGTGGTCGCATTATCGACTACTACAAGCAAGACGTCTTTAACTTGGATAATATTCAAGTCGCTGTACTTGATGAAGCCGATAGGATGTTCGATTTAGGCTTCATAAAAGATATTCGCTACATGTTTAACCGCATGCCTAACCCTACTAAGCGTTTAAGCATGCTGTTTTCAGCCACCTTGAGCTTTAGAGTGCAAGAACTTGCTTATGAACACATGAATAACCCTATCCACGTTCAGGTAGCACCTGAAACAAAAACTGGGATCGGCATAAGCGAGGAACTCTTTTATCCAAGCAACGAAGACAAAGCGCTATTGTTACTCACACTCATTGAAGAAGAGTGGCCTGACAAAGCCATCGTCTTTGCTAACACCAAACATGACTGTGAAAAAGTATCCGCTTGGCTGCAAGCAGACGGACACAGAGTCGGTTTGCTAAGTGGCGATGTTCAACAGAAAAAGCGCCTTACCATTTTAGAAGATTTTACCAGCGGTGCCTTAGACATATTAGTGGCTACCGATGTTGCAGCGCGTGGATTACACATTGAAAAAGTGACGCACGTATTCAACTACGATTTACCCGACGAAGCTGAAGATTACGTGCATAGAATTGGCCGTACAGGCCGTGCAGGTGAAACCGGTAAAGCAATTAGTTTTGCATGTGAGCGTCACGCACAAAACCTGCCCGCTATTGAAACTTACATAGGCCACGATGTGCAGGTAACCGACTATAACCCAATCAATTTATTAGACGATGTACCTAGACCAACCTTCACAAAACGAGCACCTGCGAGGGGTCGAACGAATACTCGCGGGGGCCCGCGTAAAGATAGTCGGCAAAGTAAAGGGCCGTCTCGGGGTCCAAAAAGAAATTCATAATATGAAGTAGAGACATTTATGTTTGTAGAGTTAGCAAAAATGGTAGATCAAGGCTCATATAACCAACAAGATGAGTACTACGCCGCCATCGATTTAGGGTCAAACAGTTTCCACATGGTTATTGTGAGGGTCTTAGCTGGTAGCGTACAAACGGTTGGTAAAAACAAACATAAAGTACGCTTAGCCACAGGCCTTGATAAAAACAATCATTTACATGAAGATGCTATTGAACGCGGGCTTTCATGTTTAACTAATTTTGCTGAAAAACTCCAAGACATCCCCCCAGAAAACATTAAAATTGTGGCTACCGCGACCTTACGCTTAGCCACTAACGCCCGCGACTTTATCAAGCGCGCCGAAACCATTTTAAAACATAAAGTACTGGTAATAAGCGGCGAGGAAGAAGCGCGCCAAATTTTCTTAGGTGTGGCCTATACGTCTGCCAACCAAGGCAACAGCTTAGTAATTGATATTGGCGGTGCCAGTACTGAAGTAATTTTAGGCCGCGACATAGAGCCGGTATTTTTGACTAGTCTAAACATGGGCTGTGTCACTTTCATGGAGCAGTTTTTTGCTAGCGGTGAGCTCACAAGTATGAATTTTGAAAATGCTTACCAAGCAGCACTCACAATACTGAATGAACATAAAGACACTTTTTTATGCTTCGACTGGCAGCAGTGCTTAGGCGCGTCGGGTACACCCCAAGCGGTCACGCAAATTTTGGTCAAACAAGGCATTAACGATGCCATAAGACTGCAGCATTTATATAATCTACGCGAAATATGCATTAGCCAACAGCATGTTGATAATCTGAACATAGACGGCTTACCGCTGGCTAGGCAAGCCATTTTCCCTAGTGGGCTAGCTATATTAATAGCGCTATTTGAGACCTTCAGTATTGATAACATGCAAATTGCTGGGGGTGCGCTGCGCGAAGGCATTATATATGGAATGCTCGACAGTTACCGACGTGCAGACAGGCGAACTCAAGGTCTAAATCATTTGATATCACGCTTCCACATAGATCCTGCACATAGCCAAAGAGCACGTGACACAGCCGTTACACTTTGCCATCAAATGTGCGATCAAACGCGTTTTTGTGATTACGACACTCATGGTATCGTTGGCGCTGCGGCTGCCCTGCATGAGTTAGGCCTACATATAGGCTATAAATCATACCATGAGCACGGCGCATATATCCTTAATAATGTTGAAATCACTGGTTTTACAACGCTACAGCGTATGATGATACGGGATTTAGTCAGCATGCATCGCCAACCAGTAGACATGCTGTCTATAGCGAATTATAGCGACGACTTGCGCGGAATGCTCGAGCGCAGCCTTCGAATATTACGAATTGCCATTATATTGGTAGGAAGGCGCAAAAGCTCGGCCATACCTGAGGTAAGTTTGTGTATCGATAATGAAAAATGGTTACTTTTATTGCCTTGCGACATTAAGATTAAACACCCTCTCATTCATACCGAACTTCTGCACGAATGCTGGATGCAGCACAAGGCCGGCTGGCGTTTAAACTTGTCTACTCAGGGTGAAAGTATCGCAGCAAAAGTCCAATGGAATGATTAAACAAAAGGCTTAAAGGCCTCCTTACCTCAAGAAGGCTGACACGCAGGTGTTTTACTCTAATCGTTTAAATGAGAAATACCATGCAAACAGTGCCACCAACGCACTACCACAGCTTAATAACCAATGCTGCTCAAACACGTATAATACCGCCGCTGCAATAGAAAAAGTAACGGCCACTTTGCCTAACATTCGTGCCTTTTGAATATTCACATGAAGCGCCAAACTAGCCAAGTGCTGCTTTTCAGCCTGTATGGGCATCTGTTTAATCTGCCGTAGAGTGTCATATAGCAAATCAGGCATTTCTGGCAGCTTTTCAGACCAAAAAGGTAGGTTTTCTTTGAGTTGATTATATAAGGCCTGTGGGCCAATTTGATCTTTCATCCATTTTTCTAGAAAAGGTTTCGCCGTTTTCCATAAATCCAACTGTGGATATAGCGTGCGGCCTAATCCTTCAACATATAGCAGTGTTTTTTGCAGTAAAACTAACTGTGGTTGTACGGTCATATTAAAACGCTGAGCGGTCGTAAAAAGTTGTAATAACACGTTACCAAACGAAATTTCGGCCAGCGGTTTTTGAAAGATAGGTTCACATACGGTTCGAATCGCCATTTCAAAATCATCAATATCGGTGTCGGCAGGCACCCAGCCTGAATCAATATGAAGCTCTGCTACTTTGCGATAATTACGGTTAAAAAATGCAATAAAGTTCTCAGCCAAATAGCGCTTATCTTGTTTATTTAAGGTCCCTACTATGCCGTAATCAATGCCTATATATTTCGGGTTTTCAGGATGCTCAAACGACACAAAAATATTACCTGGGTGCATGTCAGCATGGAAAAAACTGTCGCGAAACACCTGAGTAAAAAAGACCTCCACGCCACGCTCTGCCAATACTTTTAGATTTGTATTTTGTGCACGTAGGGTGTCTATTTCGGATACTGGAATGCCATAAATACGCTCCATCACAATCACATTAATGCGGCAGTGTTCGCTGTATACGTAAGGCACATAGAGGCTGTCAGAATTTTTAAAGCTGCGCCTCACCTGTATGGCGTTAGCAGCTTCACGCAGCAGATCAAGCTCATCTAAAATAGTACGCTTATATTCTTTTACCACTTCTACAGGGCGCAGTCGTTTACCATTTGGTAGCCAGTCTTGCACAAGTTGCGCAATAGAGATTAACAAATCTACATCGGCTTCAATAGTTTGCTTAATATTTGGCCTTAACACCTTAACAACAACGTCTTTGTTATCTCCCTTTAATTTAGCGCTGTGCACCTGCGCAACCGACGCCGAAGCCAATGGGACATGTTCAAACTCACTAAAAAGCTCGTTAAGATCCTTCAGATCTAATGCTTTTCTAATTATTTCCTTGGCCTCGTTAGAGTCAAATGGGGGCACCTTATCTTGTAAACGAGTGAGTTCAGTTACCATCTCGTCGGGTAATAAATCGCGGCGTGTTGACAACATTTGTCCAAACTTGACGAATACCGGACCCAATTCTTGTAAGGCTAGCCGTAGACGCTTGCCTTGGGACTCGCCTTTGTGTCGATTTGGCCACCAAAAAAGCCCTTTACGCGCAATTTTGAAATACCATGGGCGAAAACGCTTAGGAACCAGATCGTCTAAACCATGGGTGAGCAACACACCGCCAATTTGCAGGAAACGGCCGTATCTCATGTTGACTTACCTTGCTTAACATTCATTTTTATTTTCAATTTCACTTCCATTAATGCAAGCCTTGCTTCAAAGCGATCAAAGTCTGCGCGAAGAGCATTCACTTCATCGTTGAAGTTCATTACTATTATGGGCCTTACCCCAATGGGCTTTTCATCGAGTGCTGCATCGGCCAAGGTGACAGAAAGTATAGAAAGCTGCTGCCCAATAGACGCTACCAATTTTTTACCCGATGAATTAAACTGATAAGCAGCAGCATCGCCGACATAAGCTGACATCACTTCCTCGACATCTATATCAAGTTTATCAAATAGGCGACTGACGCCCTGCAAGATCCCAAGATCGCCAGAAAAATCTAACTTGCCTGATTTGATTAGTTTGGTCATTTGATTATTTTGCTTAAGCTTGTCGAGGGCAAAAAATGAAATACTCACCCAGCATTCATTATCATATAAGGCACTAGGGCCGTTATCGTCTGGAAGGCTAGTATAAAGACTGTCGGTGTCGGATGACACACTTATGTAGCGGTCATTGAAGCTAAAAATTAACGCCGACTCTAGCTCTTGTATATAAATAATGCAGGTTTTATCAGCCAAAGGTTTAAGCAATCCCACGCTATTAGATGACCATTTTAATGCTTTGTTTACCCCAGCTTCTAAGGCGGCGCTTACCATTTGCGGCGCAGCCATCAGAACTTATATCCTCGGTGTAGCGCAACAATACCGCCGGTCAAATTATGATAGCTGGTTTGCTCGAAACCCACGTCTTTCATCATTTGTTCAAGGCTATCTTGGTCAGGATGCATGCGAATAGATTCCGCTAAATAGCGATAGCTTTCAGCGTCATTAGCCACTAACTTTCCTATTTTCGGTAATAAATAGAATGAGTAGGCATCGTACACTTTACTCAAGGCCTCAGTGCTTGGTTTTGAAAACTCAAGCACGAGCAAGCGCCCACCAGGTTTTAATACTCTGAACATAGAGGCTAAAGCTTTGGATTTATCAGTAACGTTACGCAAGCCAAATGCAATGGTAATTAAATCGAAATGGTGGTTTGGAAAAGGCAATTTCTCAGCGTTCGCCTGCACATAATGTACATTGCCTACAATGCCTTTATTGAGCAGTTTTTCTTTGCCTACGTTTAGCATTGAATGGTTTATGTCTGCAAGTACAACCTCTCCGCTTGGTCCGACCATCTTGCTAAACTTAGCCGCTAAATCACCTGTACCACCGGCTAAATCTAGCACTTTTTGGCCGCTGCGCACGCCTGAGCAGTCTATAGTATAGCGCTTCCAAAAACGATGAATACCTAATGACATTAAGTCGTTCATTACATCGTATTTAGCCGCTACAGAGTGAAAAACATCAGCCACCATATCGGCTTTTTTAGCCTTGTCTACTTTAGTAAAGCCAAAATCAGCAGTGGCGCTTTCATTATCAGACGTGTTTTTTTGCTTTTTGTTAGACATAAAGGCCTTACATAACTATTAATCTTGGCTACGATATTAGCGTAAAGCGGCGGTAACTGATAGTCGATTGCTGTTTTCGCGCATGTATTTATGGATGTTTTATGCTGTAGGTGTAGCGATTTCTTACCTTACTATACCTTAGTCGCTTGGAGCATGATTATCGCCAACACTCATAGACACAATTTGACTGATTTCTTGCAGTGAGCGTCCCGACTGCTGCTGCCACTCGTTGAACTGCTGCTGTATTGCAAGCAGGCTACGCTTTGATCGCGATGAACCGGTAATAATATCATGCGCAACAAAATAGCCTTCTATGTCGCGGCTGATTAAAAAGGTATCTTTACCTAAGAACCTCAGTGCGTAAGGACCTGTATTGCCGCCAAGACGGGCACCATTTTCCTTTAAAAACGCCCAAAGCCCAATAATATCGGTGCTGTCCCACTCAGCCACAAAACGCGCAAATGAACCGTGGCTTTGCTGCACGCTTTTGATCATCAGAGCATTGTCGCGGATAGTCCGTACTTTGTTTAAATTACGGATGATGTCGGGGTTTGTTGCCTTTTTTTCTAGCATTTCGTCAGGCATCAATAGCACTTTCTCAATATTAAAGGCAAAAAAATCCCGTTCAAAATTAGGCCATTTTTGCCTCACTACGCGCCACACAAAACCCGACTGAAACACTTTTTTGGTGAATTCAGATAAAAACCTGTCATCCCCAATACTAGCCACTTCTTGATTTAGTAAGGGCACAGCAACAAGTGATTCAAGCAGGTAATCGCCGCCCTTGCGTTTGGCGGCACGGATATAGATGCGACTAAATTTTTCTACTGACATCGCTATGCCTGCATTATGCCAGAGTGTCTTATCAGTGCGTCGGTATTAGGCTCACGTCCTCTAAATGCAGTAAATAGTTCCATAGGCTCTTTTGAACCACCCTGCTCTAGCACATTATTAAGGAAGTCTTGGCCAGTTTGCGGGTTGAATATACCTTCTTCTTCAAAGCGCGAAAACGCATCTGCTGATAATACTTCGGCCCATTTGTAGCTGTAATAGCCAGCGGCATAGCCTCCTGCGAAAATATGTCCGAAACTATTTTGAAAGCGGTTAAAAGCAGGCGGCACAGTCACCGACACTTTTACTCTAACCTCGTTTAAAAGAGACTGCACCGATTGATCTTGGCCTAGTCCTTGATGCAGCTTCATGTCAAACAAACTAAATTCTAACTGTCTTACCATTTGCATAGCAGACTGAAAGTTTCGGGCCGCTAACATTTTGTCGAGTAAGTCTTGCGGCAAAGGGTCGTAGCTTTCATAGTGACCTGAAATAAATGCCAAGGCATCAGGCTGCCAGCACCAGTTTTCTAAAAACTGACTGGGGAGTTCAACGGCGTCCCACGCTACGCCATGAATACCCGCTACGGCGCTAACATCGACCTGCGTTAGCATATGGTGTATACCATGGCCAAATTCATGGAACAAAGTAATGACTTCGTCGTGAGTGAACAGCGCGGGTTTACTACCCACGGGGCCAGAAAAGTTACACGTTAAATAGGCAACAGGAGTTTGCAATTCCCCGTTTAGTTTGTGTCTTCGTCCTGCACAAACGTCCATCCACGCGCCACCGCGTTTTTTTGCACGCGCGTACAGATCTAAATAAAACGAACCTCGCAGGCGTCCTATACTATCGTGAATTTCAAAAAACCGTACGTCTTTGTGCCATGTGTCTACGTTTGTAATTTCGCTGACTTCCACGCCAAATAAGCGCGACACCACTTGAAACAGTCCGCTAAGGACCTTTTGCTCTGGAAAGTAAGGACGCAATTCTTCATCAGAAACAGAATATTTTGCTTGCTTTAACTTTTCTCCATAATAGGCGAAGTCCCAAGCTTCAAGCTGACTAGCGCCAAATTCGGCCGTCGCAAATTCTGCTAGTTCTTTTTTCTCTTGTTTGGCCTGTGGTAAGGATTTAGCCGCAAGATCTTCTAAAAAGTGCTTAACTTGAGCAGTGTCTTGTGCCATTTTTGTGGCTAACGAATAATCAGCATAGCTGTTAAACCCAAGCAATTGCGCAAGACTGTGGCGCAGCGATAAGGTTTCATCAATGATCTGTGCATTGTCAAACTGCCCTGCTTCGCCGTCAATGCTCTTGCCGTCTTGGTCAGAAGCACGGGTGACAAAAGCACGATACATTTCTTGCCTAAGTTGAGCATTGTCGCAGTACATCATTACCGGTAAGTAACTAGGGATATCAAGGGTGAATAAGTATCCTCGCAAGTCTTTTTCATGGGCAGCCTGCGCCGCTGCGTCTAGCGCGCTTTGCGGTAATCCAGCAAGTTCTTGTTCATCACTCACATGTTTACTAAAAGCAAGGCTTGAATCCATCACGTTATTTGAGAACTGCGATGCAAGTTCCGACAGCCTAGCGCTAATAGTGGCATATTGTTTTTTCTTATCAACAGGCAGCGCAACACCCGATAGTTCAAAGTCACGCACCGCGTTTGTCACAACTTTTTGTCGCGCAACTGACAAGGTCTCGAATTCTTGCGACTCTGCTAAGGCTTTATACAGGTCACATAAACCTTGATGCTGGCCCACAAAAGTAGAGTATTCAGACAACAGGGGCAAGCAAGCATCGTGGGCTGCACGCAGGGCGTCACTGCTAAGCACTGAATTCATATGACTTATTGGGGAAAACAATTTACTCAGCGTGTCATCGGCTTCTTCTAGCTTTGAGACAACGTTAACAAAGGACACCTCGGCTTTAGCGACAGATTCTGCAATAATTTCCTTACAGTGCGAGATTGAATGCCTAACTTGCTCTGCAACTTCACTAGGGTCAATGGCAGAGAATACAGGGTTGTTTGATAAATCGCTAAGGGCTTGATCACTAGATATTTGCTTAATATTCATAAAGGGGCATGCTCTTTTGGTGTTAGATGAGATCAAGTGTTGGGGTATATAATGAAAATTCAACACTGGATTAAACCTGAGTTTACTCTACTATTGTGACTATTGTCTTGGTGGAAGTGGCCCCAAAGTATCAATTAGTATGCTTACCAATACGCTTTATGGCAAATAAAAGTACAAGCAAAACTTGAATTATATATCCTTGCCAACATAGTGTTTGTATGGCAGAAAAAAGTTATTTAGATTATCACTAATCATTTTTTGCAGACTTCTATCTACATTACGGATATTAAGCCTAGCACCACTATTTATTTTCACTACTAAATTGGGATTTTATGACAGATTCAAACACACATTTTGATTACATTTGTATTGGCGGCGGCAGCGGCGGTATTGCATCAGCCAACAGAGCGTCTCGCTACGGCAAAAAAGTCGCCATAATTGAAGCAAAACTGGTGGGCGGCACGTGTGTAAACGTCGGCTGTGTGCCCAAAAAAGCAATGTGGTATGGCGCCCAAGTTGCAGAAGCCATTCACAAATATTCTGCAGATTATGGCTTTGACATTACGGTTAATAAATTCAGTTGGGAAAAGTTGGTAGAAAGCCGTGAGGCCTACATTTCACGTATTCACAAATCGTATGAACGCGTGTTTATGAACAATGGCGTAACCGTCATTAAAGGTTTTGCAAAGTTCATCGACAACAATACCCTTGACGTTGATGGCGTAGTTTACACCGCCGATCATATTAATATTGCCACCGGCGGGCGCCCAATTAAGCCAGCAGTGCCTGGGGCCGATCTTGGCATAGATTCTGATGGCTTTTTTGCTTTAGCACATCAGCCAAAAAGAGTTGTAGTGGTGGGCGCAGGATATATTGCGGTTGAGCTTGCCGGCGTTTTACACTCTTTAGGCACACAGACACACTTAGTGGTGCGCAAAGAAAAACCCTTACGCAGTTTTGATGACATGTTATCAGATACAATCACCGAATTGATGCAAGAAGATGGCATTAAGTTGCACGCACACACACAAGTTGAAAAGGTAGAAAAGCGTGACGACAATACGCTTGAAGTGCATTTGGTCAACGGCACCATGTTAGAAGCCGATGTATTAATTTGGGCAATAGGCCGCGAACCCGCTAACAACACAATTGACATTGAAAACACCAGCGTAAAACTTGATGAGCGCGGCTACATAAAAGTAGATAAATTTCAAAATACTAGCGCCGACAACATTTATGCAGTGGGTGACAACATTGGTAAAATTGACTTAACCCCTGTAGCCGTAAAAGCTGGCCGCTTGCTATCTGAAAGGTTGTTTAATAATAAAACCGATGCCCACATGGACTATGATTTAATTCCCACCGTGGTATTTAGTCATCCTACCATCGGCACTATAGGCTTAACTGAGGCCCAAGCGCGTGAAAAGTATGGCGACGACTTAACCATATACAACTCTAGCTTTGGCGCAATGTATACCGCGCTTACCGCTCATCGTCAAGTCACTAAAATGAAACTAATATGCGCAGGTAGCGAAGAAAAAGTGGTAGGTTTGCACGGTATTGGCTACGCCATGGATGAGATTTTACAAGGCTTTGGCGTTGCGATGAAAATGGGCGCTACCAAAGCAGACTTTGACGCCTGCGTAGCTATTCACCCGACGTCAGCAGAAGAGCTTGTGACAATGTCTTAAGCGTTTTTGGGCACACCAAAGTCAGGCGCTTTGCACTTACGCGCCTGACTGCACTATAGGGTAAGATTTTAAATTATAGCTGCTGTTCTATAGTGTATTGTACTTTATCGATAAATTCGAAGCGTTTGGCGTTTAGTTCACTGTCACTCGCGTTTAACCAGTTTCCATTAAACGCTATCACTAATTCCCTTTTGGGATCGACAAAAATAGTTTGTCCAAAGATACCTCTTGCAGTGAAGCTGCCGTCATCAAAAGTCCACCACTGATAACCATATCCACTTCCTTCAATGCCAATACTAATTTGCGTGGAAGTGGCATCTGCTAACCATCCGTCGGGTAGCACAGACACACCATTAATCTTACCGCCTTGCGCTATAAATAATCCGTAACGAGCATAATCACGCAAACTAACTTGCATGCAGCAACCTGATATTTCGTTACCATCGGGGCCTAACAGCCAGCTTGCTTTGTCTGCCATACCAAAAGGCTGCCATATTTTTTCAGTCAGATAATCAGAAATATTACGCCCTGTGGCTTGCGCCACTAAAATACCTATTAAATTAGTCTCACCGGTAGAATAGTGCCACTGTTCCCCTGCAGGATGCGCTCTTTTTAAAGTGCGCATGTAGCTGACAATGGTAGGAAGGCCATCATTTGCTTGATGAAAATTAAATTTCGCTACGTCAGAATCAGGCTCAGTATAACTTTCGTTCCACGCTACGCCTGAGGTCATCGTTAACAGTTGCAAAATACTGACATCATCGTAAACGGAACCTTTTAGGCCGTCGATGTAGGTAGAGACGCTATCATCAAGACTGTCAATATCACCGTCTTTCAAGGCAATGCCAACCAGAGTAGAGGTAAACGATTTTGCCACTGAAAAACTGGTCCAGCGTTTTTCAGGTGAATGCCCAATACCATAGCGTTCATAGCGAATTTGACCTTTATGCAAGATTAGCGCACCTGACAGACGCTGCTCTTCAAAAAACGCATCCATATCAACCTTGAGGTTTAAAGGCATTCCCTTGGGAAGTTCTTTTACATTGCCACTTGGTATAATAGTGCGTGATTTAACCATGAACGACAGTTCGTCTAGCACTTTGAAACCAGCGTCTCGCTGTTGCTGATCCCAAAAAAGTATATTGGTGTCTTTAGGTGGGTTTAAGGCCAATACCCGCCAATCTGGGCCAATAGCCCATAAAAAGACAGCGGCTGCAAAAAAACATCCTGAAACAACCACCCCACCCCATATAACACCCGTTTTAATTCGCAATTGTCCCTCTCCTGTGCTAGCACAGCGTTATTTTTTATTATGTTACTTCACTAACCCGGGTTTATCCAAAAGTATCGCTTTGTAAGTGTGAAGCTATGTATGCTTATTATTATGCCTCAACCCCTTAGCCTATGCATCAAAGCCATCTAAATTATTGAGCCTGCTAATAATGGGAAAACACAAACAGACAGACGTAAAAAAACCGCCGGTTGAGGCGGTTTTTTATGTCTAATTGCTAAGTACGCAACAATAAACTAGCGCTTAAAACGTCAATCTTAGCCCTAATTCTACCGAGCGTCCTTGCATAGGCGCTAAGTCCTTTAGGAAGGAAGTATGCACCCTAGCTTCCTCGTCAAGCAGGTTACGTCCACGTAGAAATATTTCAGTATCCATATCGCGTATATTTGTAAAATATGAAGCATTCATGCTTACCAAGGTATACGCATCCGTTTCACTTTCTAACGCTGCCACTTTAGTTTGTGAGAACATGTGTGTCACTTGAGCGTTTAGGCTCAAATCATTAGTTTTATAATCAACGCTTAGAATTGTTTTAATCGGTGGAATGCGGGGCAAGTTACCTGTTTCACTTTGCTTTATTTTGGCGCGAATATAATCTGCTTGAGCCATAAAGCTTAGGTTGTTCGTCACGTTATAGCTTAGCTGAACTTCAGCACCGTATAAATCAGCGTCGGCGGTTAGGTATGCGTACACTGGTAGACCTTCATCCTCATGTGCACCGCCATGTTCGTCCTCATAGCCATGCTCCGCGACCTCTTCACCGCTATGCTCATTGTGTGAATCGCCTTCACCGTGCTCACCATCTGCATGTTCAAATTCAGCCATAAAGCCAGTATTTGCAGCGTAATAATAGTTGTCTATTTGATTGTAGAAAAGGTTAAATACCGCACCAAAATTACCCCCAAATTTACGCCAAGATAAGTCGATATTATTAGATTTTTCCATCCTTGGCGTACTACCTTCAAACTCAAACCCGTCTTCGTGAAGCGCATACAATGCGCCTATTTCATAGGTTTGAGTGCCTATATGTGGACCAAAAGAAAATAGTTCAGCGCTTGAAGGTGCTCGCTGTGCATGCACAAATGAAGCCGCTAGGTTATATCCTTTGGCGATGTCCCATACAACACCGGCTGACACTGATATAGGCGTAAAATCTAAACTGACAGGATCAATTTCGCCGCTGTGCGCAGCATTGTCCTGATCTGATGAATGTTCGTCATGATGCTCATCGTGACCTTCGTCGCTATATCCATCGCTATGTCCGTCGCTATGTCCTTCAGAGTACGACTCATCGTGTAATTCAAGTTCAGGCGCAAACACGCGAGGCACGTTTAGGGATACTTTTTCGATACGTCCGCCAAGCTGCACCAGAAAATCACCAAAGTGTTTTTCTTCAATAAGTCCTAAGCCGAAAGACTTGGTGTCTGAGGGCGGGCTAAATGCCTCAGCACCCACGGCAGCAAAATCAGACATTTTGGTGTGTAGACTTATCCCCCCACGCCAGCCAGCGAGAGGCTGGTGTAAAATTTCGATGCGTGTTTCAAACAACTCGTTAGAAAAGGACGTCCCAGGTACCCTATTTTCAATTTCAGTATGCTGATAATCGGTGTAAGCAAGACCAAAATTTACCGCGCTTATCATAGGCGTGCTTAATTGAAATTCACCGGCAATCTGATATCTATTTTGCTGCAGGTCTGCCTGCACAATTTCATCGCCTTCAACTTCCATATGCTCACTGTCATGACTGTCGTCACTTTCATCCTCATGCGCATGACCGGGTATGCCGTAAACACTCGACAAATGCTCGATTGAAAACCCAACGTGTCCGGTATCAAATAAATAACTGCTGCCAAGGGTAATGCCTTTTGTTCTTGCGGCGGTGTTCTTCACCACCCCAAAGTCACCCTCTTGGCTATGTGAATCAGCGTCATGTTCGCCTTCTTCATCGTGCGCGAGGTCATGACCCTTGTCTTTGTCATCATGAGCGTCTTCACTCTCAGCAAAACCCGGTATACGATAATCGCTACTGTCGCGATAAAAACCTAAGACCTGAAATGCAATATTGTCAAAACCGGTTTTGTATTCGCCGCTAAACGCTTGCTCAGCATTATTGCTGTTACGCGATACCGCAAACTTTCCTTCGCTTAAATTATTGTCGGGTATTCGCGTATCAACCATATTCACCACACCGCCAATGGCGCCGCTGCCATAAAACAAGGTTGCGGGACCTCTTAACACCTCTATTTGCTGCACGGTTGAGGACTCCGTTGACACTAAATGGTCAGGGCCAATTCTTGAAGCGTCAGCAGCGTCCATGCCGTTTTGAGTAATGAGTACTCTTGGGCCATCAAGACCACGGACAATAGGAGAGCTTGTTACGCCACCATAATAGGTAGAATGAACGCCCACGAGGTTTTTAAGTGTTTCGCCAAGCGTTGCAGCCTGCTGTTGCTTTAACTTCTCGCCCGCTAAAATGCTCACAGGTGCCGCCGACTCTATATTTGAGGCGTGAAATGCACTGGCCTTAACGTCAAATATTTCAATACTGGCGTTATCAACGACAATGTTAACCGTGGAGGTCTGATTAGCCACTACCGCGACTTTTTCACTCGAATGAATATGGTTTATGGATGCAACGTGCAGTTCAACTTTGCCGGGTTTAACGCCGGTAAACTCAAAACGACCTTGAGCATCAATCGGGGTGCGCTTATTAGTGCCCATAATTTGCACAAAGCCCTGAGTGAGGACAAGACCATCTTCGTCCTTAATTTGACCCGATATTGTATTGGCGAAAGCATTAAAAGAGCTTGCGACCGAAAAAGCGATTAGAGATAATGCGGCTGTTTTTTTCATTTATGTCCCACTGTTTACGAATGTTATAATATATCATATTATGAATGTTATAATATAACAAAATTTGTAAAGATCAAGTGCAAACTTAACTTTTTTCAGGACTCAACAGGTTCACACTATGTGAGACAAAATATATATTTTGCAATAAAGATGAGTATAGAGTCTTGTGCTTGGTAGTTCACTGTTCAACTCAAGGCAGTTTAGCCATTGACAAAGTATCCACATAAAAAGCTGACATTACCCCCGCATAAGGTTTACAATTGTAGCCATTAACTTTGCAAACAAATCGGTAGCAATGAGCGAAATTCAGTCATTCCATATAGGTCAGCGCTTCATCAGTAACAGTGAAGCGGTGTTAGGTTTAGGGGTGGTAATGTCTACTGACATCCGCGCCGTTAGAATATTTTTCCCCGCGGTAGGTGAAGAGCGTACTTATGCTAAATCCAACGCTCATGTGACGCGTCTAGTATTAGGTGTGGGTGAAAAGGTGAAGCATATAGATGGTTTTGAAATTACCATCAACGAAGTCATTGAACAAGACCACTTGCTCACCTACATTGGCCTGCGCGGCGATACTAGCGAGATTGCGCACGTGGTTGAAGTTGCCTTAGATCCTCAAGTGAAACTCAACCAACCCGAAAAACGTTTGTTTCATGGACAGTTTGACGATCCAAATTGGTTTGAAACGCGCTACCGATGCTGGCTGCAGCAAAATGAATTCGCAAATTCAGGCGTTGTAGGCCTTGTGGGTGCGCGCGTTGAACTAATTGCCCATCAAATCCATATTGCAAACCAAGTGGGCAATCGTTACGCCCCCAGAGTATTACTGGCCGATGAAGTGGGCTTAGGTAAAACCATTGAAGCTGCGTTAATCATTCATATGCAAATAATCACCGGCCGAGCTCAACGCGTACTCATTGTGGTGCCTGACTCATTGGTCCATCAATGGCTGGTAGAAATGCTGCGCAAGGTCAATTTAGCTTTTTCGGTATTTGACGATGAGCGCATTGAAGCGGTGAAAGAAAGCGGTGAAAATCCCTTTGACCAAGAGCAGTTAGTGCTATGTAGTCAAAATTTTATATGTCAAACGAAAGTGCTTGAGCAAGCGTGTGCGACATCTTGGGATATTCTAGTGGTAGATGAGGCCCATCATTTGCACTGGGCAGAAAATCAAGTGTCTACGCAATATTCGGCCATAGAACAGCTCAGTAAAATTGCCACCTCTGTTTTGTTGCTTACCGCAACACCCGACCAGCTTGGCCATCAAAGCCACTTTGCGCGCTTGCGTTTACTTGACCCTGCGCGTTTTTACGACTACGAAGAATTTTTAAAACAGGAGCAAAGCTACAGCGAGTTAGCACAAGCCGTTACGCCCTTAATAGAAGATCGAGCGCCAACCAACACTGAAATATCAGTTTTGAAAGTGGTCGTGCCGAATGTCGATTTACACGAATTTGACTTAAACAGCAGTCACGATCGCGCTCAATTAGTTAGCAGAATGGTGGATCAACATGGTACGGGACGTTTGCTATTTAGAAACCGCCGTGCGGCCATTAAAGGATTCCCGCAAAGAATTACCCATGCGGTAAAACTAAGGCTGCCAAAAGAATATGCATTAAGCCTGCTAGAACAAGACGACATTCCCCACGCCCTGCACCCAGAGCGCACCCTTATGCTAGACGACGCTTGGCCTAGCTACGATCCACGCGTGACCTTTTTGATTGAGTGGCTAGAAGCTAACAATGAAGAAAAGGTCTTAGTTATATGCGCCCATGCCAGCACTGCTTTACAAATAGCCGAGTACATGCGCGCAAAAACAAGCATTCGCCATACGGTATTTCACGAAAGAATGAGCATTATTGAACGCGACAAAGCTGCTCACTTTTTCTCTGAAAATGAAAAAGGCGCACAGGTTATGCTGTGCAGCGAAATTGGCAGCGAAGGCCGTAACTTTCAGTTTTCACGGCATTTAGTGTTGTTTGATTTACCCCTAAACCCTGACTTATTAGAGCAGCGGATTGGTCGTCTTGACCGCATTGGGCAGAAAAACGATATCAATTTGCACATTCCTTATTTTGAAAATACCGCGCAAGAAGTGCTGTTTAAATGGTATCAAGAAGGCTTAGGCGCATTTGATGCAACTTGCCCTGTTGGCAGCGACGTATACAAACGCTTAGAAAGCGATTTGCATCACGCACTTGCTACCCCAAGTGATATAGAAAACTGGCAAGATGTGGTTGCCCAAGGCCACCAGCTTACCCAAATGCTAAAACGCCAAGTGGAAGAAGGCCGCGACCGCCTGCTAGAAATAAACGCCAAGGGCAACAGCGCCAGTGAAGAAGTGCTTGAAAATATCGTGTATGCAGAAAACCCCGTATCGATGCTGAAGTTTATGACGCGACTCTTTGACAGCTTAGGCATTGTGCAAGAAGAAAAAGACGCCCACAGTTTTATTTTGCGCCAAAATGAAAATACACTATTTCCCATTAGCGGCATTTCTGATGAAGGTTTAGAAGTTACCTACAAGCGTGAAACGGCCACCCAACGCGAGCATCTTACCTTTATTACGCCTGACAGTGCGCTGGTAAGCCAGTGCATCGATTCAGTATTGAGCGACGTCATGGGCAAAAGCAGTTTGTGCTTTGTCAATAAACCTGACACCTCCGTAGGCGCCTATTGGATAGAAATAATTGCCGTGTTAAATCCGTCAGCCCCACCGGCGCTGCAGCTTTATAGATACTTACCGGCCACGCCCACTAGAGTATGCTTAGACGCCAAATTGACAGTGTGCAATGACGAATTCACCAACATATTTAAAGTTAAGCCGAAAATGGCAAATCAGTTAATCACGGCTTTGGCCACACCGATTGCGCAAACTATTACAGCGGCTTTAAAAGTGGCTAGCGCAGAGTTGGCCAACGTCAAAAAAGCGGCCTTAATCAACATGGAATATGAGCTAGGCGAGGAAATTAACAGACTAAGCGAGCTCAAAATAAACAACCCTTCTATTCGCCAAGAAGAAATTGATTTCTTGGTGAAGCAAAAGCAACAACTGCTTAAAACAATCCAAGACGCTGAGCCCATTTTAGACAGTGTGCGAGTGGTCGTTAATAACCCTAAATAAGCAGCCCTAACCGCATGAGAAGACCGTTAATGGCATACGACCCACCCCAAACTCCGGTGTTTGAGGTGGTTTATAAAGACGAACACCTTATTGTGTTTAACAAACCAAGCGAGCTGCTAACAGTGCCGGGCAAACATGCCGTGCACAAAGATTCGCTGCAGCTAAGGGTGCAGCGAGTGTGGCCAAGTGCCACCATTGTGCACAGATTAGATATGGCCACGTCTGGCCTGCTTATAATGGCGCTTGATAAACCATCGCACCGACATATTTCTAAACAGTTCGAAACACGTCAAGTAGGTAAAACTTACTACGCCAGAGTATTAGGATTGCCTCCACAAACATCGGGCACTATTGAGCTGCCGCTCGTATGCGATTGGCCCAACAGACCTATGCAAATGGTCGATTGGGAGAATGGAAAACCCGCGTGTACACACTGGGAGCTCGTTAGTAGTGACGAGGTATCTAGCCTGCTTAAACTGACGCCTATTACTGGGCGCTCGCATCAACTGCGTGTACACATGTTATCTATGGGACATGCTATTTTGGGCGACAGGCTGTATGCAAGCGATGAAGGCAAAGCACTGTCTTCCCGCTTATGTTTACATGCCTTTAATATTAGCTTTATGCATCCTGTAACGGGCAACGCTTTATACTTTGAGACGCCCTACCTCTTTTAAGCTTATTATTTTAGTTTTTAGGCCGATAATTGTTTTAATCTGATTCATCATTTTTTATTCGTTGCTCTGTCAGCAAATTTTCACAAACTTTGCATTGCTCTAAAATTACCGAAAAAGCATGTTTTATTTGTTGATCGCTCGCTTTATCACCGACTAAGATCTTGCCTAGCTCCGCGTGCAGCGAAATGCTGTTTAATGGATTTCTAACATCGTGAATAAACTTGTTTAGCGGCTGTGGGTCATCATCTTTCATAATTCTGTCCACCTATAAATCTTGTTCAATTGCATCATTAACGCCTGCATGATACACGCAGTTCTTACCCATAAACTTAGCCTTACACAGATTGTAGTCGGACTTTTTTACAAAATCTTCAAGGCTAGTTTCGTGGCGAACATTGGGCTGAGTCTTTATAGTGGCTAGGCCAATACTAAAGGTCACTATTTTATGCTCTTTGTTGCCAGCGTGGTCTATATTTAGTTTACGTATGTTACACAGCAGCTTGTTTGCTATAATCAGGGCGCCTGCACTGTCGGTGTTGGGTAAAATCATGGCAAACTCCTCTCCGCTATATCTACCAACAATATCGGCTCCTGTGTGTTGCACCAGCATGATGGTGCGAGCAACCTGCTTTAAACACTGAGCACTCTTAGCATGTCCGTAAATATCGTGAAAAGATTTAAAATCATCAATGTCTATCATAAGTAACGACAATGCATGACCATGCCTAGTGGCAGACGCATAGTGCTGATGTAGCATAATGTCGAGTTGTCTGCGGTTTGATGTTCCGGTCAGCCCGTCAATGCGTGACAAAAGCTCTAACTTTTTACGATAACAAGCCAATTTCATATGGTTTTTAACTCGCGCACGCAAAATAGGTAAATTCACTGGCTTAGAAACGTAGTCTACTGCCCCAAGTGATAAGCCTTTTGCCTCTTCTGCTTGGCTACCCGCGGCAGTAACAAAAATAATGGGTATATGCGCTGTTATCGGATTGTTTTTTAACGCAGCGCAAGTGTCGTAGCCGTTTACAATTGGCATGTCAATATCGAGCAAAATAAGCGCTATATCTTCACGCGTAGCACAGTTAATCGCATCTTTTGCATTGTCGTGCAAAATCACTCGGTACTGTGATGAAAATAATGCGTTCATTGCATCTAGATTACTGCGATAGTCGTCTACCACTAGCAATGTTTGCTTAGTTACCTCGCTATTTTCATAGAGTGGATCATTATTCCACTGCAAATGAGCGCCAGACAAATCGATATCCGCCAATGTAAATCCTCCGAAATAATCAGCGACTCACTAGTAGTCGCTATTATGACCCTTTACAGCCACCGTCATAAGTGGAAGTTAGCAGAAAAAGTGCCAACTCAACATTATTTCGCTAAAACCTTGATTAAGGTCGTTATTACTAAGCGAGCTTTGACTTAAGGCTTTAAGCTAAACGCCAGTGTATGTAAATTGGCAACGCTTTGTGTAGTCTTTACAATTTTAATTTTACCCAAAACATACACGATTGTGCTAGCCACAGCGAAATATATAAACAATTTAGTGGCCCAGTTACTCATAGCGAGTTGTGATGAAGTCGACTTGGATCAATTAAAGATTCTCGTTGCTGATGACAATGAAGATGCAGCCGATGGGCTATCCCTCATCTTGAAGATGAAAGAATGCCATCATACCTCATTGTTTTATGGAACATTCTAAAGGCTTAATTGATCCAGAATGGCAATGTGCAGCAGTGCCTTTAGCATGCACAATGCGCTCAGGAATACGATCATGGTTGAAATGGTTTGTTTTATCTCAACATGCAATATTATAAAAGCGTTGGAATAGTGCATATTAAGCAAGTTTTTTGTACCCGTATTACTACCGTTTCAGCTTAACAGGTGAATTTTGGAATATCGCTCCACTTGGTTGTATATTCAGGCGACAGATACTTCCTATTCATTTGCCATCTTTTGTCGCTTATTCCTTGGCTGGCCACTTTTAAAGAATGGTTTCCAAACTTAGCATTTATGGCGTCAAGGCATGACATGAGCGCTGAGTCTTTGTCGTTACTTGAAAATAAATCACACTGCATAATAGCCTCGGGTTCAATTTCTATCGCGCCTATGCTGCATTTTAAAAACGACACACCTTCGCAGTAAATCTCTGCCATAGCCGAAATAGCCGCGCCAACGAGCTTTCTGTCGTCGTTAGTAGGTGTAACAAACTGGCGCACTACGTTACGTTTGTAATGATTGGGCTGCATCGGCGAAGACTGCGCTGACACGCTTATTTTCCGTGTTACCGAGCCTTGTTGCCTGAGCTTACGACCCACGCGTTGCGCGTGAAAAGAAATCGCTTCGTTTAAAATTTCTAGCTTGTCTACTCGCTCGCCAAACGAGCGAGAAGCAAACACCTGCTGTTTATCGGCTTTTACGTCGTTCCAACTAAAACACACCGTGCCGTTCAATTCTCTAACCGTACGCTCTAATTCTACCGAGAACGCTTTTCGAATTTGCGCGGGCGGATATTGCGCTAATTCCAGCGCGCTATAAATCCCCATCTTATGTAAGCGCGCCGCTATTCGTTTGCCTACGCCCCATACATCGGAACACTGCATATTGCTTAGCACATAGTGCACTTGCTCAGGACTGTCTAATACCGCAATGCCATTGAACTTATCAAAACGTTTGCCAGCGAAACTGGCCGCTTTTGCCAGCGTTGGCGTGTTCGCCATACCTACACCCACCGGAATGCGCGTTTCTAGCCATACGGTATGCTTTATGTCTTGAGCGATATCAAACCACGCGGTTGAGCTTGAATGCTGGTTACTGAATTTTAAAAAGGCTTCATCCACAGAATACACATGCTGCTGTGCGTATCGGCCAGTGACTTCAAAAACACGCCTTGAGAGATCAGCATACAAGGCGTAGTTAGACGATCTTATTATTGCTCCCGCCTCGTGCAGCAGGTCCTTTACTTGAAAATACGGACTAAAACTTTTGATGCCTAAGCGCTTAGCAGAGGCTGACATGGCGCAAATGCAGCCGTCGTTATTTGTCAGCACAACCACCGGCTTGCCCCTAATGGTGGGATCGAACACCTCTTCGGCCGACGCGTAAAACGAATTGGCATCTACAAGAGCATACATTAGCGGCCTCGCGATAGTTTTCTGTGCAAGCGAACCGACGATATAACAATGCCTTCTTCTTGATAATCATCATCAGGCATCAGTAAATATATCTTTCTTTCGGGACACGCCGAAATCAACATGCGATTTTCTCGGTCAATGCTTTTGCAAATAAATTCACCGTTTAAGGTTGCTACCACAATATCAAAATTAGATCTTGGCGCTGCTCTATCTACGATTAATAGGTCGCCGTTAAATATGCCAAATCCAGTCATAGAGTGACCGCGGGCTTGGCCAATAAAGGTGGCGCTGTTACGCTGAATGAGCAACTCATCTAGGCTCAAGGCAACATCGATGTACTCATTAGCAGGACTCTCGAAACCCGTTATGCCCGCTTGTATTGTTTGTCGTGAAATTTTCATAGCTCTTGATACTGTTTATACGTACAGTAGTATCCCATGGTTTTTTATTCAGATCCAGCGTTCAAATACAATGCTGCAAGTGTTGACCTGTAAATACAAATTGGCTTGAATTTTGAATACAACAGTACAGTACGGCATAAAAACTAACTGAATCGAGATTAAAGAAGAAGGATTAACATGTCCAATAAAACCACTGTTGACGCTGTTGCAAAGATCTCCAGCGCGAAACCACATTGATCTCACACAAACTATGCGTGGAAAAATACTGTAACAAGATTACACATCCATTGAAAAATTTACGGGCCTACCGTGAACACATTATTGATTTCACAGTTCGTGCCAGAAGTCGATGTTTACAACGAAAATTAATGATTATCGGCAACATTCCGTTTTTAAAAACCCACCATCTTAGTAGGAGACTATAATGAATAAAGAATCTTGGTTATTAGTAGCAAACGGTTCACAAGCCACTATTTATAAGTACATAGCCGACGGCGCTTCTTTACAAGAAATTGTTGGGGTGGCCAACGGCGCGCGCCGCTTAAAAGATGAAGACCTAGTGACTGACCGGCCCGGCACGGTCGCGCCCGGCGGCGGTATGCATGGGCAAAGCTCACTTACTCAAGAGGTAAGTCCTACCGACAAAGCGAAGCAAGATTTTGCCAAAGACGTGGTAGAACATTTGGAAGATGCACGCAGACAAGACAAACTTCATGCGGTAGATATTATTGCCGCGCCCGAAATGTTGGGGCTAATGCGTGATAGTATGAACAGTAACTTACTGAAGCTTATTGACAAAACGGTTAGTAAAGACGGTAGCGAAAAATCGATTGATGAACTTTTGAAATTAATTAATAAATAGGGCAACTGTGATGTTCTGGCATTATCTAATACGCTTCAACTGCTGGTCATTAGGCATCAACTTTATAGGCCATTGTTCACATGCAAGACGACCAAGGAGAATAAAGTGACTTCAGCTAACAAACATATATCCACGCTAACGGTGCAAGGAAAAGAGTATCAGTACTATGACCTTTCATCACTTCAGGTAAACACTAAACGACTGCCGCTAACGGCTAAAATTTTACTTGAAAACCTGCTGCGTCATAGCGCTGAGCAGTATGTGCAAAGTGAAGATATTGACGCCCTTGCAAAATGGGATACAAGCGCAAAATCTGACACCGAGATTGCCTTCGTTCCTGCTCGAGTTGTTCTTCAAGACTTTACTGGCGTGCCTGCGGTTGTGGACTTAGCGGCGATGCGAAATGCGATGCTTGAGTTAGGCGGCGATCCAAATAAAATCAACCCGCTTAAGCCCGTGGATTTAGTGATTGATCATTCAATTATGGTAGATGAATTCGGCCAGCCCGACTCATTCAAACACAACACCAAGATTGAAGTTGAACGCAATAAAGAACGCTATCAGTTTTTAAAATGGGGCCAAAGCGCGTTTGACAACTTCAAAGTAGTACCACCGGGAAAAGGCATCGTTCACCAAATCAATTTAGAATACTTAGCGCGTGTGACCTTTGTTGATGAGCAACACGATACTCCTATGCTGTATCCCGATACGCTAGTGGGCACTGACTCACATACCACAATGATTAATGGCTTAGGCGTACTTGGTTGGGGCGTAGGCGGCATTGAGGCAGAGGCCGCCATGCTGGGTCAACCTGTCACTATGCTTATTCCCGAGGTGGTTGGCATGCAATTAACCGGTAAGCTACCCGCGGGCGCAACCGCCACAGATTTAGTGCTGGCGGTAACCGAGCAACTGCGCGCATTTGGCGTAGTGGGTAAGTTTGTTGAGTTTTATGGTGATGGTATACCGCATTTAACAGTAGCTGATCGTGCAACATTGGCCAACATGTCGCCGGAATATGGCGCAACATGCGGCCTGTTTCCAATTGATGAACAAACCACTAAGTATTTGATCTTAACCGGTCGCAGCGAGCAGCAAATCGCTGTTATTGAAGCCTATTCTAAAGCACAAGGCATGTGGGGCCGTGAATCACAAGAGAATGCCCAGTATCATGACACACTTTCTTTGGACCTCAATAAAGTCGTGCCTGCTATTGCCGGCCCTAAACGTCCGCAAGACAGAATAGATTTAGACCAAGCCGCAGGCGCGTTTACAAAATGGATTAGTGATCAAAACGATCTCGCGATTGCGCCACTTGATGCGCAAAAAGAACGCTTTGATGCAGAGGGCGGGGCTGAGAATATTGGTGCCAAAACCAGTGCTCCCTGTCAACTCAATGATCAAGATTTTGACCTTGATGAAGGCGCGGTCGTTATTGCCGCCATTACTAGCTGCACGAATACTTCAAATCCGTCGGTGCTGGTAGCCGCGGCTTTGCTTGCACAAAAAGCAAATGCATTAGGCTTAACCGTCAAGCCATGGGTAAAAACAAGTTTTGCGCCCGGCTCGCAGGTGGTAACTGAATACTTAAACAAAGCAGGATTGTCTAAAGAATTAGATGCATTAGGTTTCAACCTAGTGGGCTATGGCTGTACTACTTGTATCGGTAACTCAGGCCCGCTTCCCGAGGCCGTGTCAAAAGCCATTAAAGACAGTGATTTAACCGTTACATCGGTACTGTCGGGTAACCGTAACTTCGAAGGTAGGATTCATTCTGAGGTGAAAGCAAATTACTTAGCCTCACCGCCGCTGGTAGTGGCTTATGCGCTAGCGGGTAATATGAAAATTGATATTACGACTGAGTCACTTGGCACTAGCAAGGATGGCAAACCCGTCTATCTAAAAGACTTATGGCCAAGTCAGCAAGAAATTGAAGATATTGTGAGCCGCGTAGTCAACAAGTCTATGTTTACTGAAAAATACGGCAGCATTTACGACGGCGGTGATATTTGGGAAAACCTTGAGACGGTTGACGCCAATATTTACGATTGGCCCGACAGCACGTATGTTAAAAAACCCACGTTTTTTGACAATATGCCCGCAGAGCCTGAGGCAATCAAAGACATAAAGAACGCCCGTTGCTTGCTGAAACTAGCCGACAGCGTGACCACTGACCACATTTCACCTGCCGGTTCAATTGGCGCAGATACTCCAGCAGCCGAATATTTGCGCGACAATAACGTTGAGCAAAAAGACTTCAACTCTTATGGCTCTAGGCGCGGTAACCATGAAGTCATGATGCGCGGGACCTTTGCCAACGTGCGCCTTAAAAACGAACTAGCACCTGGCACTGAAGGCGGCTTTACGCGCAAGCAGCCAGAAAATGAAGAAATGACGGTATTTAAAGCATCGCAGCAATACATTGAAGCCAACATTCCAACCATCGTCATTGCTGGAAAGGAATACGGCACCGGCAGCTCTCGTGACTGGGCAGCTAAAGGCCCTTTATTGCTAGGCATAAAAGCGGTTATCGCTGAAACCTATGAGCGAATTCACCGTTCAAACTTAATTGGCATGGGCATTTTGCCGCTCCAGTTTACGCACGGTGAAAGCGCACAAACCTATAAACTTGACGGCACTGAAGAGTTTTCAATAAAAGCGATTGAAGCAGGCCAAAAGCGGGTACAAGTAGAGCTTAAACGAAGCAATGGCGGCACCGTTAGTTTTGACACTGACATTCGCATCGATACGCCTAATGAGTTTGAATATTTCCGCCACGGCGGGATCTTGCAGTACGTCATTCGCTCAATGCTTTAGAACCAGATTAGGACAGCGCTACTATGCTGTAGCGTTTTTATTAGTTTATTTTTATACACAAGAGAGGAACATATATGTCTAAAACAGCAGCTTATGCCGCAAAATCTAACGATGGAAAAATGGCACCCTATTCTATTGAACGACGCGATGTACAATCAAATGATGTTCAAATAGAAATTACCCACTGCGGCGTTTGCCACAGTGATTTGCACGCTATCAAAAACGACTGGGGTAATTCTAAATATCCACTTGTACCGGGCCATGAAATAATTGGTACCGTTAAAAAAGTAGGTTCAGGCGTTACAAAATATAAAGAAGGCGACACAGTAGGGGTGGGTTGCTTAGTAGACGCCTGTCTAAGCTGCGAGGCCTGCGATGAAGATTTAGAACAGCATTGCCTAGGACAGCCTACGATGACCTACAATAGTCAAACCGATGATCCCGGCGGTCTTACTTACGGCGGCTATTCACAGAGCATTGTTGTACGTGAAGAATTTGTGCTAAAAATCCCCGAAAATCTTGACAAAGCAGGTACCGCACCTCTTCTATGCGCAGGTATTACCACCTATTCTCCCTTGCATCAATATGGTGTCAAAAAAGGCATGACGGTAGGTGTTATTGGCTTAGGCGGCCTTGGGCACATGGGCATTAAATTGTCTGCTGCTATGGGCGCACATACCGTGATGATCACCACGTCAAAAACCAAAGCCGATGATGCCAAAGAGTTAGGCGCCGATGAAGTGCTAGTATCAACCGACAAAGACGCCATGCAAAAATGGGCAGGTAAATTCGACTTTTTGCTCAACACGATCCCAGTAGGACATGACGTTAATCCCTATTTAAACTTACTTAAATATAACAAAACCATGTGTTTAGTTGGCGCTATCGAACCTTTAGCAAACGTCAATGGCGCGATGCTGGTGACGGGCCGCAAGGCAGTGGCCGGCTCACTAATAGGCGGCTTAAAGGAGACTCAGGAAATGCTTGACTTTTGCGGTGAACATAACGTAGTAGCGACTATAGAAGAAATTAAAATGAGCGAGATTAATGACGCATTTGAACGTATGCAAGATAACGATGTGCGCTATCGTTTCGTCATTGATATGGCGACCTTAGATTAAGCCAAAACTGTTGACGATGTCTGTATTTGACCATCTAGATATATACAAGCATCGTTAATGTTATCGCTACCTACAAGCCAAAAAAAGGAGAACTAGATGCCTATAACTTCTCGCCAGTTAACACTTTTCTCGCGCACTTAGGGCGCGCCCACCGACAATAACTTCAATTTAAAAGAAGTCAACTTACCCAGTTTGAAGAAAGCAGAAGTGCTACTTCGAACTGTCTACCTGTCGCTTGACCTTTACATGCAAGGCCGCATGAGTGATGCAGAATCTTACGCGAAGCCCGTTAAAACAAGCTGATACATTAAAATATCCTGAAAACTCCTATTCGGTGCGTTTAGGATCTACTACTATTTTACTTCGGGGACATGTATGAAAAAGCGCTCAATCTGCAATGAGCGCCTTTTTCTAGCTTCGCGAAAAACCCAGGTTATTGCGTATTTGTTATCATAACGGCTTTAATATTAACAAACTCTTTAATGCCAAACCCCCCGTGTTCGCGACCATAGCCACTATTTTTGACGCCGCCAAAGGGTAAATTTGGATGCGCTAAACCATAACCGTTTATGTTAATCATGCCTGTGTTGAAATGCTTAAGCGCAAGTTCAACCGCTTTATCTTCATCCCTAGAGAAAATGCCACCGCCTAGACCGTAGCGCGAATCGTTTGCGATCCTCATGGCGTCTTCATCATCTTGGGCTTTTATTAACGAAGCGACGGGGCCAAATAACTCATCGTCATAAGCAGGTGTGTGCGGCATAACATTTTCTAAAATAGACGCTGGGTAAAAGTAGCCCTTTCCTTCTGGTATTTCACAACCGCACACTATGGTAGCACCGCCGGTAATTGATTGGCTAACTTGGTCGTGGAGTTCGTCGCGCAAGTCTTTTCTTGCCATGGGTCCAAGGTCTGTATCGTCAGCTTTTGGGTCACCAAACTTGATATTTTCCATTGCTTTTTTAAAGCCTTCTTTAAACTCATCGTAATTCTTTTTGGTGACTATAAAACGCTTTGCTGAAACACATGTCTCACCGTTGTTTATGACACGGCCTATTACGCAAGTTTCTATTGCGAGGGGTATATCGGCATCATCCAACACAAGGTAGGCATCATTACTGCCAAGTTCTAATACTGTCTTTTTGGCGTATTTAGCCGCTTCTTGTGCAACAGACTTACCGGTTTCATCGCTGCCGGTAAAGGTCACACCCATTATTTTGCCATGCTTAATGAGCTTACTGGCCGTTTTACCATCCACAATTAAAGACTGGTAGGCATATTCTGGAAATCCAGCATTTTCGTAAAGCGTCTGTATTTTTTGCGCCATCCCGAAGACGTTAGACGCATGCTTCATCACTGTTGTATTGCCTGCCACCAAATTTGAAATACTATATCTGATGACTTGATACAGAGGAAAATTCCAAGGTTGGATTCCTAATATGACGCCGATAGGCTGATAACTAACAATTGCTCGACCAGGTTCGTATTCGCGTTCTTCGTTTGCCAATTGCTGTAATGCGTTCTGCGCGGTGAACTTACAAATAGCGATACATAGCGCCAACTCTTGCTTACCTTGGGCCTTAATTTTACCCATTTCATCCATCATAAGTTGAAGTATCTCGTCGTGGTTTTTTTCAATCTCGCCGGCTAATGCTAATGCGAGTTTAGCGCGCTTTTCAACGGGCACTAATTTCCACTCTTCAAAGCAATTGTGTGCATTTTCAATAGCGTTCTCACACTCCTGTTGAGACATGAGGGTATATTCTTCTAGAATTTCTTCTGTGTAGGGATTGATCGTTTTTCTTGTATTGCTCATTAGTTTATTTCACCTTAATTTGTCTTAGACAATGTCTATTTGCAATTTTAGCGCCACTTTTTACGCAGTATAAAATTTCCTAGGTCATTGAATTTAATAGTAATAACTCAAACTGAATATTGATACTCAATTAAGCTGACGCAAATGGTGAAAAATTTTCAAACACCTATGTGATTTTTACGCGTTTATTTTTATTTCTGGTCAAACACGTCAGCCAGCTCTTCACTACCGTTGAAAAGTTCAATAATTATGTTTTTCTTAGCTTCATTTTTTACACAGTAAAGCAAGGCATTAGCAACGTCGGCGCGCGTTATTTTAGCATCACCGTCGTTACATGGTCGCTGATGAGTGAATTTGCCTATGGCATCATCATCGGTCAATGCACCAGGACGAATAACGCTGTAGTGCAATTTGCTGCGTATCAAGTGCTCATCTGCCATATGCTTAGCCACCAAGTAAGGTTGCATTTCTTCAGGGCCTTCAATAGGCGTATCAGCGCCTATTGAACTGACCATTACAAAATGATTGACATCACTTGCTTTGGCATAATCTACTGCTCGACACGCAGACCCTAAATCGATAAGCAATGTTTTTTCAGCGCCGGTGCTTCCACCCGAGCCAGCAACGAAAACAACATCGCTACAGTGCTTAAAAGCATGACTGAAATCGTTGGTTAAATCGGTTTCTATAATATGTAAGTTTTTATTATTAATATCCGACAGCTTACTTTTATCTCTCACCAGTGCAGACACTTTTTGCCCATCGTTGAGCATAAGTTTGGTGAACTGCTTGCCAATTTGACCGCTTGCGCCAATAATTAATGTGTTTTTCATCACGTTGATTTCCTTTTAATTGTGTAAGATGATAATTGGGCGTGTTCATTGCTCAATATTAAACTAAGTCAAACCCCAGAAGCACCAGCATAATGACATTAGCGATAACGCCAATTAGGAAAAAATAGCTTCTTGGGCTGGGGTTTTTCTCTGTTGCTATTGCGTAATATAGTGCCATGTGGATAAGCCTAGCGACCAAATACACCCATACACAAAGTGTAAAAGCGGTGCTTTGAGAACTTACCATAGCGGCTAAAAAAACGCTGCCTATAAAAAGAGGACTGTTTTCAAGGGTGTTATGAAAGGTGCGATGGGTTCTAAACACAAAACTGCCGTGAGATAAATCATCGTCTAATTTTCCTGGAGTAACATTTGGCTGTTTAGCTTTGCTAAACGTGGCCACCGCCCACTGAATAAGTATCATGAGTAAATACAGGTAAAATGCTAGATATGTAAGGTAGGGCATTATTGTTTCTCTTTCATCACAGCTTGTGTGAAAAACAGAAGCAATATACACGCCTAAGTTAACCTACTAATATGTATGCTTAATTCTAAAGTCAGTACCGCAGGCTCTGTAATAAGTACACATTACAATATAAACTTTACCGCGTATTTAGGTCGCTATGAGATCCACCCATTTTTAGCGCCATCTTACTGATTCAACATTAGTTTGATACAAGCAATGGACAAAAAGGCAATAGGTATGCAATTAGTCGCTACATCCAGCCGCAAAAAAGTAACCATAAAATGATACTGAAAAAATTTATTAGCCTCTTTTAAGCAAGTACCATGGGTGTCACAAACGGCGATTCGAGTATATTGAGCGCTAACACACCGCCTACACAGAATAAAACGTTGCAATCGTCGCTCCACTGAGCATAACTATCAGTGGCAATCAAACCGCGAAGGGATATGAAATGGGCGCGTGGCATGCATAACCTTCAAGTGCAAAGTCACTAGTGCTTACCCATGTTTCAATATCTTTTAAAGACTTTATATCTGGGTTTATATGCAGGCGTGGCATTGCATATGGCGCTCGTTGAAGCTGCACGTTCTGCATCATTTCAAGCTGGTTTTCATAGATGTGAGCGTTTACTATTTTATGATAGACCTTGCCTGCTTTATGCCCAGAAATTTGGGCCATTAGGGCTAACAATACAAAGCACTGCGGCATATTGAAGGTTAAACCAAGGGGCACATCGCAGCTGCGCATGTAGCTGGTTAAATGCAAAGTATCACCTAATAAAGAGAAGGTGTGGGTGTGCATGCAGGGGCGCAAACAGCCCAAATGAAACTCACCTGGGTTATAGAACGTCAGAATTTCACCGCGGTCATCAATACCCCGACTTAAGTTACTAACAATCTTTTGCAACTGGTCAAAATGCGTGCCGTCGGGCCTATGCCATTGCCTTCCCTGCACACCATATACTCTTCCCATATCATCTGTGCCTTTGCGCGCAGAATTGGCTAGCCACGCGGTATTTTCATTAGCATTAGCGTCCCACGTTTTGCAGCCTATTGCCCTGAAACTGGCGGCGTTATCGTAGCCTCGTAAGTATCCAAGTAGTTCGGCAATTGCCGCTTTGTAGTAGCACTTGCGGGTGGTAACAAGCGGAAAAGCGTGGTTGCCTACATCGTATTCTAAGTCAGCATTTATGAGCGTTAAGCAACGAATGTTGGTGCGTTTATTCTCAACCCACTGGCCTTCGTTCAGAAGCCTTTGGCATAAGTCTTCGTATTGGCTAATATTAGCCGAGTTGGGCAATTGTTGCGTGCTCATAATACTAATCCCTTACTTTTTAATGGTTACTTTCCAGGCTTTTTATCTGCGCTTTTAGTCTTGCCTTTTTTGCCAGGCACTAACGCAGGTAATGGTCCTATCATGCCACTTTTGTTGGCGTAAATGATTAAGGCTATGCCGGCTAATATCATGGGAATACATAATAATTGACCTTGGGTTAGGCCTATATCATACACGCCTAAGTGCGCGTCGGGCTCACGGTAGAATTCAACAATAAATCTAAATGCACCATAGCCTAACAAGAACAAACCACCCACCGAACCAACAGGGCGTGGCCTGACTGAGTACAACCATAAAATAACGAACAGCAGTGCGCCTTCTAAAGCAAACTCGTACAACTGAGAAGGGTGACGGGGGTTTTCTGCACCTGGGAATACAAATGCCCACCACACCGTGGTTTCACGCCCGTAAAGCTCGCCGTTTATGAAATTACCAATTCTGCCGGCCCCTAATCCAATGGGCACTAAAGGTGCGATAAAGTCACCTACCGCTAGAAAAGACCACTGCTTCATTTTTGCAAATATAAATGCCGCAGCGATAACGCCCAAACAACCGCCGTGAAAAGACATACCGCCTTCCCATATTTTGAACAAATATAGCGGATTTTCTAAAAACGAAGAAAAACTGTAAAACATGACATAGCCAAAACGACCACCTATTATTACGCCCAAAAAACAGTAAAAAAGCAGGTCACTTAGCTCGTCTTTGTTCCAAGGAGTACGGGATAGTCTTCTAGAGGCAAGCCAGTACGCAGCGGCAAAGCCTATTAAATACATGAGCCCGTACCAGCGAAGCGCCACCGGGCCTATCTCAAAGATAATAGGATCTATAATTGGGAAAGTAAGATAGGGTTGTTCGCTCATATTTTTATTCTAGTCCTATGATCATACGAATACTCACCAGTACCAGAAATACTGCGAAAATTCTCTTGAGTTTTTTAGTGTCTAATTTAGCAGTAAGTTTAGCACCAATTCGCGCTGTGATCATAGACGTGATAGCAATACCGAAGGTGGCAGGTAGATATACATAGCCAAGTGAATAATCAGGCAAGTACTCCTTATTGAAACCCGAGTAAATGAAGCTTACGCTGCCAAAGCTGGCTACTACCACACCGCATAAAGCAGCGCAGCCAATGGCTTTTTTAATGTTAATTTGAAACCACACTAAAATAGGCACCAGAAGTGCGCCGCCGCCTATACCCATGAGCGCACTAATAAAACCGGTGCCAAGACCAATTAGCCCAAGCGACGGTTTACCTAAGGTAGAACTTGACACCTTATTACGCCCAAATATCATTTGCAAAGCAATCACAATAACCAAGCCAGCGAATATTCGCTGTAGCAGCACACCAGAGATCTTAGTTGCAAAAAAAGCGCCTAAAATGGCACCTACTGCAATACCCAAAGCGCAGTAAGTCACGATGTACGTGTCTATATTACCCAGTTTCAGATGGGTTCTGGCCGATGACAAACCCGTAAAGATGACGGTGGAAAGCGAGGTCGCAATCGCCATGGGCATAGCATGCTCTATATCAATATTGAGTAAATGCTGTGCCATAAACAAAAACGCAGGCACTATTATTAAGCCGCCACCAATTCCTAAAAGCCCGGCAAATATGCCGACTATCGACCCTAATACCAAACAAAGTAGGAAGAATATAATAGCAACATCCATTTAACTGCCTGCCCTAATTAAACCTGCTAACTGCTTGGTTTCTAAATAATCGTTTATTAAGCTAATGACGTCTTGCTGTGTGTCTTGACGCAGTAAAACATTGAGAAGCCCCTGCATATGAGAAATATCGGTGTTGCGCAACACCCAGTTTATTTTGCGTAAACTATGTGCGTTCATGCTTAGCTTTCGATACCCCATGGCAAGCAAAATAACCGCACCTGCCGGCTCACCGGCTAGCTCACCGCATACTGTCACCGGAATATTTGCTTTATTGCTCTTTGTGACAATTTGCTGCAGGGCATTTAGCACCGACGGATGATAACTAGAATAGAGTGACGATACGCGTGGATTATTTCTGTCGACGGCTAACAAATATTGGGTTAAATCGTTCGTACCCACAGAGAAAAAGTCCACATGTTGCGCTAACTGCTCTATTTGAAATATAACTGCGGGTACCTCTAACATCACGCCAACTGCCGGTTTAGACAGTAATTTACCCTGATCGTAAGCGTCTTCTTTAACTTCTAAAAACGCTTGCTTAATTAAGCGTTTTGCCTCTACCACTTCACTGATACATGAAATCATAGGTAACAAAATATGCAGATTAGACAGTCCTATACTGGCGCGCAGCATCGCTCTTACCTGCACTAAGAAAATATCGGGGTGATCTAGCGTAAGTCGAATACCGCGCCAGCCTAAAAACGGATTATCTTCAACAATAGGAAAGTAGGAAAGCGGTTTGTCGCCGCCTACATCTAGCGTACGCATGGTAATTTCTTTACTAGGATGCGCACTTAATAAACGATGATATAACGCATATTGCTCTTGTTCAGATGGAAAGCGTTCTCGCATCATAAATGGAATTTCAGTTCGATATAAACCGACCCCGTCGCCTTGTAAGAACTGCTCCATTTCAACATTCGCAGACAAGCCTGCGTTCACAAGCAGTGAAATACGCTTGCCGTCTAGGGTAATGCTAGGCTTATCGGCCTGTGCTGTAACTTTACTTTGCAGCACTTCTTCTTGTGCTATGAGTGCTTGAAAATCAGCGCGGTTATTTTCATTCAGGTTCAGTACAACCTCGCCCGAATACCCGTCTAAAAATAGCTCTTGGTCATTTAGAATATTGAGCGATATTTTATGCAAACCCATAACCGCAGGCACGCCCATAGCGCGCGCTAATATAGCAGCATGGCTGTTGTTTGAGCCTTTAATTGAGATGATACCAGCGAGTAAATGTCTTGGAAATTCCGCTAGCATAGGCGCACTTATTTCGCGCGCAACTAAAATATACTTTTCATGATCTGGTTTGTCTTTATTGAGTAAAAACTGCTGGTTGCTGTCACCTACAATATTCCTCAAAATACGGTTAGATAAATCTATAATATCAATCGCGCGCTCACGCATATACGAGTCGCTCATGCGCTCAAACTTAGCGGCGTAGCTTTCAACCACTAGTTTTAACGACGATGCGGCATCCCAGCCCTCGTGTATTTTAGCCTCTACTTCACGCCCTAAACTGTTGGCGTCTAACAGTTGATGATAAAGTTGAAAAATAGCGCTTACATCTTCTGGAATATTGTCTTTTATTTGGTCTGATAGCCGGTCTACCTCTGCGCGCGTTATCTCAACCGCACTTCTGTAGAGGGAAACTTGCGTTTTAGCGTCGCCCGACTTTTTCGCCACCCATTGTGTGAGATCGTGCTTTGCATTGTAGGCAACACCGCGCCCAATGACTAAACCAGGCGAACCAGGAATACCGTTAACTACACGCGACTCGTTTATAAGTACCTTATTATCAAGGTTTAAATTACCCAGTGTTTCAGCGGTCACAATCTCTAATGCAATTTGAGCGGCTAGGGTGATTAAAAAGGCCTCTTCGTCTTCGCTAAAACGACGAATACTTTCTTGCTGCATCGCAATAACACCCAGTACTTTTCGCTGATAAATAATAGGTGTGCCAATGAAGGCATGAAATTTTTCTTCTTTTACCTCTGGGAAATGCTTAAACTTTGGATGCTGTGGCGCATTTTCGATGTTAATCGGTTCTTCGCGGTCGCCTACAAGTCCTATCAGGCCTTCATAAAAACCAATTTTTACTTTACCCACAGCTTCAGGATCAAGCCCAACAGTGGCCACTAAACTGAGCTCTTGCTTAGCGTAGTCGGTTAAATAAATAGAACATGAGTCTACGCTCATTGTTTCTTTTACCATTTCGACTAAGCGCATCAATGCAGGCTGTAGGTCGGGTATTTGACCTACCTCTTGAATGATTTGCTTAAGGGCAGTAAGCATTGTGTTCCTTACGATAAAATAAATAACGACGAGACGTGTGCAAACATGCTGACTCTGCAAGCCTTACACCAACTATTGCAGCGTGTGCTAATCGCTAGGTTTTGGTGTGTCTATGCTTATTTCTATTTCGCCTTGGCGGCAAAGGGGTGCACTTAGTGATTGGCATAACAAAAGGCATAAACTCCTTCATCATTCGTCTATATACGTCGCGTTTAAATGACACGACATTACGTATAGGATACCAGTAACTTACCCAACGCCAATCATCGAATTCAGGATGTCCGGTCGCCGCTAGGTCTACATCAGACTCTTTGCATGTGAGTGAAAGTAAAAACCACTTTTGCTTTTGACCAATACATACCGGATCGGTACCCTTGCGCACAAGCCGTTTAGGCAGTTTATAACGCAACCAACTACGTGACACTGCCTCAATTTTTACGTCTTTTTGTGTCAAGCCAACTTCTTCGTTGAGCTCTCTATACATTGCCTCTTCGGCAGTCTCGCCCTTGTCAATTCCACCTTGCGGAAATTGCCATGAATGTTGGCCATATCGTCTGGCCCAGAAAACTTGTCCTGATTTATTACAGATTATGATGCCAACATTCGCGCGGAACCCTTCGGTATCAATCACTTAGATTACCTGACGCGGTTATTTTTTGATATACTTTCATTCTTTCATATTCTTAGCCTTAATCAAAGTAATTGTTGCCGTTTTATGAAAATACAAGCACCCCCAACATCACAAGAAGACCTATTAATGCGCGCGCATCGGCTGGCGGGGCTATGTCTTGCGGATGTGGCTAGTGAATTAAAGGTAAACGTGCCGCACAACTTTAAGCGCCACAAAGGTTGGAGTGGACAGCTTATAGAATGTTATTTAGGCGCCACCGCAGGCAGCAAGCCCGAACAAGACTTTGTTGAATTAGGCATAGAGCTGAAAACCTTACCGCTTAGTTATGCGCTTCGCCCTTTAGAGACAACCTACGTGTGCTATGCGCCGCTGCGACATATGATGGGGGTAACTTGGGAAACCTCAAACGTACGTAATAAACTGCAAAAAGTACTGTGGATACCCATTCAAGGCGAACGTGATATCCCCCCTGGTGAGCGCATTATCGGCTCACCTATTTTGTGGCAGCCCAGTGCAAAGCAGTCTTTGCTGATGCAGCAAGACTGGGAGGAGCTTATGGATATGATATCCTTGGGCCAAGTGGAATCTATTACCGCGCGCATTGGCCAAGTACTGCAGCTGAGACCTAAAGCAGCAGACGGAAGCGCCCTCACCGAAGCAATCGGCAACAACGGTAGTACTATTTTAACGCGGCCTCGTGGCTTTTATTTGCGCAAAGAATTTACGCAATCGGTGCTCGATGGCGCTTTTTAATCACCGCCTCCAACCGTCATTTAGCTTTGCGTATTAACTGCATTTTCCGTATTTTCCGTATTTTCCAAAGAAGGTTCGTTATCACCGCTTTCACTAACGGGTGAATAAGCAGTCCCATCGTCGCGCGATGCCTCTTCTTTTTCAAAGGCTTCACAGGTCATCGTCACGCTATAGGTAAATACTGCGCCAAGCAGCACCACTATCCACAATAAATACACCCATACAAATAAAATAGGAATGGTCGCTAAAGCCCCATATATAACTTCGTAAGACGGAAAATTAGAAATATAAAAGGCAAAGCCCTGCTTGGTTACTTCAAATAGTGCAGTGGCCAACAAAGCACCAAATAATGCGTATTTTGCACGTACATGCCGGTTAGGAACTATCATGTATAAGAGCATGAAACAGCCTATAGCGGCTAGCCAAGGCACCAGCGCAAGTGCTGCAGTGCCAAAACCAGGCGTATAGTCGTCGGCAAACGTGGCTAAACTGCCTAAATAAGAGCTAACCGCAATACTCACACCTATCAACAAGGGTCCTAGGGTGATCACCATCCAATAAATGGCAAAGGTAAAAATGATAGGGCGCTCGTTTTTGGTTTTCCATAAATGGTTAAACGCTTTGTCTATGTTAGATATAAGCATAATTGCAACCACCAAGAGAACAATAATACTGGTTGCGCCCATACCTGAAGCATTGCCTACAAAATCAGTCATATAATTTTGCACAACGTCACCTGCGGTGGGTACGAAACTGCTGAAAATAAGTTCTTCAAATTCCTCGCGGATCTCTTCAAAGGCAGGAAAGGCAGACATCACCATAAAAAACACCATGACTACTGGTACCAGTGACAGCAAGCTTACGTAAGCTAAGTGCCCTGCCGTTATCGTGATTCTTTCGCCCATTAAGTCTTTAGCAAAATTAATCGCAATTGACCTCAACATTGGCATTTTTCTTTTCCCGTAGCCTTTAAATTTATGTAACATTTCCACGTCGCTCCAAAAGACTCTATAGCCTTAAGACCAATAATTTGCATTAATAATGCACTGAGCATCACAAATGTCCTAATTTCTATAATCTATATCTTAGCAAACTAAGGCCCAAAATACATGATACAGCAAGGCTTACAGCATTATTTACAAAATTCCACAGTGAAAATTGCGCGATAGACGTCAAGCAATTTAGACGTCTATATTGACCTTTTCGCTAGACCAGTTAGACTTTTACAATGATTGAACCCACATAACGATAAAAAAATGGCGCAATGGAACGGTAAATATATTCACCCTTATGCAGAGCATGGCAAAAAAAGCGAGCAGGTAAAAAAGGTTACCGTGTCAATTCCTATAAAGGTACTGCAGGTGCTGACTGACGAACGCACGCGCAGGCAAATGAATAATTTGCGTCATGCCACTAACTCAGAACTATTATGCGAAGCTTTTTTACATGCGTTTACCGGTCAGCCATTGCCCGATGATATCGATTTGAAAAAAGATAATAAACATAGAATCCCCACTCAGGCGAGAAATATTATGCTACAGATGGGCATTGATGTGGCTGAAATAGAATCTCAAGATTAATTATTGCACTAAACTACGCTAGGGCACGATCAAACTCCTGCTGCGCTTCTTTTTGTGGCTCTTGCGTATATTGTACTCTATCAACAAGAATCACTCGCTTTTCCACAGATCAAAATATTTATCTATAATTGCAGATACGCAAGCTATTAACAAAACAGCTGCCGCGGCGGGTAATAAACGTTTGTGAAACATAGCTTTCTTCATACACAATGATTCAGTAAAGGAAAATAGTCACTTTTTTATTTTTAAACGTAATATATAAGTTACGATAATAGATATCCGGTTAAAGAAACAAGGAATTAACAATGTTGGACGGTATAAAATCTCTTAAAACATTTAAATTCGCAACCAGTGACGGGCACACTTTACACGTTGAAGAGTCGGGCAGTCTGTCGGGTATTCCTACACTTTTCATACATGGCGGCCCGGGCTCGGGTATTGGCCAGAATTATTTTTGGCCATTTTTGAACGGCGAGCACAGGCTTATCGCTTTTGACCAGCGCGGATGCGGTAAAAGTCAGCCCTTTGGGTCTCTTGAGAACAATACTACCGCGAAATTAATCGAAGACATTGAGGCATTAAGGGAGTTTTTTAATGTTGATAAATGGCTTATCTTTGGTGGGTCATGGGGCTCAACCTTAGGCCTAGCGTATGCAATTGCCCATCCAAAACGCGTTTCGGGCTTAGTGCTGCGCGGTATATTTCTGGGCAGGCAGCAAGACGCCAACTGGTTTACTAGTGCCACCCAAGGCGCAAGTCAAGTATTTCCTGAAGCGTACAGTGAATTTGTAGCTGACTTTACAAAAACTAATCCACAGCCCCAGCAAGACGAGCAGTCTTTATGCCGCTGGTATTTAGAACAGCTTACCCACAACGATGAAAGCGTAAGACACCGAGCCGCTTCGGCTTGGTTCAATTGGGAAGGTAGTATCTCGACGCTTAAGCAAATGAAAATGCCCATTATAGACTGTGCCTCAAACCAGCAAGTATACTCCTTGGCACTACTTGAGTGTTACTATGTGGTAAACGGGTGTTTTATGCCCGCTAATCATATCCTTGAGCAGGCACATAAAATACAAGAAATACCGGTGTATATAGTACATGGTCGCTACGACATGGTATGTAAATGTGCATCAGCAGTAGAGTTGCACCAGGCCTTACCGCATTCACACTTAACCATCGTAGAAGACGCAGGTCACAGCGGAACCGAAAAAGGCACCAGCAAAGCCTTAGTGAGCGCTCTTAAACAAATAAGAGCATTACTGAAAAAAAATTGAGCCATTGGCTAATCAGGAACAGTATGATAGGACTAATTCAGCGCGTGAGAAGCGCGAGCATAAGTGTCAATCAACAGAGCATAAGCAGGATAAATATCGGGATATTGTTACTGCTTGGCGTAGAAAAAAACGACACCAATATTGAGCTTGAAAAATTAGCCAAAAAAGTCGCTAATTTACGAATATTCAGCGATGCAGAAGGAAAAATGAATCTTGACTTGTTGACGGTAAACGGCGAACTGCTGGTGGTATCTCAGTTTACTTTGGTGGCTGATACTGCAAAAGGAAACCGCCCCGGGTTTTCCAATAGCGCACCACCAGCATTAGGAGAAAGCTTATACAACGACTTTATTACCCATTTTAGCAGTACATATAGCCCCTGCAAAAGCGGTCAGTTTGGTGCTAATATGCAAGTTGAATTAATAAATGATGGCCCCGCCACATTCTACTTAAAGGTGTAGGAACTTGGCGAATGAACAGCCATTCATACACTATCAATAAGCTATTGATAAAATATGGTTTACCCTTTTTAAAGTTGTCTTGCTTATCTACAATCTTAAAACGTCAATAAGGAATGCACAGTGTTTACTATTAGCGCGCCTATTAGCGAAGAAGAACTTCAACGTTATTTCCATTTTCGGTGGACATGGCTACACGAACCTTTGGGGCACCCGCCTGGCTCTGAAAAAGATGAATATGACACCGTTAGCGAACACAGAGTCGTAAAAACGGGCGCCGGTGTCATTGTGGCCTGCGGCCGTGTGCACCTTAACAACAGTGACGAAGCACAAATTAGGCACATTGCAGTAGTTGAAGCGTACAGACGAAAGGGCGTTGGCCAAATCATTTTAGACGCGCTAGAACAAGTATCAAGAGACTTAGGCGCCAAGCGCGCTGTGACTAATTCAAGGGCGTCCTCAATTGCGTTTTTCAGTGCCCGCGGCTTTGCTATTGCAGAAAATGCACCCGTTGATTCAGGTAAACTTAAACGTAAACAAATGCTCAAAAATTTGGTCGAGAACAATGTTCTTATGTTACATCCTAAGTGGTGTCGAGAGCTACAAAATACATGGCACGACCAAATTCCTATCACCGAACACATGGGCATTAAGCTGCATCAATATACCATGCGCACAATAGAGACTAGGGCTTCGCTAATTAAAAACATTAATCTTCACGGCACCATGTTTGCAGGCAGTGTCTATTCATTAGCGACGTTAACAGGCTGGGGGATGCTGTTTTTGCAACTCAAACAAAAAGGGCTTGAGGGCGAAATTGTGCTTGGTGATGCCAGTATTCGCTATCATAAACCGCTTAGCAGTAAACCGCGCGGCATTTGTAATATTGGATCGGTCGCAGCCAAGTTTGAACTCCTTAAAATTGGCAAGAAGTGTCCCGCTTCACTGCGCGTCGATATTTTTGACGAGCAAGAAGCGGTGGCTGAGTTTTCTGGGCAGTACTGGATTTTACCCAGCGCTGAGTAATGACTATCAATTAAATTGGCTAAACACTTAGTAAGCGTATTCAGTTAGTAAGTCTTGATACCCTGAACTTTCTTTGGTGCTTTGCAACTCTTCATTAAATGATTCAAGCTGCTGCTGTGAAAAGCCTTCACGACTGAACATGACATAAACATTGCCCGTTTGAATAATAATGCCCTGTGCCACGATTAACTCAGACAAGGCCTTGCGTCGTAGTAATGAGGCGCCTACAAAACTGTCTTCTAGAAAACCTGCAATATCTTCGTCTAGCAGCCTTGCTACATTTATCTCGCCCATTATGGCATTTTCAAATAGGCCAGACGTGTCAGGATCATCGAGCAAGTTAGACACTTCTGCGCCATATAGGTAATCGGCAACGATGCCTATAGTGCCGCCGTTGGCAACAAACTCGCCCAAAGATTCGTGCTCAGCTTGCGCCTTATCATTTTTTCGAATGTATAGAGAGAATTCTTCCACTCGGTAAGGGTCACTAAAAAATGCGAACTGCTGCCTTGCTTCAGTTTTCGACGCACCCAGCAAGATATCAACATCGCCTTTTTCAAGATCGGCTAGTAGGTCGACCCATGCGCCTTGTTTATACCTTAATTCACAGCCTATATTTTTAACAACGCCTGAAATCAATTCAATGTCTAAACCCGCTACTCGGCCGCCTACATCGACGTACTGATAAGGTTCCCATGCGTCAAAACCCAATACCAGGCTGCATTGCTGTGCCGCGCTGGTTTTGGTGTCCGCTGAGCTCATTTGGTCGATTGGTCGATTTACTGGCTGCTTTAAGACTTCAGCAGCTTCATTTTGCTCACTCGCAGGTGAGCAAGCCATTAACAGGAAAAAAAAAGGTAATAGTCGTGCTTTCATAAACAATGCTCCTTTAACATAAACTAAAGTATATAATAAAAGCGAGTTTCTTATTTCTTTCAACATATATTTTACAAATTTGATAGTTATTTATGCTTAACAAGTACGTCTATCTAACATGCGGACGCTTGATCACACTCAAAATTAGACAAATCCGGCAATAAGGAATTGAGACTAAGGCGGGGCACTAACATTACCAGTACCAAGTAATTCCCAACTGAATCTATTGTGTGCGGTAGTGGTTATATTTGACCTTAACATCAAACTGTTGAGTTTGGAAAAAGACGTTTCCAGTGCTTTTTTCAACAAACCACACTCCCGTATTTTCGACACCATCAGTGTAGACTCGCTCTTACCAAAGTGGGCTTATGCCCTTCACTGGGCTGCAGGGGTGGACACAAATTTACTGTGGTCATAAGCCACGTTTAAAACCGCGATTAGTTCTTGTGACTTTAGTGTCTTGGCGCGCGTGAAGAAGTGTGAAGAAGCGTGAAAAATTTAACGTTTCAATAAAAACTATTATCTTTTTTTTAACATATCTTTATATTAGCTTTAGAATAATCGCAGGCCTGCTTTTGTTAGAGCAACGTTGCAGCCATGAACCTAGATGTGAGGATAAAAGTATTCAAAATGTAATTTACACTCTATTAGGCATATATCTTTTAGGATTCGCGCTGCTGTATGTGTTTCAGCGAAACCTACTGTATATGCCAACGCCAGTTTATAGTCACAATTATGAAGAACTTAGTCTACTAAATGAGGACGTGACTGTTCAGATTATTGTACTTAATCAAGGTAACGATGAAGCTCTTATTTACTTTGGCGGCAATGCAGAGCCGGTTATCGCAAACGCACAGGATTTCTCGTCTACGTTTGGCAACAAAACAATATACTTGGTTAATTATCGCGGCTATGGCGGCAGCTCCAGCAAGCCGACACAAGCAGGTCTATTCTCAGATGCGCTAGCGGTGTTTGATAAAGTAAAAACGCAGCATTCGCAAGTCGCCATTATGGGCAGAAGTTTGGGCACAGGCGTGGCTATATACGTAGCTGCCAATAGAGTAGTAGACCAGTTGGTATTGATAAGCCCATACGACAGTATTTTAGCCGTTGCGCAAAACAGCTTTCCTATTTACCCTGTATCACTTTTATTAAAAGACAAATATGACTCTGTGGCTTTAGCAAAACACGTTAACAGCCAAGTATTAATTATTGTCGGCGCACAAGACAAGCTCATTCCCAACAAACATAGCCAGACGCTAGCCAGTGCTTTGGCGCTTGAACCAGCAAGACTAATTGTAATTCAAGCAGCGGGGCATAATAATATTTCACAGTTTCCAATTTTTTACCAAAGTATAAGTACTTTCTTTGACGAATATAAACGACAAACATCTCATTATTGACTACACTGTTTCGAAGTTTATTAATAATAAAAATGCGGCCATTAGCCAACATGGCTGCCATTATAAAATTGACGAAGTAAAATCTCATACATGACATCCAAATTTGACAAAATCAGGCCATATAACAACGATGACTTACCCTCAGTATTAAGCTCGTTGGTAAGCAATAAAGAATTTATTGACACCTTAGTCAGGTTTCAATTTGCAAATAGACCTGCCTTTATTAGCCCAATACTGGCATTTTTAATGAAACAGTTTGTCAGCAGAAAGCTAGACAAAGTGAATACCTTGGTCGATTTTCAGCGCTTAGTTGAGCCGTATATGAAAAAAATGATCAAGAATACAACCACTTCTTTAAGCGTTTCTGGCTTAGAAGGCTTAGACATATCCAAACCTTGCCTATTCATAAGCAATCACCGAGACATTGCATTAGACCCCGCATTTGTAAACTGGGTGCTGCACATTAACGGCCAAAACACGGTTCGAATTGCTGTGGGCGATAATTTATTTGATAAAAACTGGGTGGCTGAGTTACTTCGCTTAAACAAATGCTTTGTGGTTGAACGTTCAGTAGAAGGCAGGCGTGAGAAGCTAAACGCCGCTAAGCTACTAAGCGAATATATGCAACAATCGCTGCAGGTAGATAAACAGCATTTGTGGATCGCTCAGCGCGAAGGTCGCGCCAAAGACGGCATTGACAAAACCAATCCCGCTATTATTTCGATGCTTACTTTGCATAAATCAAAATCCACAGAATTTAGCGAATATGTGAATAATTTAAGAATAGTACCGGTATCAATTTCATACGAATTCGACCCCTGTGACGCCAATAAAGCAAAAGAGCTTCAGCAGTCAGAAAACGAAGGCGGCTACGAGAAGCCTGATAATGAGGACATGCGCAGTATTGTTAACGGCATTACCGGCAGAAAAGGCAAAGTGCATGTGCATTTTGGTAAGTTGGTGGGCAGTCAATTCTCTAGCGCCAAAGAAGTTGCCACTTTTATTGACTCAGAAATTCTCAATGGCTATCAAATTTTTGCTACATCAAAGGTTGCCTTAGATTTACTCAACGCTAAACAAAGCGAAACTAACGCTTTAGCTGATAGTAAAAGAACTGCATATAATGCTGAATACAAAGTAGCCTATAATTACCTCAATAATAAGTTAATGTCGCTGAACCCAAGTGAGCAACATAAGCTACTTCAAATGTATGCAAACCCGCTTTTGAGACAACAACAAAAAAGGGCCCGCTAAGGCCCTTTTTTGTATGAAGTATGCAAGAAATACTAAGCGTACATCGCCGCCTGTAGCTTCTTCATCGCGTTCTTTTCAATTTGACGAACTCGCTCTGCAGACACCTGATACTCATCGGCTAAATCTTGCAGCGTAAGTTTGTCATCAGATAACCAGCGAGTTTCAATGATGTGCTGACTACGTGTATCAAGCGTTCGAATGGCTGAATATAAGCGATTCGACGCGGCGCTGTCGATGTCAGAATTAATGACGGATGTTTCAACATCAGTACTTTGGTCTTCTAAATACTGAGCGGGGCTAAACGAAGCCGACTCGTCATCGTCGTTGCCTAAGTCAAAAGCGGTGTCTTGACTGGCCATGCGCGACTCCATTTGCAGTACTTCTTTTGTGCTGACGTTGAGTTCTTCGGCCACCTTCTGCACTTCTGCATGCGTAAACCAACCAAGACGCTTTTTCGCTTTACGCAAATTGAAAAACAATTTACGCTGAGCTTTAGTTGTCGCAATTTTAACGATGCGCCAGTTTTTCAACACGAATTCGTGAATTTCAGCTTTAATCCAATGCACCGCGAATGAAACCAGTCTCACGCCTACATTTGGGTCGAAACGCTTAACCGCCTTCATTAGGCCGATATTACCTTCTTGGATTAAATCGGCTTGGGGTAAACCGTATCCTGCATATGACTTTGCAATATGTACTACAAAGCGTAGGTGCGACATAACTAATTTACGCGCTGCCTCTAAATCTTCGTTTTCAAATAAACGAACTGCCAATGATTTTTCTTCTTCTGCCGATAACATTTTTATACTCGACACAGCCTGTACGTAGCTTTCGATACTGCCGCCATGAGAGACCGTTAAGGCTAAGGATGATTGAATGTCGTGGTTCATTGTTACCTCTTTGCTTTGTACTGCTTGAATTGCATTATAAATATTATGTTAGCTATACGACCTAATGATAAGCCTTAAGTTCGGCATAATAGTTTGAAACTTTATTTATCTAATAAGTGATTGGGATTAAGTATGTAAACTCAAACTCCAGTTAATTTTAATTATATACCTTTACAGCAAAAAGTAAGCAATTAATTAATTAAACTAAGTTAATAGTGCTAACGCCACGCAAGAACTTCATGGCGTCGATAAGCTAATTTGCTGGCACACATGCTGCGCATGAAGTTTAAAAACACCTTGTATGCACTCGTACGCTATGCATTAATAAAATAGAATATTCAATGATCAGTCACAAACTATGATGAATATATTTGCCAGAGAGCCAGTTTTTACGCTGCAAAAAGAAATCTTTGCCTAACAATTTATATACCCCATTTACTTACTTCGGCTCAATCTCGTCAACGTGCTTTTGTACAGATAAAAACGAGCCTAGCAATCCCAAAAATACTGACAGCAGCAGCATAAATACCAGTGCCTGAATATTTAAGCCCGTAATATCTAGCTGAATTTGATACTGCTGCATAAACGCATCTAGGCTCCAGCCAATCCAAATAAGAATGCAGGTAACCGTGACCCACGCCATAAGGCCGCCTAATAGACCAAACCAGAATCCGGTATACAGAAATGGCCGCTGAATAAACGCGTCGGTGGCGCCCACTAGCTTCATAACCAGTATTTCGTCGCGTTTGCTGAGTATATTTAGCCTAATAGTATTACCAATTATGAGCACTACAGCAAAAAATAGCAGTGTGGAAAGCAAGTAAACAAGCTCTTTAGCTATTGATAGCAATCCGTACAAGCGCTCTAACCATTCTATGTCAAGCTTGCCTATGTCGACCTCGCGCTCTTTACGCAGTTTGTCGAGTAAATCTGCGGCGGCTTTAGGGCTAGCGTGTTTAGAAGTGGGGATCACTAACACCACCGGCGGAAACGGATTTTCATCTAAGTAATCGAGCGCTTCGCCTAAACCCGACAAACGCTGAAACTCTTCTAAACCCTGCTGCGATGACACAAATTTAACGCTGTTAATTTCATTCCAACTGCTTAAACGGCCTATAAGCTGCTGAGCTTGGGTGTCGTTAACGTCGGATCGTAAAAACAGGGATATTTCAGAAGCCTGCTGCCACTGCTCAGTTACCTGCTCGGTATTTTCAACCATAATATACAGGGTACTTGGCAGCGTTATACTAAAACCCAGCACACCAATAGTCATGAGCGATGCAAAAGGCATACGATAAAGCTCGCCTAAGCTGTTAATACCTTGGCGAAAATGGTCGGCGAAAAACATAAAAAAGCGTTGCATCACGCTCACCTTGTGGCTGCTCGCTTGCTGGCGTCCTCTAAATAACAGGCTCATGACCAACCGCCCTGCTGCGATAGGCCGTCGGTGATCATGCGCCCACCTTTAAGGGTGAGGGTTCTGTATTTCATACGCGCTATTAGGCCTAAATCATGGGTAGCGATAAACACCGACACACCGGCGCTATTAAAATCTTCGAATAAACGAATAATTTCCATTGAGAGCTTCGGATCTAGGTTACCGGTAGGTTCGTCGGCTAATAACAAAGGCGGTCTGTTAACCACCGCGCGGGCAATACCAACGCGCTGCTGCTCACCGCCTGACAGGGTAATAGGCAAGCTTTTCGTCTTATCGCGCAGGCCTACCATTTCAAGCGCCGCGTCTACTCGCTTAAAAATCGTTTTGCGCGTGTGTCCTTCAATAATTAAAGGTAGCGCAACGTTGTCAAACACTGACTTTCCCATCAGCAGTTGGTGGCTTTGAAAAATCATGCCAATGTCTCGGCGAATATAGGCAACTTGCTTGCGCTTTACCTTACCTAAGTCATGCCCATTTATTAGTACGCGGCCCACGTTAGGGCGTTCCATTAAACTGATAAGTTTGAGTAGCGTGCTTTTTCCTGCGCCTGAATGGCCTGTTAAAAAGGCCATTTCACCTTGTTCAACATGGAAATCAACCTTGCTTAGGGCCTGCTGACCGCCAGGATAAGTTTTGCTCACTTCTTCAAACTTTATCATTGTGCACCTTGGTTAATAAAACGCTTGATGGCTAAAGAGCAACATCACGCAAACACATATGAGGCCCGCTAAGATGACTTACAGCAAGGGAATCACTCAGAAAACAATGCTTCTACGAAAGCTTTTGACTCAAACTCTCTTAAGTCGTCTATGCCTTCGCCAATGCCAATGTAACGAACGGGAATGGCGAATTGGTCAGCTAAAGCAAAAATAACGCCGCCTTTAGCAGTGCCGTCAAGTTTGGTTAAGTTAATCCCGGTTATACCCACCGCTTCATTGAATATTTTCGTTTGGCTAATAGCATTTTGGCCCGTACTTGCGTCTAAGGTCAGCATAATTTCGTGTGGTGCATGGGGATTGAGTTTTTTCATTACTCTGACCACTTTTTTGAGCTCTTCAATCAGATGGTCTTTGTTTTGTAAGCGGCCCGCAGTGTCTGCAATTAAAATATCAACCTTTTTTGCACTTGCCGATTCAATGGCGTCGAATATGACCGACGCACTGTCAGCGCCAGTATGCTGCGCTACTACGGGAATATTGTTACGCTCACCCCACACTTGGAGCTGCTCAACGGCTGCGGCCCTAAAGGTGTCGCCAGCCGCCAACATCACTGTTTTACCTTGCGCTTGAAATTGTTTGGCTAGCTTGCCGATAGTGGTTGTTTTACCCACACCGTTTACACCCACCATTAAAATAACGAAGGGGTGTTTCTTGCCCTCGTCATCCTTGGCTATACTAAAATCTATTGGCTTGTCTACTTTATCTAAAATAGTTTGCATCTGTGACTGCAGCAGCGCAGACAATGCCACGCCGTCTTTAAGCGATGAGCTTTTAGCATTTTTGGTTAATTGGCTAATAATTTTAGTGGTGGTGCTCATACCAACATCAGCCAAAAGCAACTGTGTTTCAAGTTCTTCAAAGAGCTCATCATCAATGGTTTTACCAAGTAATAGGCCGCTAAAACCACTGCCTATGGTATTTTTAGTTCTAGACAAGCTCACTTTTAAGCGTGCAAAAAAACTAACTTTGGCGCTTGCGTCTATTGTTTTTGCTTGCGGTTTCACGACAGTGCTAGCGTCTAATTTTTCTGATTCTGCATGGACATTTGATTCAGGAAGCGAAACTTCTTGTGCGCGCCCAGATACCCTTGCCTCAGCATCTGGTGATATATCATCCACAGCGTCCTTTGTAGCCTTTTTTCCTGAAGCCTCTACGTCGCCTTTGTGCTCTTTTTTGTGACTACCATGATCTTCTAAAGCCCGCGCAGAATCGTCGCTATCCACCTGCTCTTTGTCACTAAGGAGCTGTTCAAGCGCTAGTTCTTCTGCTTCAGTCTTCGCTAATGAGTCGGCGCTGTCTTGCTTTGGCTTGTCTTTTTTAAACCAACTGAATAATTTTGACATCTTTGTGTACGCTTCGCTGTTTAATTGTTGATATACTGAGGCAATCCATACTTTAATCATACCATTTTGTTAGCCTATGTCACCAACACACAAGTGCAGAAAACCGTCAAGCGGGGCCAATCGCGCTAAAAATGTCAAAATGAGCCGTGGTTTAGTCCGCATTATTGCCGGTGAACATCGAGGCCGGCGACTTCCCGTGCTTGTGCATGAAGGCTTACGCCCAACAGGCGACAGAGTGAAAGAAACACTGTTTAACTGGCTTATGTCGTCTATTAACCAAGCCACTTGTTTAGACATGTTTGCCGGCAGTGGCAGCCTTGGAATAGAGGCGCTTTCGCGCGGCGCCGCACATATCGTATTCATTGAAAACGACAGAGTTGTTGCTCAGCAAATTAGCGATAACCTAGCCACTCTGCGAGAAACAGATAAGGCAGATGTTGTAAATGCTAGTGCATTAAGCCATGAGTTTACCAGCGCGGCAATTAAACAGTTTGATATAGTATTTATCGACCCTCCTTTTGGAAAAGAGATGGTGGCCAACAGCATCGATAGGCTTGTAAGTGAAAATATGCTGGCACAAAATGCCTACGTGTACATAGAAACAAGCCACAACGACAGCTACGACTTACCGGCCCAGTTTTGTTTGCTCAAAGAGCTTAAAACCAGCCAAGTAAATGCCCGCTTATATCAGCTAGCTGCCAACTAATTTTAAAATAATTGCAATTCATTATCCAAGAGAATCAGAATACTAGGATGTTAAGCAACTGAGCGATTATTCAAAAGCAAAATCGATACGTGATACAAATAGAAACTATCTTTGTTGATCAACAATTATAGGATTGCCATCGGGGTCGGTCATCATAAAATTTGCCGGACCTTTGCTGTTTTCACCAATCAATTGACCACAGTCGATCCCCTCGTTACCAAGCATTTTTTGTAAATATCTAACGTCAATATAATCATCTGTGTTTTGCCCATTAGCACCCCAACCGGGGTTAAAGGTCAGCATGTTTTTCTTTAACATGCCTTCAAATAAACCGATCACTTGATCATCTTGGTCTTTCATTATTAACCACTTTTGATCTATATGCCCGTCCATTTGGCTAAACCCTAATTTCTCATAAAATGCTTTTGAAACCGCAATATCTGCGACTTTTAAACTCAAAGACAGTAAACCTAATTTCATAATTGCACTCTTTATTTTGTAAGTTAATACTCGTTACCATAACAGATTTAGGTGTCAAAAAAAGCATCCTACTTTTCGGCCATTTAAAGTCTTTTCGAACGTTAGCACTGCTTTGCTTACAGAATCAGCAATAGTAGATTTAGTCCCTGTACATTCCTTCAATCCTGAATGCCAACTCTAATAATAACACTCCGAGTCGCCAGCTATTTTGCTAATCGCTACTCTGTAAAGTTCACGCGTTTATCTGAACTATAAACATGGATTTCATCTTTACCATTTATTAAAAATAGCCGCCATTTTTACAGACATTAAATCTGACTTAGGGGATATTTATAACGTACCAGACTCGCCAATGTTGGCAAAATATTTTAAGACATAATCACTATTACTAAAGAATTTACTTATCAAATAAAAGCCACTCCACCTGAAGCGACTTTTCAATTCCCATATTGAACAACTACGTGTTTCTTCAGTAACTTAGGAAGACTTAATGTGTGACGCAGAAAAGTCTCAATTGAAAGTTAAAAACATCGTCATTTTAGAAGGTTTTGCAGCCTAGCTCAACATTTCGATACGAAGCTTTCAACTCATAGCTTACGCTATCTAGTGACGTCTACTATCTACCGTTAGGGTGTGCATAGCGTGTCATCCAGTCTTTCACTTCATTATACCAATACACCGAGTTATTTTGCTTTAACACCCAATGGTTTTCGTCGGGGAAATAGATCATGCGCGAGTCAACACCTTTGGTTTGTAAGGTTCTAAAAAGCTCAAACCCCTGTCCAACTGGCACCCGGTAGTCTAACTGTCCGTGGCTGATTAAGGTGGGCGTAGCAAATTTGTCTGCAAAATAATGCGGCGAAATTGATTTGTAAATATCAGGGTTCTCCCAATAGCCGCCAAAGCGTGTGGAGTGCACCGCAAAATCGGCTGCCATTTGCGAGTACATGTTATATACCGCAGCATGGATCAGCAGGGCTTTAAAAGGGTGTTCGGTGCCTAACAAAATAGAGCTAAGATAGCCGCCATAGCTGGCCCCGCCCGCGACCATACGCTCAGAGTCTATCCAGTCTTTTTGCATAAACCAGTTGGTGGCGGCCTGTACATCTGCAAGCGGCTTAGTTTTCCAATCTGGGTTAATAGAGTCTGCAAAGTCTTGTCCAAAACCACTTGAGCCATGAAAATTAGGCCAAGCCGTTACATATCCCCACGAGGCAAATGTTTGTGCATTCCAGCGATAATGAAAACCATCGGTAATAGCATTATGAGGACCGCCGTGGATTAATAAGAATAAAGGGTACTTTTTGCGCTTGTCAAAGCCCGGCGGGTAATGTACCCACATTTGGATATCTTTTCCTTCAGCACCCTTATAAGTGACAGATTCGTAGGTGCCTAACTCAACTTGCGCGAGTACATGGTCGTTAAAGTTGTCTAAACGCGAAAACGCGCCGTTTCGTATAGCGATTTTAACCAGCCTAGCGGGATGCAAGAAGCTTTCATTGGTGGCCACTAAGTACTTACTCGACAGCTGCACCGGCAGACCAAAGTTTGTCGCCTTGGTAATCGCTTTTACCTCGCCATTACTTGCGTCGATATAATATAGACGGCGGGTAGCGGCGTCATCAATTTGGCTGTAAAAGCCTTTGCTGTTAGCTGCCCACTGAATGTTAGACACCGAGCGGTCCCAGCTTTCGTTTACATCCGACACGCTTTTATCAGCAATAGAATATAGTTTTATGCGCATGGTGTCGCCATAAAAACCATGAATTTTTTGACTCAAAAACGCCAAGGTTTTCCCATTTGGACTGAATTTAGGTGAAGAGTCGGGCGCATCATTGTCTTTGGTGATATTCACCGCTTCGCTGGCGCCAATGTTAGCCACAAAAATATCGTACTTAATATCGACCGTGTTATCCCAACCGTTCGCATTAAAAGCGATAAGTGTTTCGCTGGGGTCAATGTCAAAGCTTTCGCCGCCATAGAATTGGCGCGGCAGTTCTAAGCCAAAATTTTGGGTGATTTGTTCGATATCACCGCCTTTAGCCGGTATACGAAATACATGTGTCTGGCGCTCTTCATCAATCCATCTGTCGAACATTGCATAAGGCAGCGCGTTCCATTGCCAAGCCGACACTTTCTTATCTTTTTGTTCTTTTAGGGCCTGAGTCATTTCGTCCCAGCTTTTGTCTGCCCAAACAGAGCTTGTGAAATAAAGGTGCGAGCCTACCCATTTGAGGTTAGACGCGCCTGTGGGCACATTGCTTAGCTGAAACGCTTCGCCTGGGCCGGTCATGGGTAAGAGGTAAATTTGACCGGCGTCGTCTTTATCGCGTTTACTAATAAAGGCGAGGTGACTTGAGTCGGGTGAAAACACTGCTTGGCTGACACTGAGACCTTTGGCGGTGATGGCACGCGCACTGTCGGGCGAATCGTTAAATAACCAGAGTTGAGTTGACCCCTTATCTTCTTTTTCTTCAAAACTAGACACGGGTGCGACTATAAACTTGCCGTCAGCAGAGACCACTGGCTGCCCAATACGATCAAGCTGCCACAGGCGTTCAACACTAAGGGTAGTACCCTTTACTGCTTCATTTGCGCTACTATTTACGCTATCGTTAGCACCACCAGCTCCACTTATTGACACTACTAACGAGAGCGATAAGAGCGACGAACTAAAATACCCTAAAAATTTCTTCACATTATATTCCTTTGTAAACTTCATAAAATTGTATGCTTCAATCCTAAATTTTCACGGTTTTGTATGTCATTTGACGCGGCAAAAACCGACACGTATTTGTACTTGAAATCAGCTATAAAGTTAAGTGAAACCGCTACTTTTAATCACATAGCTTGGGAATACAGAACTTTTTTAATCAATAAACTGAGACTTAAAACTCACTTTCTCTAGGGTCAGCTTGGTGCCAGTTGCGCGAAGTAGAATAACGAAAATATGACCCTATTTTGTCGAGTATGATAGGGTATTACCAGTGGGCAATTGATATTTTCATTCAAGTGTTTACAGACAATAGATAACAATAAGCAAAATAAAAGGTAGCAAGTTGAATAAATTTAGTCCTAAAAAACTCGTCAACAGCAAATGGACGGCGACATGTCCTGTCGATAAAGAAAAGCATTTTATGGTGATTAAGGTTGTGCTTGATGAAGACCAAGCCGTTGTTGAGTGTGTGCTGCAGGCGCTTATGTCAAAACGTGAATTTACCATCCAATGGCGAGATTTAGAAGACGCTGAAAAGTGGTTGCAGGGTTGGAATTAAAAACGCGCGGTATGGGCATATACCCTAACTATGCGACTCAACACTCAAGCCTAAGTTACTGATCCCTTGAGCAATTATATCGGCGCGTAACTCCTTCACAAACTCTTTGCTTATTTTATTCGATTTACAATACTCCAGCAGGCTCAACTGCGTTTCAATTTCATATTCCATTAGCGGGTCCTGCTTTATTTGCTCATTGCTTAGCTCACCCTCAGCCGAAGCTAAAATAAACGCTTCTACAGAGCCTTGGCTTAGCTTCGCAATAGTTACCGCCACCGCCTCATGTTCTTTGCTAAAACTCAGCAACATTGAGCTCAAGGCCATGCAGAAGTCTAAAGCAGGATAAACACCAAAGCTTTCAAAGTTGTCAACGTCTGGAATAATCTCTTCTAGCCTTTCAAGCTGCACCGGCGCGTTAAACTTGTTTTTAGGCGACATGCACCATTCCCATATTAAGTTTAATGTTGCTTGCGCCGCGGCGCCATCGCCAAAGCCAGTGGATTGGCTAAACAGCTGATAGTTAGGCAGCATACGCTGCATAAGTGCACAGCCAAATACAACATCGTTTGGGTAGGGTAAGTCGCGAATTTGGGCAAAGGTACTAAGTTTAGTGTCGCGCATTTTCATGTCCGTAAATCCTTTTTTAGTAAGCGGCAAAATGCCTGATGTAAGCTGAAATGCCGTTAAGCAGCATTTGTATCGCAATCATCACTAGTATCATTCCCATGAGTCGTTCTATAGCGCGTAAACCCTTGTCGGTCAGCAAACGATGAAAAGGTCCCGACAGTAGTAAAATGACCGAGGTTAATGCCCATGCTAATAGAAGCGCTAGGCTCCAATGAAGCATTTTGTCGGGCTGCTGGTTGGCCAATAAAATAAGCGCAGCCATAGTAGAAGGCCCTGCTACCAATGGCACTGCCAAGGGCACAATTAAGGGCTCTTCGCCTTCAGGCAAATCCATCACGCCACCTGGCTTAGGGAAAATCATTCTAATAGCAATGATAAAAAGGATAATACCACCGGCAATGCTGACCGTTTCTTGCTTAACTTGCAAAAACGTGAGTAAGGCGCGTCCACTAAACAAAAATACAAAAAGAATGAAAAGAGCAATGCACAACTCACGAAATATCACCCACGTTCTTCGTTTTGGTTCAATAGACTTTAGCACCGACATATAAATAGGCAGGTTGCCCAGTGGATCCATAATCAAAAAAAGTAGGGTTGCTGCCGATAATACTTCAAACATTAATTGTGCTGCCTTGTCACCATAATAGTTCGCAATTTACGCTAAGACTTTTACGTATTCGGTCGTTACATTCTTACTATATGATTTGCTGATGTACCTGGAGAACCAAATATCATTAATGTCAGTCAAGAGGTCGCCAACTTCTTATCCGCTCAAGAAACACGGGTGCTGCGTCTTGAACGTCAAAGTTTGCTTCTATCAAGCGAGAAAAACGCCGAAAATAAGCCTCTATTTAACAAAGGCTTTATAGCTAAATGCCAAGACTTAGCCCAAGGTTTTGGCGGTCTTTAAACCTTGAAACACACTTCACGCACATTATGCCTTAAGCAAGGTATGTGCAATAGTGCGTATACCAATAGCAGTGCCGCCGGCCGGCATAAACTCAGTGGCATCACGGCTATATGCCGCGGCAATATCTAAGTGTAACCAAGCGCAGTTTTGGTGATCAACAAACCGTGATAGAAACCCTGCCGCGTTAGAAGCGCCACCAGCCCCGCCACCTTTTTGGGGACGACTATTTGCAGTATCAGCAAAGGGGGATGGACATTGTTCTTGATGCCATAGTTCCAAAGGCAAACGCCAATGCGGCTCATTGACTTGCTTGGCGGTAGCTAAAAACGCATCACTGGCCTCATCAGACAAACTAAACATCGCATTGTATTCACGACCAACCGCAGCCACTGCGGCTCCGGTTAACGTGGCTGCGTCAATAATAAGACCTGCTTTTGTTTCACTGGCTGCCATTAGGCCATCGGCAAGCACTAAGCGTCCTTCAGCATCGGTATTCACTATTTCTACGCGCGTGCCATTTTTATAGGTGATGACATCCCCTACTTTGTAAGCGTGTCCACTGATGAGATTCTCGGCGCAGCACAAGTACAATTTTACGCGCTTGTTTAAGCCTTGCATAATCGCTAAACCTAAGGCACCCGCAACCGTGGCAGCGCCGCCCATGTCGCATTTCATATCCAACATGCCTTCGCTAGATTTAATACTATAACCGCCGCTGTCAAAGGTTATACCTTTACCTACTAAGGCCACCGCTACATCGTCTGCTGCGCCGCTTGGATGATAATCAATTTCTAATAACACCGGTGGACGTACGCTGCCACGACCGACTTCGTAAATACCCATCCAGCCAGCTTGCTTGAGCTCTTCGCCAGTTAAGCGCTTTATTTTAAGCGTCGTGCTAGACACCTCTTTCAGCCAGTGCTCAACCTGATCTGCCAACGCTTCAGGAGGCATATCTTCAGGCGTTTGATTAACCATTTTACGCGTGAACAACAAAGCATTAAGGTAGTTTTCTAAATCCACTTTGTGCTCTGGATCGGCCCAGTCAAAATGACCGCTAAAATCAGAGCCACAAAAACTTTGCACGAAGGTAAGCTGCTGCTCAAATGTCCAAGGCCCTTTAAATTTGATATCGCTAACGCCGAGCGCCGCTATTTTACGCGTTGCTTTTTGTAATGCTCTTACCGGAAACGGCTGACTAGCGGGCAAATGCACAAGCGCACCCTCTTCTTTGAATGATACAAGGCTTGAAGATGAATAAGGCGCAGGCGCGACTTGTTCGCTAAGTTCTACTATAAAATACGACATTAATGCTCCACAATAGTGAATAAAATGAATATAAGGGCATAGAATAACAAATGTTTCAGTTTAGTTCAGCTTTAACGCAGGCGGTTTTAGTAAAACGTTACAAACGCTTTTTAGCTGACGTGGTGTTACCTAGCGGCGAAGTGATTACCGTTCACTGCCCAAATACCGGTGCGATGACCGGCTGTTGTGATCCTCATTCACGCGTTTACTTGAGTGAATCAAACAATCCCAAACGAAAATACAGGTATACGTGGGAATATGCAACAGACGCAGCCGGCCATAAAATTTGCGTTAACACAAACAATGCAAACAAAGTCGTTAAAAGCGCGTTAGCAGAGCATCGCATTTCAGCGTTAGGCCATTACGGCACTATCGTTCCAGAACAGAGATATCTTAACAGCCGCTTTGACTTTCTGTTGCAACAAGACGGCTATCCAGACTGCTATTTAGAAGTTAAATCTGCCACATTAGCCACCGGCACAACCGGTATGTTCCCTGATACTGTGACTAAGCGCGGTCAAAAGCACTGCAAGGAGTTAGCCCAATTGAGCCAGCAAGGGTATCAGGCAAAACTCTTGTTTTGTGTGATGCGCGAAAACATTCGCGATTTTATGATTGCTGAGAAACTAGACCCAGACTATGCCAAGGCAGTAGCGCATGCAAAAGCCAATGGAGTAGAAATATTGTGTTATGTCTGCGATTTAAGCACCACAAATATACACTTATCGCATCAAATACCCATAATTACGTAAATAAAGATTGCTTTTTTTTAAAATATGCCCATTCTACCGTCCTTGATTTTAATGCTTCGAATTTTATGCTAGTGGTCTGATTAAAAAGATGCAACGTACAACTAGCCTTGCAAAGTAACTTACCGGAGCAGCTATTATCGCGTTAAAGTAGGTAGTAAAACTTGCGTTCATAACGGTTAATTTTTGGAGAATGGCCAAATGCCAACAGAAAATGCTAAATCAATTGGGTTACTAGCCCTTGCTGGATTATCTTCTTACCAGGAGAAAACTGGCGAGGAATATATGAATGATGGTCAAATTGATCACTTCAGAAGAATTTTGGCCGCATGGCGTGACCAGCTTCGTAAAGAAGTCGATAGAACGGTTCATCACATGCAAGACGAGGCGGCGAATTTCCCTGACCCGGTAGATCGCGCTGCGCAAGAAGAAGAATTCTCGCTAGAATTGCGTACCCGTGACCGTGAACGAAAGCTAATCAAAAAGATTGAGAAAACGCTTAAGCGCATTGAAGAAGACGATTTCGGATTTTGTGACTCATGCGGCATCGAGGTCGGCATTAAACGCTTAGAAGCAAGACCTACCGCCGATATGTGTATTGACTGCAAAACCATAGCCGAAATTAAAGAAAAGCAGCTGCAAGGCTAAGGTCTGTTCCACACCGAGAGCAAGCCCATGCTTGCTCCTTTTACTCGCGCTTGTAAAACATCAATCATAGCATAGAGAAAACAGGCTAATGAATGACAAACGCAATACGCTCACATCATACCCAAGATCTAGACGCTAACGCTGATGAGGTACGCCCTTATCGCGGCCGTTTTGCGCCTTCTCCAACCGGTCCGCTGCATTTTGGCTCGCTGCTATGCGCACTTGCTAGCTATTTACATGCCAAACAGCGCAACGGTGAGTGGCTGGTACGTATTGAAGACATCGACACCCCGCGCGTCGAAAAAGATAGCACAGAGAAAATTCTAAGCGCATTGCAAGCCCACGGATTACGTTGGGACCTTGACATAGTATTTCAAAGTCAGCGCCAGCATATTTACAACACCTATTTGAGTAAGCTTGAAAAGGCTAATTCTTTATACGCATGTGCCTGTACCCGCAGTCAGATAAAGCTGCGATCGCCGTCCTACGATGGCTACTGTCGAAGCGCTGGTCTGCCTTTCATGGGAAATTCGGTGCGCTTTATACACACCACTAATAATAGCGAGTTTAGTGACCTATTTTGGGGCCAACAGCACATAAACACCAGTGTAGCGCGCGAAGATCCTGTATTGCGCCGGGCCGACGACATTTTTTGCTACCATATGGCGGTAGTGGTAGACGATATTGAACAGGGAATAACGCATATTGTCAGGGGCGGTGATTTAAGCGAAGCAACGCCGGTGCAACTATCCCTTTATCAAGCCTTAAAAGAGCCTACGCCTCGCTATATGCATATTCCAATGGTGGTTAAACGCGCTAACGTAAAGCTGTCGAAACAGCGTGGTGCACCGGCTATTGACAGCACAAAAGCGGTGGACAACCTTAAGCTTGCACTTGCATATTTAGGAATGGACAGGGGCGCTATTGCTCATTTAACGACTACTGCAAAAATATTACACTGGGCAATTGAACATTGGCAGCCCAAATTGATGCCAAAACAATCAGAACTTCTTATTTCGATTGAAAATGACGTATACTCAGCTCCACAAAGTATGTAGGCAATGTTTGTGAGGCTTAGGTATTGACAAAAATAGACAAGAAAATAAACAATAGGCTACTAAAGAAAACAAGCCCAAACAAATCAAGAGGCCAATGTGCAAAAGCTGTATCCTGAGGTGATCGAACGCGATGCTCACAGCATGCGAAATTCAGACTTAACACCCAATACATTAAAAGTGCTTCAAACATTAATCAGACATGGCTACAAAGCTTATGCAGTGGGCGGCTGTGTTCGCGATAAATTAATGGGCAAAGACCCGAAAGATTTTGACGTAGTGACCAATGCAACCCCCGACCAAATAAAAGCGTGCTTTAGAAACTGCCGCTTAATAGGCCGCCGATTTAGACTTGCTCATATTACTTATGGTCGCGAGATTATAGAGGTGGCGACCTTCAGAGGCCATCATGACAGCGCTGATATAATTGAGTCTGTGAGCGCTAATGACATACGCAGCGACGCTAAAAAACCACCGTCGAAGGTATCTAAACTAGACGTTTCAAGCAAAGCAATGCGCAAGGCTGGCGAGCTTTTATCAAGTAAAAGTGATACTGGGCAATTAACCCGAGATAATATTTTTGGCAGCATTGAAGAAGACGCAGCAAGACGTGACTTTACCTTTAACGCCCTGTATTTCGACGTAGAAGACGAAAGTATTTTAGACTTTGCTGACGGAATGGAATCAATCGGGACACGAAAAATTGTCATGATAGGCGATCCACAGCTTCGCTTTCGAGAAGACCCAGTAAGAATGATACGCGCTATTCGCTTTGCCTGTAAACTGCATATGCAGCTGCCGCTTGCACTGTCTAACAGCATAAAACAAAACGCCCATCTGATGACTAATATTCCACCGGCGAGGCTATTTGAGGAAGTCAGTAAGCTTTTGCTCAGCGGCTACGGTGCAGTCACATTTGAATGCTTATTAATGCATAACCTGCTCACACCGCTATTCCCCTTACTTACGCCATTGCTAACCGACGTAAACAGCAAAGAATATCAATTTGTGCTGCTTATGCTCAAAAATACCGACAATCGCATTCATAATGAACAAAGAATAACCCCTGCCTTTTTATATGCAGCATTTTTATGGTATCCCATGGAAGAGCGCGCACAAGAACGCATGTTTGATGCTGCAATGCCCTTACACGACGCTATAAACTTAGCCAGTGCAGATGTACTCTTTCAGCAAAGTCGGCGGATCATGATCCCCAAGCGTTTCAGTATACCCGTGCGGGAAATTTGGGGTTTACAACTGCGTTTACAAAAACGACAGGGGCGCCGATGCCTGCAGCTGCTAGATCACCCAAGATTTAGAGCTGCTTATGATTTTTTATTACTAAGAGGCAATGTGGAAGGCGGAGATTTATACGAGGCCGCGCAGTGGTGGACAAGTTTTCAAGAAGTCAGCGAAAAAGCGCGCATTAGCATGATAAATGAGCTGCCCAATAGCAGCCCTCGCAAACGCCGTAAAAGGAAAGCCGCGCCATGATGTCAGATGTCGCCTACATTGGCTTAGGCAGTAATATTGAAAATCCACAAACGCAAATTAATACCGCGCTTGTGAATATGCAGTCACATGAACAAATAAGTATTCAACTTTGTTCGCATTTGTATGCCAGTGCGCCTATGGGCCCTCAAAATCAGCCTGACTATGTTAATGCGGTGGTTAAAATTACTACCGGTTTAACGCCCATAGAATTGTTAGACGTACTGCAAGAAATAGAACAGCAGCACGGCCGTAAACGCGTTGGTGAAAGATGGGGACCACGCTCGTTAGATCTCGACATTATTTTATTCAATAACCTTAACATGGACAACGACCGACTCACCTTGCCTCACTATGGCATGGCGCAGCGAGAGTTCGTCATGGTGCCCTTGTTTGAAATAGAGCCTGATATGATCATGCAAAATGGTAAAACAATCGCCTCGTGGGTGGCAGACTGCTCGTTTGCACACTTAAGGCGTCTGCCCGGCAAAATAGACCTGACGTCTTTAATTATATCCACACAAAAATTATAAACTTAGGGAAAGCAGTATGAAGAAGCACAACGTTACTAGCTTACTAAAAATGAAGCAAGCACATGAAAAGATTGTCGCCTTGACCGCCTATGATGCCAGTTTCGCCCAGTTATTTGACCAGCAAAATGTTGAAGTCATTCTTATTGGCGATTCCTTAGGAATGGTATTACAGGGTCAAGAAGATACCTTGTCCGTCAGCGTTAAAGACATTGCTTATCATACTAGATGTGTTCGCGCCGGTGCTGAAAAAGCCTTCGTAATTGCAGACATGCCTTTTATGAGCTATCCCGATGCTAATTCAGCCTATAAAAATGCCGCCACATTAATACGAAGCGGTGCCAGCATGGTTAAACTTGAAGGCGGCGAATGGCTGCTTAACACCGTTGCAGGCCTTGTTGAGCGCTCTGTTCCGGTGTGCGGACATTTGGGCTTAACGCCGCAATCGGTGCATGTGCTAGGCGGTTTTAAGGTGCAAGGACGCGAGCAAAACCAAGCTGAAAAACTGATTAACGAAGCACTAGCTTTAGAAGCAGCCGGCATACAACTGCTGGTACTTGAATGTGTGCCTTCAAGCTTGGCCAAATTGATTAGCGAAAAACTCACCATCCCCGTAATTGGCATAGGTGCAGGGCCACACACCGACGGGCAAATACTGGTGATGCATGATATGCTGGGGGTAAGCGCCAACTATATGCCCAAGTTTTCAAAGAACTATTTAAACGCCACGGGCAGTATATCAGGCAGTGTAAAGCAGTATATTAGCGAAGTTAAATCCCAGACTTTTCCGGGCCCAGAGCACAGCTTTGATTAGCATAAAGCGCTTATTTTTCAGTTATTGAAAGCGTACTCACCGCTACACAGTGTTTAAGAGAACAAACGTTTATGAGAGTGATTCAGGATATAGATGCTTTACGCGAAACGCGCAGAGCATGGCGCGCCAGTGAAGAAGAGATTGCCTTTGTACCCACCATGGGCAATTTACACAAAGGTCATTTACGATTAGTCGAAGAAGCGAAAAAGGTCTCATCAAAGGTTGTGGTGTCTATATTTGTCAACCCACTGCAGTTTGGTCCTGATGAAGATTTAGACGCCTACCCCAAAACCTTAGAAAATGACACCGCCGCCTTAGCAGCGCTAGACGTAGACGTGCTGTTCATGCCCAAAATCGACGATATTTACAGCCGCGGCATAGAGCAACAGACCTTTGTAGAAGTCCCCGGCTTATCGTATATGATATGTGGTGCAAGTCGTCCCGGTCACTTTAGAGGCGTTGCCACAATAGTCTGTAAACTGTTTAACATGGTGCAGCCTAATCACGCATTCTTTGGTGAAAAAGACTTTCAGCAGCTGCAGGTTATCAAGGCCATGGTCACCGACTTGTCCATGAATTTAATCATTCACGGCATACCCACACAGCGCCACGAAGACGGCTTAGCAATGAGCTCTCGCAATGGATATTTAGACCATGAACAACGCGCAATAGCCCCCTTGCTGTACCTTGAGCTGTGCGCGCTGCGCGATCGCATTAAAGTTGGGGCTAGAAATTTCAGCGAGCTTATTGCAGCGGCCAAACAGCGCTTATCTGACGCTGGCTTTAACCCTGATTATATTGAACTTCGTAGTGCACAAACACTCATGCAAGTAGGCCACGAAGACAAAGATTTGGTTATTTTAGCCGCTGCCTTTTGCGGTAAAACAAGGTTGATCGATAACTTACGTTTTGCTATTTAAACGAAAAGACTGCCCAGTGCTACTTGTTCGCCAATAGTGTCGCGGCAGCTTTTGCAAAATAAGTCAAAATGCCGTCAGCGCCTGCGCGCTTGAAGGCTAACAAAGACTCCATTATAACCGCATCTTTATCAAGCCAGCCATTTTGAAACGCCGCTTGGTGCATCGCATACTCGCCACTTACCTGGTACGCAAACGTAGGCACCTTGCATTCACTTTTGCAACGCCTAACTAAATCTAAATAAGGCATGCCTGGTTTTATCATGACCATGTCAGCACCTTCATTAATATCTAGGGTGATTTCTAGTATTGCCTCATCGCTATTAGCCGGGTCCATTTGGTAGCTTTTTTTATCGCCACCTTTAATATTGCCAGCGGAGCCTACCGCGTCTCTGAAAGGTCCATAGTAGCTAGAGGCATACTTAGCAGAGTAGGCCATAATACAGGTATTTACAAAGCCTTCAGCTTCTAAAGCTTCTCTAATAGCACCAATTCTGCCATCCATCATATCAGATGGCGCCACTATATCGGCGCCTGCACGAGCGTGTGACAGTGCTTGCTCCACCAGTACGTGAATGGTCTCATCGTTTAACACGTAGCCACTATCGTCTATTATGCCGTCTTGCCCGTGAGTGGTATAAGGGTCTAGTGCTACATCGGTGATCACGCAAATGGTATCACCATACTTTTCCTTTAAGGCGCTTACAGCAGATTGCGCAAGACCGCTAGGGTTAAACGCTTCGTCGCCCTGCAGGGATTTTTTATCTTCACCTACCACGGGGAATAAGGCAAAATGCTGAATGCCTAAAGCCAGGCATTCACCCACCTCATCAATGAGTAAATCGACACTGAACCTCGATATATCTGGCATTGAGCCTATTGCTTGCCTTGTTTTTTGCCCTGGAATAACAAACATGGGGTAAATTAAATCATTGACCGATAGTGCGTGTTCAGCTACTAAGTTTCGTAGCGCTGATGTACGTCTTAGCCGGCGGGGACGCGTGAGTAACATGCCTGACATGCAATATTTCCTTAATACAATGAATTCAACCATAGTATACCTAAGATACCACTGTATTTCGTCCTTTGTGTTTGGCTAAATACAGATTTTTATCCGCTTTTATTACCAAGGTTTTAGATTCACTCGCGTTTGCTAAGCACTTACTTGCTAAACCGGCACTGACGAAAAAAAAGTCGTTGTTTTGGTCATTGTCCCAAACTTATTCATTATCATTGTAAATGGATTATGCGAATGTTAACTAAAAAACAAAGCCTGTGCATTTTCAAATGCGTGTTTCTCTATCAGCGATATATCTTGGTTAATAATTAGCGATAAAGCTTGCGCAATATGAGGCAAATAACAAGGTTCGTTTTTCGACTTTCGTGGTTTAAGCGTTTTGGGAAACAAATAAGGGGCATCTGTTTCTAGCAATAAACGTGAAAGCGGCAACTCTAAGACTGCTTCTCGCAGTGCCATACCTCGTTTGGCATCACACAACCAGCCGGTAATTCCCACATAGCAGCCCAAAGACAGATAATCTTTTAGCTGCTGCGCACTTCCTGTAAAACAGTGGACAACCATGAATTTAAGCGAAGGAGCATACTGCTCAAGCAATGTCATTTGTTCATCAAAGGCGTCTCTTTCGTGCAAGTACACGCCCATGTTGTTGTTAACCGCAATGTTTAACTGCTGTTCAAATGCATATAGCTGCTTAGATTTACTTGAAAAATTACGATTGAAATCTAAACCGCACTCGCCTATTGCTGATATATGTTTATCGGTAATTAGGGCATTTAGCTTAGTCCAAGATTGCATTGTTGCCTGATCGGCGTAATGCGGGTGAATACCTGCGGTACAGGCGAGTTTTATGTTATTTATTAATTGTTTATCAAGCGCACTTTCAAAAATATTTGCGCTACTAACACCCAATTTATGCTGTTTACATAATGCTAACGCTTGCTCAGATTCTTCAATGGAAGATGAGATAACTAGCAAGTGATTAACGTCTGCTTTCGCACTACGAAGCAACACCTCTGCTAGCGCAAATCTTGCATCGGTCAAGTTTACGCCAGCGTCAATCCAACTCATTTTATTGCGTTCGCCTCACACGTATTCGGCGATTACTATCTACCTCAGACAGGTAGAATGCGCCCAAAACACCTTTCTCAATAGTAACAATATCGCCTTGCCTTATTGTAAGACGGCTCTGATCGGTATGGCGCCATACTTGGCCGTTACTCAGAATAAGGCTTGCAACCCCTAGTGCATTTTCGTTTATGGCGCTTACGGTGCTTTGAATTTCGTTTACCGCGTCTTGTGTATTAGTCTTTAGGGCTTGTGAACCAAAGCTGTCATGGGCAGTGTTGGCAATGACTTGTCTATTCGTAGTCGCGGGCACCCTTGATGTTTCTTTTGAGAACCGCACGTCAGCTTTACCTGATGGGTTCATTAATGCCTGTGCGCGTTTGTCGATATCGTCGGTTTCTCTCTTTGCATTTTCGATAACACTTTGTGCTCGGGGCGTTGGATCTCCTTGTATATTTTCAGGCGTTTGTTCATTGTTTTGTTCTGCAAACAGCCGATCAAAGCAGCCTAAGCGCTGCATATTGTCTTGGATCAAGTGACAGGCGCTGTCTTGGTCCGATTGAGCACTTAGCGCAGGGCCCGAAAACCCGAGGCTAAGCAGTATGGCACTAGCCCAAAAATACATCAATCTAGGGGTGTTGTTTACTGTCATATTTACATCCTATTACGAGTTCTGGTCATTCTTTTTTTGTGTATCATTAGGTACATCGTCAGATGAACCTTCATCTGTATTTCTATTTTCATCTGTGTCAGGGGCGTCGCTTTTCTCGTCAGGGTCGCCTCGTTTACCCGAATATAAACCGCCTATAACGACCCCAATTTCAAACAGAATCCACATGGGAACAGCCAGAAGCGTTTGCGAAATAATATCAGGGGGTGTAAGTAACATGCCAACAAAAAATGCGCCCACAATCACGTAAGGCCGCTTTTTTGCAAGTTGCTCAGCCGTGGTCACACCCGTCCAACACATTAAAATAACCGCAATGGGAATTTCAAAAGCCAAGCCAAAGGCGAAAAACAGTTTTAATACAAAGTTAAGATAACTAGAAATATCAGTGCTTACTAAAACCCCTTCAGGCGCCACACTGTTAAAAAACATGAAGGCCAACGGGAATACTACGAAGTAGGCAAATGCCATCCCCAAGTAGAATAGTATGGTACTACTGGCGAGTAAAGGTGCCACTAGCTTTTTTTCACGCTTGTATAGACCAGGCGCTATGAAGGCCCATATTTGATAAAGAACAAATGGAATTGCGACAAAAAACGAGAGCACTAAGGTGAGTTTGAATGGGGCTAAAAATGGCGATGCTACATCGGTAGCAATCATGCTTGCGCCCTCTGGCAGACTCGCCACTAGAGGCATTGCTACATAGCGATATAAGTCTTGTGCAAAATAAACCAAACACAAAAAAACGACGAAAACCGCCATGAGCGCTTTAAGTACCCGTGATCTTAGTTCTATTAGGTGACCAATTAAGCCGCTAGATTCACTCATCGGTTTTGTCGAGTGGCTTGGTGACTAAATTTTCTGATGCCTTAGATGCTTTACTAGGGGCATTAGGGGTAATACTACTATCATTTGTATCGATTAGGCTGGCATCGTTCGTATTGTTAGATTTACTATCTACAACACTAGGTTCTACGGATGAATTTTGATTGGCAGTAACATGCGGTGCATCAGTGTCTTGATGAGCATCTGCGTCTTGTTGACTAACAGTATCTTGTTCTTTATTGCCCCTTTGGGACTGAGTTAACTGCTGACTTGACTGCATCGTCTTATTTTTATAAGGCTTACGCACCGATGCAGCCGCTTGTTTAAGTTCATTAACGGACTTTTGCAGATCTTTACCCAAGCTTTCCATGCCCAAGCTTTCCGCTTTTTTCAAATTGGTATGCAGTTCGTGGGCGTCAAGATGGCTAGCAACTTCTTGTTTAAACCCATTGGCAAGCTCTTTTACACTGCGAATACCGGATATTAATGAGCGGATTGCCCCAGGCAGCCGCTCAGGCCCTAAGACTACTAAGGCCATTACGCCAATAACCAGCATTTCCCAGAAGCCAATGTCAAACATAATTTATTCTTTATCGACTGGCTTCTGCGACTTTGGCTGCGAGGTTTTACCTGTGGCAGACTCGTCGGTTTTTACGGCGGGTTTAGCTAAGGATTCAAAGTCTGCATCTTCTTTCGTGCTTTCGCTTGCGTCATCTTTGTCATCGTCTTTTACCGCTTTTTTGAAGCCTTTTAAGGCTGAACCCAAATCAGAGCCTACATTTTTAAGCCTAGAGGTTCCAAACAGTAAAATTACGACGGCTAGCACAATTAAGGCTTGCCAAATACTAATGCCCATGTCGATCCTTAAAAAATAGATGAAGAAATATGATGGCTATATAAGATAGCGATAAAGGTAAATTATTCGTCAATATTTGCAAGTACACTTTTCTAAACTTGCACATTTATTTGGCTGCTAAATTGCTTAACTGATTGCATAACTACCTTTCGTATGGTGGTATTATACCTAGAACTAAATGAATATCACTGGCTTTGCTACTTGTGTGGCAAAATAATTTACGTCAACAAACAAGATGTACCAGAAATAGCGCGGTCATGCATACATATTTATCTAAGTTGACAATTTTTTTATTACTAAGTTTCTTGCTAAGCGCTAACGCATTAGCAAACGAAATCCAAAGCAAGGCTGAAAAGCTTAGTGACGAAACGCGTAAAGATGCAGCCGGAGCAGAAATGCAGGCAAATAATGAGCAAATAGTTGAGCAATATAACAACACACAAAGCAATCAAAACGATAATGAAGGCCAGCGTTACGAGTTTTGCGGCGAGCTAGGCTGGCTGAATAACAATTATTGCTACTTAAACTACGGCGTTGACGCCACCGCCATTACCATAAACAACTGGTTTAAACATGAAGGCGGTGACAATTTAACCCCAGCGGCCACCAAGGGTCGACTGCGCTTTGGATGGGAACCACGTTCGGGCGATTTCAGCGAACTAGACTTTCGTTTTAGAATTAGGGTTAAGTTGCCTGCCTTAGAAGACCGCGTAGAATTGTTGTTGTCAGACGATGAAGATGATGTCAGGCAGCAGGCTGTTAAAGCGGCGCGCAGCTCCCAACTAAGAGGACGTGATCAAACTGTATTAGCGGTGCAGTTTAAAAACAGCGCAACCGACAAATTATCGTACCGCGTTGGTTTTGGCAGGGGCAGTCAGCTATACACCCGCGCCCGTTTTTCTGACCAGCATCGCTTTACTGGGGCCTCATCACTTCGATATTTTGCAGAAACAAACTATTATTCAGGCGACAAACTTGGATTTGAAGCAAACGCTGAATATGGCTTCGTGTTTGACAGTTCATCAACGTTTGAACTTGGCAACAGCTTTCGTTTCAGAAATAAATCGAGCGATTGGATATGGCGGCACGAATTTAGATACTTACGGTTAGGAGATGATGATACAAGTTATTTGTTTACTGCCTCGGTAAATGGTGCCTCTAAGCCTTCTTATCGAAAGCAGCAAATGTTTGTGAGTTTGCGATATAAGCGAAAGATCTTGCGTGAGTGGCTGTTTTTAGAAATAGAGCCTTTCGTGCTGTGGCTACGCGAAGAAAACTTTAGAGCGTCACCAGGGATTGCCATACGCACTGAAATTCATTTTTCGACCTAGCATGCTATTTGGCGTGATAAAAACACCTCTGCTTACTTGAAAATATACTTTTATTCCCACAACCTCAGATCAGTTTGATGGCAAATCGCTAATTGCTTCCATTGTGTATAAAGATTTTCCAGGATAGCAAAATCAGACACTTGGTAAAGTTGACAGAACATAACCGAATCAATCAACACAAACTAGTGCTCAAGTTCTTGCAGTATCAGGCGTAACCGACGCGAATTGGGAGACATAGTCGCACCAAAAAACTGCATTTTTTTCATTGCCATAGCCTACATATAAAATGCAAATTAAACACTAAAACTCGAACCGCAGCCGCAGGTTGTGCTCGCATTTGGATTGTTCACGAAAAAGCGTGAACCTTCAAGTCCTTCGGTATAATCAACGATACCGCCTACTAAGTACTGCAGGCTCATTGGATCAATCACCAAAGTAACGGTTTGATTTTCGATGGTCATGTCACCATCATTTACTTTCTCATCGAAGGTAAAGCCATACTGAAATCCAGAACAGCCTCCTCCGGTCACATACACTCTAAGTTTAAGCGCTGGGTTTTCTTCTTCTGCAATGAGGGTTTTAACTTTACCTGCCGCTGCATCAGAAAACTCGATTGGCATTGCCACTTCTACTGACATTGTTAACTCCGTATCTTTCGTTATTGCTCACTTTCTAGCAAAAGGCCATGCTCGTTAACTACATGGGGGCGAACCGAAAGAAGTAAATGAAATAATTAATATTGATTATCTAGTACTTGAGTGTGTTAATCAAGTATTGACTGGGCTTCGCTAAAGGCTTCCTGCCATTTTATAGTGGTGGAGTAACTGCCTCGCTTCTTCCTATATTTGTACACGTCGGTGTTTATATCCAAACGCTCAGGCATAAAGCCATCAGGCAGTGTTATGCTAGTGTCAATGACTTGAAAATATTTAAACGCAAATGCCAGTGGGGTTTTAGGTTCATCTTGCAGCGCGTCGATACTAAAGCTTACTGGCTTGCCGTGAGCACTACCATGGATCTGCATTGCCAGCTCGCCTTTTATAACGGCTTTAATATTCTCGTGCTGAAGTAATACCATTTTAATGGCATAGTTACGTTCACTCAAGGTTGGGAGAATTTCCATGCGCTGCACCAAAAAACCATCCTGCGTCATTTCAGGCGCCATTACCCGCTGATAAAATAAAATCTGCTCTTTTAAAGTTTGTTCACGTTCAACGCTATCTTGTATACTTTGCTTAGCGTGCTCTTGGGTTAACTGCGCAATGTCTAACTCTACTTTAAGAACATTATATTGGGACTGTAATCTTTCGTTCTCATTGCTTACATTCCCTAAACTCTTATTCAATACTCGGTTTTGGGCCTGCAAATTTGCTTGATTCATATTTGCAAACGCGAAACCAGCATAAAAAATAAAGCCTATTATTATCAGCAACAAGCTGTAGAAGCGCACAAAGCCCAATTTTTCACGGTATTTTCGTAATTTCAAGCTCTCTCCTAAGCATTTTTTTTGTGATATAGTTTGTAAAATATACCGCCTAACAAGCTGCTTATTGTGCGTTTACAATCGTTACGGCTAACGCTGTCTATTCCTTCAACTTCTGCAGCTATGCATGGCTGGCCTAGCAGCGGGGCTGGCAGCAGCCGCTGCGGTAACAATACTCTTTAGACTGTGCTTAGAGGCCTTGCAAGGCGGTTTACTAGGCTCAGTTGGTAATTATAGCGCATTGCCAAGTCGGCAACTATGTTATTCTTACAGCTGCTGTACTTCACGCGCCACTTGCAGCGCTTTCAGCGCTAGTGGCGTTGCGCTTTACTCAGCAAATAATATTGCCCGCAATAAAATAGACAGTTTATCTGATCAAAATACCTTAGCCGAAGTGTACGAACTATTGTATAAAAAGCGCCATGGAGGCGTAGCTATTATATCGTCTGATGAAAAAACATTGGAAGTGCAACAGATGAGCGCAATGAAAACCATGCGCAAGGTACATTATGCGGTATTATTACTTGGAAAATGTTGCATACCTATTTACTGCGACAACAACATTAACACACACTTTTTAGGGCGCGTGTTCGAATATTGTCGTTCGCACAATATAAGCGCTCAGTGTAAAAGGCAAAGAGGAAAGGCACTATGCTTTTGTGGTACAAAGCACTACACGTATTTTTCATGATTGCTTGGATGGCAGGTATTTTTTATTTGCCACGCTTGTTCGTCTACAACGCTCAATCACAAAGCAGTGAAGTAAAAGCGCAGCTTAATATTATGCAGCGCAGGCTCTGGTTTTTCGTTACGCCGTTTGCCCTGCTTACGCTCGTGTTTGGCGTATTACTAATTTATTCCTACGGCTATCAGTGGTTTGCGTTAAGTCTTTGGCTACATGTTAAACTCGCCATTGTTGTGCTGTTTTATATATATCACATGTATTTGTATGTGCTGATGAAACGCTTTTCAAATAATGCGAATACCCATGGCCCTAAGTTTTATCGTTTTTTAAATGAGGCACCGGTGCTAGCGCTTCTAGCCATTGTTATACTGACAATTGTGAAGCCTTTTTAAGATTTTAAATTATTTTCTTTTTGAAAAGTTGCAAACTGCTTAGGTAAATACGTCGATAACTCGTCCGAAATGGACACGTATTTAAGCAAAGTGTCTTTTAGGCTTTTAGCAATTATCGGCAGATTTTGAGCCAATAACTTACCACTACCATCTTTTGTATTTGCCTCCTCAATGGCTCTTGCAGGGTCGGCGAATGCCTATCAACAAACTTCTAAACTGATGCTAGCGTGCAAGCCACTCATTTGGATCTAGGGCCTTCCCTTTGTGCCTAATTTCAAAGTAGAGCCCAGCGTTTTCTTGACCACCACTGGTGCCTACTAAACTGATTGCCTCGCCGCTTTGCACTATTTCACCCGCGTTTTTTAGCAATGCCTGATTTCGTCCATACACGCTCATGTAGCCTTTACCGTGATCGATAATAGTGACCAGCCCAAATCCTTTTAACCAATCGGCGTAAAGCACCACGCCGTCAGACACTGTGTTTACTGCCGCTCCCGATTCACCGTTAATAATAATGCCTTTCCAACGCACGGGTCCCTGCCGGCGTTGACCAAATAAATTTTGTATTTGGCCGCCTGTAGGCGCAATTAACAGCCTTTTTTTTCCACTTAATCCAACTAAGTCAATATCGTCTCTTTCAAGCGTTTGCTGGGCGGCAATTTCAGCCTGCTCAATCGCTGTCTGCAGGTCATTTTCCTGTTCTTGCAGTTGCGCCACTCTTGCTTGGTCGCTTCTAATTTGTTTCTCTAGTGCTTCGAAGCTTTCAACGCGTTTTTGCTGTTGACTGCGCAGCACAGAAGATTGACTAGTCTGCTTGTTCAGCAAACTCGCAAGCTGAAGCTCTTGTGAATCAAGCTCTTTTTGTACACGCTCAAGCGCCTCAATCAAGCCTCTAAATACCGCTATCTGCGACTGCCGGGCCTTGTTTAAATAATAGTAATAGGTGAGAACACGCTCAAATTTACCTGCCTCTTCTTGATTAAAAATCATTTTGGCAAAGTCATTGTCACCTGCCATATAGGCGCTTCTTAACTGACTGGCTAAAGCACTTTGTTGATTACGCATTCTGGTGCGAATAGATGTTTGTTCAGCGCTTAAATTGCTTAGTTCAGTGCGCGTTGTGCGCAGCTTCTTATCGGTTTGATTGAGTAAGGTCGTTGTTTGCGCTATGTTCAGTTTAGCTAGTTTTAATTCTTGCTGTAAACGCTCAAAGTCTGCCAGTTTTTTATTCAACTGGCGCTGCGTTTGCTCAATCAAATTTTTGATTGTCTCAAGCTCTGCGCTGTCGGAGACGTTTTGCGCTTCCCACTGCGCCCATGCAAAATGGCTACCCGATAGGGATAGCGTCGCAGCGAGCATAAACGCTCTGAAGTGGCTACTTTTATTACGCACGAAAAGCAGACTACTTTAGTGTCACAATAGGTGTGCCTGTCATTTGTGTTGGCTGCTCCATTCCCATTAAATGCAACATCGTAGGGGCGACATCACTTAGCGTGCCATCGTTTCGTGTAGTTGCCGCACGACCAAAGTAGATGAACGGAACCGGTTCACTAGTATGCGCGGTGTGAGCTACGCCGGTATTGGGGTCTTGCATCTGTTCAGCGTTGCCATGATCAGCTGTAATTATACACTCGCCATGGTTGCGGCTTAAGGCCTCAACCAAACGGCCTATGCAGCCGTCAACTGCTTCACAAGCCTTAACAGCCGCTTCAAAATTCCCAGTGTGCCCAACCATATCACCGTTGGGGAAGTTACAAATAATCACATCGAAACTGCCTGCGTCTATCGCTTCAATGAGTGCATCAGTCAGTTTCTCTGAATTCATTTCTGGCTGAAGATCGTAGGTTGCCACGTCGGGCGATGGAATAAGGATGCGTTTTTCACCTTCGTACTCATCTTCTTTACCGCCACTATAAAAAAACGTGACGTGAGCAAACTTTTCTGTTTCTGATATTCTTAACTGGGTTTTATGGTGGCTAGACAGCCATTCTCCCATTGAATTAACGATATCTTGTGAAGGATAAGCCACCGGCGCTTTTAAGGTAGACTCGTATTCAGTTAGCATTACAAAGTTAATATTGGCTTTTGAGTCTCGGGTGAAGCCCTTGAAATCTTGAGTAATTAAAGCGTGCGAAAGTTCGCGCGCACGATCCGCTCTAAAATTCATAAACAACACGGTATCGCCACTTTGCATACCACTGTAGTCACCAACCACGGTGGGTTTCACAAATTCATCAGATTGCCCACGCGCGTATGACTCAGCGACGCCCTGCTGGGCAGAATCTGTATGAAATTCAGCGTCACCGTTTACCAGCATGTTATAAGCTAGTTCAACCCTATCCCAGCGATTGTCTCGGTCCATGGCGTAGTAGCGGCCAATCAGAGTGGCTATTTGTGCGCCTTTAATACTGCTTAAGACTTGTTGCGCCTGTCCTACAAATTTTTCAGCGCTTTGTGGAGGCGTATCGCGGCCGTCTAAAAAACCATGTAAGTAAATTTTACTAACGCCGCGCGCGCTTGCTAATTCCGCCACGGCCATTAGATGATCCTGGTGTGAATGCACACCGCCATCGGACAGCAGGCCCATAATATGCAACGCTTTGCTATTTTTCGCTGCACTGTCAATCGCCGTAGTAAGTACCTCATTGTTAACAAAGCTACCGTCTTCTATCGCTTTGGTTATTTTCGTAAAGTCTTGATAGACCACACGCCCGGCGCCAAGATTTACATGCCCTACCTCAGAATTACCCATTTGCCCCGGCGGTAAACCCACGTCAATCCCTGAGCCTGAAATTAAGGTGCTGGCATATTCGCGCGTTAGTCTATCTAGATTAGGGGTATTAGCACAGGCCACGGCATTGTTGGTTTTGTCTTCTTTGTAACCCCAGCCGTCTAAAATAAATAGTGCGAGTGTTTTTTTCTTCAGCGTCATAAAATTCCTTAATCTCAAAGCAAAATACGTTGTTAAGCCCCGTGCAAGAAGTGGTGCAAAATAGAATTAACATACATCAATATATATATACCCTGCTAATTTAGCAGTTATTTGCCCTACCTTAAATAAAAAGTAAATTGAATACACACTAATCCACCTTAATTGGGTGTTATTTGTATGAGGTTTATATATAATTCCGCTTTTAGTCGTATTAAAACATTACAGTGAGATAACGTTTCATGGATTCAACACTTCTCGAATTTGCAAAAGACCAAATACTATTAACTGGATTATGGATCGCTTTGGTGGCTATGCTAGTGTATTCATTCGTAGCGCCTATTTTGTCAAAAACTAAACGCGTCAATAATCATGAAGCCACATTACTCATTAATAAAGAAGACGCTATAGTGCTTGATATTCGCGTGGCAAAAGACTTTAAAGCAGGTCACATCATCGATTCGAAACAGTTAAAGCCTGAAGAAGTCCGAGAAGGCAACTACATCAAGCTTGAAAAATATAAAAACCAACCCATTATTGTAGTCTGCGCAATGGGCAACCTTGCAGCAGGTACGGCCACTAAAATGGCCAAAGCTGGGTTTAACAAGGTGTATGTACTGACCGGCGGCATGAACGCATGGCAAGGTGCAAGTTTACCTGTAAGCAAATAATTTAATGAACACAAAAGCGCTTGAATGTGGGCTTGAGCCAAGGCTAAGCGAATAGTCAATGCGCGAATATTGGAAATAGAATGCAAAAAGTTGAAATATATACCAAGGGCTACTGCCCATTCTGCACACGCGCCACAAGCTTACTAAAAGCAAAAGACGCAGATTTCACCAATTTTGAAATAGACAAGCAGCCTGAACTGCGTGGCCCAATGATTGAGCGTGCTAACGGTCAGTCAACAGTACCGCAAATTTTTATTGGCGACACTCATGTTGGCGGCTGTGACGATTTATTCGCACTTGACGCAGCAGGCAAACTTGACGCTATGCTTAAAGGCTAAGGCATTTGAATTGATAAACGGGTGAGCGAGGCTGATATGTTCTCGCCCGTTAACGACATTAACATCAGGTACACTAAAAAGTGTACGTATATAGAACTACATAATGGGAAATAAATATGGCTGACGAACCACAACCGCAAGACGAACCGCAAGATGCACAACAGCAGCAAGAAGTTCAATTTAACGTGCAGCGCATTTACACCAAAGACATTTCATTTGAAACGCCTAACTCTCCTAGCGCTTTTCAAAAAGAATGGAAGCCTGAAATTAAACTCGATATTGACACGCGCACGCAAGAGCTAAGCGCTAATTTATTTGAGGTCACGTTGTCAGTTACGGTAACTGCTACCAACGACGGCGACACCGCGTTTTTATGTGAAGTGCAGCAAGCAGGGATTTTCGCCATTGGTGAAATGCCCGCTAATAACAAAGCACATATGCTGGGTTCTTACTGTCCGAACCTGTTATTTCCGTATGCACGTGAAACGGTGTCTAACCTTGTTAACCGGGGTACTTTCCCAGTGCTTAACTTAGCGCCAGTAAATTTTGATGCTATTTTTACGCAGTATGTGCAAAAACGTCAAGAAGAAGCCGCCAAGCAGGCGCTAGAAAGCGATGATAATGCACCACCGAAATTAGACTCTTAAGCTCTACAGGGCGACAGCAAACAACGCTGTCGCTATTAAGCAAATAGCCAAGGAAACCTCTTAGTGACGACACTTTCGCACAACATTACGGTTTTTGGAGCCGGCTCATACGGCACAGCCTTGGCTTTTTGTTTATCACGTAACAAACATAAAACCTATCTGTGGGGCCGAGATCCAAGAGCAATTGCCCACATGCAAACGAGTCGCTGCAACGCCAAATATCTGGAAAAATTTACATTCCCAGACGCGCTCTTTCCTACTTCACATTTAGAAGAAGTCATTAACGACAGCATGTATTTGCTAGTCGTGGTGCCAAGTCATGCTTTCGCCGACATGCTAGGCTTAATAGCGCCGTTTATTGGCCCTCAACATAAAGTCATTTGGGCCAGTAAAGGATTAGAGCCCGGCACCGGGCGTTTATTGCAGCAAGTGGCACAAGACATATTGCCTGAAAGCACCGCACTAGCGGTGCTTTCAGGCCCAACCTTTGCTGCTGAAATGGCGGCTGGCTTACCTACCGCCATTACCTTGTCAAGCACATGCGATAATTTAGGCGCTGAGTTTGCGGCTTTGTTACACGACCCTAAACGCTTTAGAGTTTATTTGAACAGCGATTTAATCGGGGTACAGTTAGGCGGCGCCGTTAAAAACGTAATCGCCATAGGCGCTGGACTTGCCGATGGTTTAGGCTTTGGTGCAAATGCTAGAACCGCTTTAATCACTCGGGGCTTAGCCGAAATGAAGCGCTTGGGGCTGGCCTTAGGCGCACAAAGCGAGACCTTTATGGGCATGGCATGTTTGGGCGATTTAGTCTTAACCTGCACCGACAATCAATCGCGCAACCGCCGCTTCGGGCTCGCTTTAGGCCAAGGTTTAAGCGTTGAAGACGCAATAGACAGCATAGGCCAAGTAGTTGAAGGTTATCGAAATACCGACGAAGTAAACATACTGTCAAAGGCGCAAGGTATAGAAATGCCTATTTGCGAGCAAATTTACAAAGTATTATACGAAAAAAAATCTGCTAAGGAAGCCGCTATTGCATTACTAGGACGCGAGCAAACTACCGAGTAATATTGAACTAGCGACTTTGCTAGTAGTAACGCAGCCACACTAATGCGAGGCTCTGCCTTTATTTTTGGCGTCTACCAATGCGCTAGCACGCATTCTCAAATCCTAGCTGGCGCCAAGATTCATATACAAATACCGCCACCGCATTGGATAAATTCATGCTTCTGCTGTTAGCGCTCATAGGAATGCGCACCCGGCACTGCGGCGGCAATGACATAATGATATCACTTGGCAAGCCGCGCGTTTCAGGCCCAAATAATAAGGCGTCACCTTTTTCATAGCTTACTTCATGATGAAAAGCTTTGCCCTTTGTGGTGCACGCAATCACGCGCTTGGGCTTTTGAGCATTCAGATAGGTCTCTAAATTTGGATAACGCTTGGTGTCGGCAAACTCATGGTAGTCTAAACCCGCGCGGCGTACTTTCTTTTCATCCCAATCAAAGCCTAAAGGTTCAATTAAGTGAAGTTTGTAGCCTGTATTGGCGCATAAGCGGATTATGTTTCCTGTATTAGGGGGAATTTCTGGCTCAAATAGGACGACGTCTAACATGTGTGCTCACTTATTTCTTAGCAGCGTTGTATACGCCTTTTATTGTATCAGTTTGCAACGTAGGAAAACGCAGAAAATTGGTATACACTATTATTATTACGTAAATAAACATGTAGATACAGCTAGTGTTGAGCATGCTTCATCATTTTATCAGTAAAGGTTAGCACTAATAATATGGATACTCTTGTAAGCTTCGGCCAGCTATTTCTAGGGGGCTTTCAAACCCCAACCTTGGGTTTTTTATTGGGCGGTATGTTCATGGCAGCCATGGGGAGTCGCTTAAGTATTCCCGACCAAGTATACAAGTTTATTGTGTTTGTACTGTTGATGAAAATAGGGCTGCGCGGCGGCATGGAAATTCGAAATGCGAATTTGGCTGAGCTCTTACTGCCCGCTTTTTTTGCCGTGCTAATTGGCATTATTATTGTGTACGGTGGCAAAGTGGCACTATCAAAACTTCCCGGTATTCGCCCTGTCGACGCTATTGCAACCGCAGGACTTTTTGGCGCCGTTTCTGCGTCAACTTTTGCCGCAGCAATGCTACATTTAGACGACATTGGCATGGAATATGAGGCTTGGGTATCGGCGCTATACCCCTTCATGGATATTACCGCCTTGGTGCTCGCCATTGTATTAGCAAGGCTAGTCACTCAAAAAGAGGACAAAGCGAATGACAAGGAGGCACCAAAACACAAGCGCAAAGACATTAACATTCAAGCAATAGTGGTAGACAGTTTACGTGGATCTGCGCTGTCAGCGCTTATTCTAGGCTTACTATTAGGCCTACTAACCAAGCCAGAGCCTGTATATGAGAGTTTCTATAACCCTGTATTTCGTGGATTTTTGTCGATTCTCATGGTGATTATGGGTATAGAAGCTTGGCAGCGATTGAGTGAGCTTCGCCGAGTTGCTCATTGGTATGCGGTGTATGCGGTTATTGCACCTCTTATGCACGGCGCCATTGCCTTTGGTTTTGGCGCTATAGCGCATCATTTAACCGGCTTTAGCCCCGGCGGTGTAGTGTTGCTGGCGATACTTGCGGCTTCAAGCTCAGATATTTCAGGGCCACCGACGCTGCGCGCGGGTATTCCTACCGCAAACCCTTCCGCCTTTATTGGCTCGTCTACCAGTATCGGCACACCCATTTGTATTGCCATAGGTATCCCCCTGTTCACCGAATTAGCCAAGGTTGTTTTTTAACGACACCCGCATAAAGGAAAATCATGAAACATAAAGCCACGCTACTATCTATAATGACCGAAAAGGTCTTTGAAGAGAATATTCTAGAAGTGCTTGAGCAAGAGGGCGCAAAGGGCTACACCATTTTTGAAGGCGGAGGCAACGGCTCGTTTCACCTGCATCCAGCACAGCATGCATCCATGGTAGACGAATTTAGGATCGTGAAAATAGAGGTCATCGTATTGAGTACTGATACCGCTAATAAAATTGCTAAACGCTTAATGGAAGAATGCTTTAACGAGCAGCCGGGTATTGTCAGCTTAAGCGACGTACAAATATTCAGAGCGCAAAAGTTTTAACGCATTATACTTAGAAAATGATGAAGCAGGCCGAGAAGTGCTAAGCGCATTGCATAAAGCATCACTGGCGAATAAAGCGCTTGAGCAAAGCTAGACGTATAAAGTTTGATTCAATTCTTAAACGGTTTATCTTGTTTAAGAAGGCTAGCGCGCAATAGACGAAGATCACGGTGACCATGTTTACTCAAATTAAAGCATTTATTAATCCTCGTAAAAATACGAATATCACGCAGGTGCAAGACTTTCAGCAAAAACATTTGCCCACTTTGTGGCTGCTGGGCAAAACTGGTGCGGGCAAGTCGTCGCTTATTCAATCCGTCACAGGCCTGTCGTGTGTGGAAATAGGCAATGGTTTTGAACCCTGTACGGTAAGCGCTCACGCCTACGATTTTCCGCAAGACAAACCAATAATGCGATTTTTAGACACGCGCGGCCTAGGCGAAGCTAACTACGACCCCAAAGAAGATTTAGCCGAAATGGCTAAGCAAGGCAATGCGGTTGTAGTGTTAATGAGAGCTGAAGAGCCAGAACAAAGCGCAGTCTTAGCGGCTTTAAAACAGATTAGAAAAGATAAAAACATACGCCACTTACTCCTTGTTCATAGCGCAGTTTTGCTCAGTAGCGACAGCGATAGGGCACGTCAAGTCGCTTTTAATGAGGAGCAGGTGCGAGGTGTTTGGGATAAAGACTTTAGTACGGTGAGTGTAGATTTTGAAGTCCCCAGCGGGGGTATCTATAACGAGGACTTGTTGCTGTCTGAAATAAGCAATATATTACCGCTTGTTGGTTTATTGATTAACGATAAAGCCCACTGCACCATGGAAAGCAATAACTTTGCACAGGTTCAAAAAGAAGTTCTTTGGTACTGTGGTAGTGCCGCAGCGAGTGATTTAATTCCTGCTATTGGCTTGGTGTCGGTCCCCGCTATTCAAGCCAAAATGTTGCATAGCTTAGCCAAACAGTACGACCTAGTATTCAACACGCAAACTTTTGGTGAGTTAATTGGGTCTTTGGGCAGTAGCTTTGCTCTTAGCTATTCGACCAAACTTGGGGCAAGGCAGTTAATCAAGTTTATTCCCGTTTATGGGCAAACGGTGGGAGCAATTGCCGCTGCGTCTATGAGCTTTGCGACCACCTATGGCTTAGGGCGCGTTGCCTGCTATTACTTCTATCGTAAACAAAAAGGGGAAGACGTATCGCCAGAAAAAATGCAGGACTTGTACAAAAAGGCCTTCAAAAAAGGCAAAGCAGCAGCCAATTATGATGAAAACAGTCGGCCATGAATAAAATCAAACAGCTTTTTGTAGTCCTCACGAAAATGTCAGGTGGCCGCTGGGGTATCGCTGTGGTGTCTGCTGTATTGCCTGTTTTGGTATTGATTGTGTTTGCGCTGTTTCTTGCCATTAAGTACGACTATATATTGTTACTTTCGCTCATTATCGCGTTTAGCACCTTGCTTATCAGCGTGCCTTTGTTTGTTATTGCTTGCAACAATAAGAAGAAAAAAGATGACGTTACCTTAAACACAGCGCAGGTAAGCGACGCCTTGGTAGCAAGATCACAGCAGTGGTCGCAAAACGAAGTGATTATTTGGGAAAAAACCAAACTTAAATCGCAACAGCTATTGCTAGAAAAGAATGAGTGGAGTGAGCTTGACCAAGTGGGTTTGGATATTCTGGCGTTTGTGGCAAGCGAATTTGGTAAAAAGGCGTTAGATTTTTCGATTCCAGAGGGATTACAGCTCGTTGGAGAAATAAGCCGCCGCTATAAGAACGTTATAGAAGCGCATATTCCTGGCGTTGAAATGTTAAAAGTGTCGCACTTAAAAGAAGGCTATGCGGTTTACGAGCAATATGGAGAGCTAGGCGGCAAAGCGTTAAAAATAGCTATTTGGGCAAACTATGCCAAAAACTTATACTTGAATCCCGCAAAATTTGCTGCTGACCTTATCAAAGATCAGTCCACATCGTCTATGACAAAAGGGTTGGTTGACAACATGCAAAGCCAGGCCAAGCAAGCGCTTTTAGATGAGATTGCAAGCGTGGCTATTGACCTTTATAGCGGCCGCTTTAGTTTTGAAGAAGAGGACGTGACTGCCTCAAGCATCGTAGCCAAGGATGAAACACGCTTTGCGTTAGCGCTAGAGCCAATACGTATAGTGTTTGTTGGTCAAACAAGCGCAGGGAAGTCGTCCATTATCAACCTCATTAAAGAGCAGCTAGTAGCTGAGGTTGACGTATTACCGTCAACCGATACAGCCACTGTCTACGAGGCTGTATTAAACGACATCCCAATACGTGTGATTGATCTGCAAGGTTTAGACGGTGACACTAGCACCCAACAGGCAATGCTTGATGAAATGACGCAAGCTGACTTGATCATGTGGGTGTTAAAAGCAAATCAGCCTGCGCGGGCGCTAGACAAAACCTTGAAAACTGCGTTTGATGCCTACTATGCAAGTAACAAAAACATCTCTCGCAAAAAAGCCGCGCTCATTGGCGTAGTTAATCAGGTCGATAAACTTAAACCTGTTGACCAATGGCAGCCGCCATACAATATTGCAGAGCCCAACTGCGCCAAGGCGAAGATAATTAAGCAGGCGCTTGAGTTTAATCAAAAAAAATTGCACTTTGATGCTGTTGTAGCCTTGTCTATTGCACCTGACAAAGAAAGCTTTGGCGCACAAGAGCTTAAGTTCGCCATGGGTGAAGCTATCGAAAATGCGAGTAATGTGCAGCGAAACCGTCAGCGAATAGAAGCGATGGGAAAAGGCATTGCGCTTAGACAGCAAGTTAAGCGAGCGTTTCACTCGGGTAAAAAACTGTATCCTAATATTTTAAGAAGTGCAGCACCTGACATTAGCGATTTTGTGATTAAGAAGCTTAGAAAATAAAAGGCCTTTGCCGCGTTTATTTAGTCAGCTCAAGCAAGGCATATAGAAGAAGTAGTATCTTATACATTTAGTTTTTTGCCCCACTTAGCATCTTTACTGTGCTGTGATGCCTAGTGATTATGGTCGCTTTCTATAAAGTCATATATATTGCTAAGCACCATTGTTCTTGCCTCGTCTTGTTCAAGCAGTAACTCATGTTGTGCATTAGCCACCTTAACCAACGTGGCGTTTGCTAATTGTGCGACAAACTGAGTCATTTTCTTATTATCTACGATACGTTCTTGCTCAGCTTGAAACACCAACGTAGGCAACATTATGCTTGATGCTTTAAGACGCAAGTCGCGCATTGCAGTAATAGCCTGCTGCATCCATGTAAAGCTAATTCCCCCCAGCTGATTCTGTGAATAAAGTGTCATCATGTCTCGAAAAACACCGTAGCGTAACTCACTGTTTGTCAGCTTATTTTCATTAAAAGAACCAGCCTCATAGTTAGTTTGACCCCATAAATAACCTAGGGGCAAGCCAAAAAACGCTCTTATGCCTAGCACCGTTTTCACCATTAAATACGTTAAGGATTCACTTACCGGGATCAGTATGCCAAGCATTGGGGCAGTCATCACTAATTTCGTAAATACCGTTGGTTGAGCCAACACATACATGCTGCCAATTGCTCCCCCCATTGAATGGCAAAAAAGGATTTTCTGTAAGTTGCCCTGATTATTGTCAGTTAAAAGAGGATTGAGCACATTTTCGATTACTTCATGCAAATCTTCAACATAGTCATTGAAACTTTTTACATAGCCTATGTGGGGATTTGGGAGCAAACGAGTAGATTGGCCCTGTCCTTGATGATCAAGCATAAATACCGTGTACCCGTTTTGGTACAGCTCGTAGATAAACTCCGCATATTTTACTAGAGATTCTGAACGGCCTTGTGAGATAACAATACACTTGCTGGCCGATGCATTAATCACATAACCATAGAAAGTATCTACTGCACTGCGTTGTTGCCAAATGCCGGTGCGTACTTTCTTATTAAAAAACGCCATAAAGTCTGTCTGAGGATAGGTGCTTACCTTATTTTCAAGGCTGATATAGTAAGTCAATTGGCGTGCCTTAAAATGATGTTGAAAATAAAGGGAGCGATAGTAAAGGGGTCAGGTCCAATGACTAATTCAACCTGCCCCCTTTATTTTACTACTAGTTCAGCTTATATTCACCCCCCAATAAATTAGCAATAATATGGCTTACCCAAATGACGAAAATTACACTGCTTGATGGCGGCATGGGACAGGAATTACTGCGCAGAAGCTCACGTTTGGCGACGCGCTTATGGTCTGCCGATATTATGCATAATGAGCCCTCATTAGTGCGCGACCTTCACCGTGATTTTATCCTTGCCGGCGCGCGCGTTATTACACTCAACAACTATACCGCAACCCCAGAGCGCTTAACGCGAGAAAATGTACCCGAGCAGCTCGAAAGCCTGCATAGCGCGGCGATACGTGCAGCCACGCAAGCGGTAGAAATTGCACAGTGCGACGGAGTCAAAATAGCAGGCTGCTTGCCCCCCTTAGTAGCAAGTTATCAGCCAGAAGTAATTTTGACTTACCCTGAAGCGCTAGCCAGCTACCGCCGCCTTGTGCAACTGCAGTATAATGCGTGCGACGTGTTTTTATGCGAAACCATGGCATCTATTGCCGAGGCCAGCGCGGCATGCACCGCTGGTGTTGAAAGTGGAAAACCTGTATGGGTTGCACTAACCGTCAGTGATAGCCACTTTGGACTGCTGCGCAGCGGCGAGTCGTTAACCAAAGCGGTGGCTGTTCTGTCGTCTTTGGGCGCTCACGCAATCTTGTTAAATTGCAGCCAGCCTGAAGCAATAAGCGCGTGTTGGCCTGACTTGTCGTGGGCAGCTAAAACAACAGTAAACGCAAGTGGGCAAAAAGCCAGCCTACCAAGCTATACTTTGGAAATTGGTGCCTACGCCAACGGTTTTGTATCTATAGACTCTTTGCATCCTGGTGTTACGGTTGACGTACTTGAAGCACGCCAAGACTTAAATCCCCAAGAATACGCCGAAGTTGCCATGCAATGGGTAACAAATGGCGCCTCAATTATTGGTGGATGCTGTGAAATTGGCCCGGCGCACATACAAGTTTTGCATGATAGCTTGTGTGAAAAAGGCTATCTTGTTTGAAAAAACGAAAGGGGTGAGGTCTACTTAGTTTCCCTACTGCCTCCCCCTCACGGCAGATGCCACACATGCTACAATGACGAAGATGAGTGACATTAATAAAGCCAGTGAAATGGTAGTCATAAGCGCAGGGTTTGTTTCAGGGCCGAAGGTAGCGTCACCTATATAAAAGTGCATCATCAAATTGACTAAGCTCATGCCCACCAGATTTCCAATAGTGCGCGATAAATTCATAGATGCAGAGGCCACGCCTATTTCTTGTTGTTTCACCGCGCCCATTATCGCGCTGTTATTTGGGGTTGAAAATAGTCCAAAGCCGAGCCCTATAACACCTAAGGACACGCCAATGTACAAGGCGCTTGTATGCGTATCTAATTGATTTAATAGTACAAAGCCTAGCGCAACGATACTGCAGCCTAAGGTTGCAATTACTCTAGGTTGAAAACGATCAGAAAGCTTTCCAGCAAACGGCGCAACGATAGCCATTAGCAGTGCCTGAATAAGTAAAATTTGCCCAGCATAAGCAGGACCAAAGCCTTTGATATACTGCAGATATAAGCTGAGTAAAAAGATAATGGCGAAGTTGCTGCCATACATCAAAAACGAAGTAAACAATGACAAACTGAACACGCGGCTTTCACGAAACATTTGCACGCGGATCAAAGGCTGCTTGCTGCGGCTTTGATGCACAATAAAGCTCGTTATACTTACCAACGAAATCAGCAACAAGAATATCCCTAAGGCACTTGGTAACTTACTCAGCCCATACACTAAACTAAAGGCAAATGTTGCGAATATAAGAGAGCCTATCCAATCAAAGCTCGAGTGAAGATCGTTTTTCCATTCACCATGAAGCTTACATTTAATGAATATAAGCAAAGCAATTATAAAGGGAATTTGAAAATAGAACACCGAGCGCCAGCCTAGCAATTCTGTTAACCAGCCGCCTATTGCGGGGGCCATTGTCAGACCAATATAGACGAAAGCTGCCAGCAACCCCAAGGCAGCCCCTCTTTTATTAGCGGGAGTGACCGAGGTAATAATGGCAACGCCGGTGCTAAATATCATTGCACCTGCTATACCCTGTACGAAGCGCCAAAACAAAATCCAATCAATATTCGTCGCTATTGCACACATAAAGGCGCTGAGTGCATTTAGCAATAGGCCTAATGCATAAATGCGTTTGCGGCCGTAATTATCAGCCAATTTGCCAAAAGGCAGCATAAAAGCAACACTAGCTAAAATATACAAAGTGGGCAACCAAGCAACTTTGGTGGCGTTGGCTTGTAAATCTTCAGCCAAAGCAGGAATAGCTACATTTACTGCAGCCATGCCCATGGGCGCTATAAGATAACCGGTACAAACCGCAATTAATGCAGTTGTCGTAAGAGAGAGTCGTGACAAATGTAAGTCCAGAAAATAAGAGGCTTAATGCCTATAGAAGAACTCGAAGCTTAAAAAAGATGTTGCTTTTATTAGCGCAAGCTTACAAGAAACGCCCACATTGTACCTTGCTTGAGCGGATAAGGCACATAAATGGCAATTTGCTAAGCGAAAACAAGTTTACAGAGTAACCAACAATATCAAACTAAGCCTTGGTTCTAGCAAAGCTTATACCTTTAAATATGTTGCAACATAATCTAAGAAACCGTTTAATCACGGCCACGATCGTGAGCAAGATCCAACTTGTCGCCGGCACGGCTAATTAGTTCTTTCAGGCATTTTACTGCCCATCAACTAATTTTTGCATAAGATAGGTATGCTGCAAAGCTAGGCGCTTGGCCGTTTCTTTCAGGTTGGCCGCTGCGCTGTGGCCGCCATCAATATTCTCGTAATATAGAAAATCGTGGCCTTGGTCTGCCATTCGCTTGGCCGTTTTGCGGGCGTGAGCGGGATGTACGCGGTCGTCTTTGGTTGACGTCACAAAAAAAACTTCGGGATAATCTGCCGCCGGGTCAATGTTATGATAAGGCGATATATTACGCAAAAAGGCACCTTCAACCGGATCTTCAGGATCGCCGAACTCACCTACCCATGACGCACCCGCGAGCATGGTGTGATAACGCATCATATCTAGCAAAGGCACGGCAATAATTACAGCGTTAAATAAGTCAGGACGCTGCGTGAACATAACGCCAGTAAGTAATCCGCCATTTGAGCCGCCTTCAATGCCTAAATGTTTTGCGCTTGTGATGCCTTTGTCAATGAGGCTTTGAGCCACCGCGATAAAGTCATCATATATGCGCTGACGCTGGGTTTTAAGACCTGCTTGATGCCATTTAGGGCCGTATTCACCGCCGCCACGGATGTTGGCCAACACGTACACGCCGCCATTTTCTAACCACAGCTTGCCGCGCGTGGCAGAATAGCTTGGGTTTAACGATATTTCAAAGCCGCCATAGCCGTACAGCAATGTTGGGTTGCTGCCATCCATTTTAATATTTTTATTATGCACCACGAAATAAGGTACTTGGGTGCCATCAGGGCTGGTCGCAAAAAACTGCTGCGACACCATTTCGCTAGCATCAAACCAAGCCGGTAAATTTTTAGCTTTTGCTTTGTTCCCCGTGGCGGTGTTGTAAGTCCACAGCGTATCTGGTGTAAGAAAGTTTTCAGAACTGATAAACGCTATGTCTTCCTTGTCATTAGTGGCACCAATAGTCACGCTTGAGTTAGACGGAAAGTCGAGCTTACTTGAATGCCATTTACCGTTTTTGAAATCAAAGGCGTAAGCGGCGCTTACCACGTCACGCGAAATAGAAATCAAGAGCTTGCTTTTAGTCGCGCCTACATTATTTAGCGATGATTTTTCATCTGGGCTATACACAAGTGCAATTGTTTCAATGTTCCCGTCTTTCATAAAGTCGTGAATATCAAAACTAACAAGATCACCTGTTGTAAAACCGCGCCAGTCTTCATTAAGTTGCATTAGCACTTGATCTTTAAATGCACCATAAATATTCACTTTTTCAGGGATCGGCAATGCAATCGGCGCCTGTAGTTGGCCATCTAGCATAGGCACCCATTCATAACGCGATGTGAAAAAGGTCATAGAGCGGACATTCAGAATTTCGCGTGAACCGTCTTGAAGCTCGAAAGTACTGGCCCAATAGCCCACATCTGCAAGTTCACCGCGGCCTATTTCAACAGCCTCAGATAAGGGCGTGCCCCGCTTCCAAAGTTTAGCCAGCATAGGATAGCCTGACGTGGTCATAGAGGCGTCTCCAAAATCAACGCCTATTACTACGTGATTTTCATCTAGCCACGACATTGTGCCTTTTGACTCTTGTGTCACAAAGCCCTCTTTCACCCATGTTTTTGTTTTTGTGTTGAATTCGCGGCGCACAACCGCATCTTTGCCGCCATCAGACAAATTAACAATACAGCGCTCGTAGGTGGGTCCTAGACAAGAATTGCCCTTGTATACCCAGTTTTTGCCTTCATCGTTTGCTAGCTTATCAAAATCTAATACGGTCTCCCATTTGGTTTGGGGTGAAAGATAGCTCTCAAGGGTACTTTTGCGCCAAACGCCGCGAACGTGATTTTCGTCTTGCCAAAAGTTATGTACTTCGCCGCCGCGATAAGACACATAGGGAATTTTGTCTTTCGAATTGAGGATCTCTAACGCGTCGAAACGCATTTTTTCGAAGCGTGAATCGGCCATTAATCGCTCGAGTGTGCGACTATTCCATCCTTGCACTTCAGCGAGTGCTCGCTCGCCCAACACTTCTTCTAAATAAAGGTGGTCGTCATCGGTTTTACCCGCTGTATTAAATACTAAATTTTTATAAGTCACTGTACTCACTTTTTCTTCAGAGGTGGTCGTTATGCTAGTATCGTTTATGGTCATTTGTGGTGATTTGTCTGAGCATGCCCAAAGGGCTAGGGTGCTCAACATGACGATACTTAGCGCAAAGGTTTTTTTAGTAAAAGGATATGTCATACGTATTTTTTCGTTTAATTATCGCTAGTGGTGGGTAAAGCTTAAGAAAGAAAATATTTAGCCAAACCGCAAATGCACTCTGCCTACGGATGAATTTTTTTGACTCTTCCTACTTCGCCACTGTTTAATCTAACCTTTATACCATGGTGGTGATTCGGCGAGTTAGTCAGAATTTTTTCAATCACGCCGTCTGTTAAAGCGCCGTTTCTTTGATCTTGCTTAAGTACTATTGAAACAGTAGCGCCAATCGCTATATCTGCTCTTTTTGTAGCGTCCATTTAAAGTTCCTTATTCGCACCTAGGCAATTTGTAGGTACAAAATCATAAGTATTTTGTATCCGTGTTTGAGTTTGAGTTTTCAGATTAATGAATTAAACGCAATGATAATGCCTATTGGCTTTGTGATTGTAGATCTTTGCGAAGCTGCTGATAGTAGTGTGCGGTATAACAGTTCTCATCCTTTTTAAGCTCTCTATCGCACTTACCGTAAAACTGACCAGAAGACCTTATGGACGCATTTTTTCCTGCTTAGCTACTTGCCTTAAGCGCCACGAGGTCAGCAGTAATATTGCGTTATCAACGTTTGATATTACGCCTATCCAGTGACGGAGTAAACAGTGAAAATATAGTAATACAAGCAACAGTAAGAGGCTCAAGGTGAATTAGAAAATAGTAAAGGCGCCCTTTATGCCTTATCCTTGCGAGTATAACTTCACCAAAAGCAAATCCATGGCTCTTAAACCCACCATTTATAAGTTAAACATTGCACTTGCCGACCTCAACAATCAGCATTACCCTACTTTGCACTTAACAATGGCTCAGCACCCATCAGAAACTAGCGAGAGGATGTTAGTGCGAATGCTGGCATTTTGTCGACACTCGCATGCTGACACACACGAGCTAATGCGTTTTACAAAAGGCTTAAGTGCAACAGATGAGCCCGACATATGGCACAAAGGTCTTGATGATGTTCTTAATTATTGGATAGATATTGGTGAGCCCAGCTTCGATAGAATGAAGAAGGCCTGTCGACTCTCAAAAGAAACATATTTATATAGCTTCAATAGCAAGTCGGCGGTGTGGTGGAAACAGAATCAAGAACAATTTACTAAACTGCCTATCAAGGTATTTAGCTTTGACTGGACTGACATTCAATCACTGGCAAAGCATGTTGGGCGCACAATGAATTGGTCAATTACGATCAGCGACGAGTCGTTTTTTATCAGCACTAACGAGACTCAGATTGAGGTGCGCTGGGTCAGCTTATTATGAATATTTATACAATTTAATTGCATATCTATTTTATTCCATTATCATGTACCTTCCGATTAAATAGTTGGCAAATAAGCCAATCTAAAAACTAGATAAGGTCAGGTGTGTTTACAATTTTAGATATCTTTAGTTTGGTTTCTCCCTCAGTGCGCTGTAACTTTAGAAGTCGACGATATTAAATCGCTTCTCATCTTCAATCAGCGATTGGTGCGCTAGTGCGTTCGATGTCATTTCGTGTTGTAATACCCGAACATCAGCGCTCTGCCACCTTTTTTTATCAAACCAACAGTCTAAAAAAGTTATAACATTATGTTTACAGCCTGTATTGTAGGCGCCAGTGGTTATACTGGCGCTGAATTAATAAAAATTATTAGTCAACATCCGCAGCTAACACTGACGCACTGTTTCGTATCTGAAAATAGCCAATACCAAAGTATGCTTGTTAGTGACGTACACCCACAGTTAAGCGGTATTTGTGACTTACCACTACACGCTTTAGCAAGTACTCATATAGCGAGTATCCGCAACGACTTTGATGCAATTTTCTTAGCCACACCGCACGAATTTAGCCATGACCACTTGCCTGCGATGCTGAATGGCAAAGCCGTGGTATTTGATTTGTCAGGGGCATACCGCCTGCCCAACACCCAAGTGTTTGAAACTTTTTATGGTTTTGCACACCAGCACCCGCACACACTTAAAAAAGCCGTCTATGGCCTAGCAGAATGGTATAGCGACAATATTAAAATGGCCCAGTATGTCGCGGTAGCTGGCTGTTACCCTACTGCCTCACTATTAGCGCTTAAACCGCTTATTGAAAATGACTTACTTGATCTCAGTAAATTGCCTGTTATAAATGCCACCAGCGGCGTCAGCGGGGCTGGCAAAAAGGCTTCAGCCACAACCAGCTTTTATGAGGTCAGCTTACAAGCATATGGCGTGCTAAATCATAGGCATACACCAGAAATAGAAAACTATGCAAACACACCGGTTATATTCACGCCTCATTTAGGTGGGTTCAAGCGGGGAATTTTAGCCACACTGACTGCGTTCACAAAATCAGGTGTGAGCTTGCGCGATATTCAAAACGCTTTTGACAGTGCTTATGCTCATCAACCCTTAGTCAGGGTAAAAGACAGCATGCCGAAACTTGATCACGTTATCCACACCCCTTTTTGCGACATTGGCTTTGCCTTTGACCCAACAAAACAGTGTGTGGTAGTAACGAGCGCCATAGACAATCTTTTAAAAGGCGCATCATCGCAAGCCGTTCAGTGCTGTAACATTCGACTTGGCTTACCACAAACCATGGGCTTAATTTAACATGGCAAATCCAAACAATGCACCATTACCGGTGGTCATAAAAATAGGCGGCAGTTTCTTCGCTTCCCTTACTAAAACCGCAGACAATGAATTGCTGTCAACAATCCGCATACTGCAAGCTAAAGGTCGAAGTGTTGTATTAGTCCATGGCGGCGGTGAGCAAGTACTAGAAAGATTAAACGACCTAAACATTGTCAGTACCCGTAAAAATGGTTTGCGCGTTACACCCGATGAACATATGCCCATTGTTACGGGTGTGTTAGCGGGTGAACTTAATAAGCAACTGGTAGGCGAATGTGCGAAATATTCTATAAACGCGGTGGGCATCAGTTTAGCCGACGGCAATATGGCGAATTGCACGCAGCATCCTGCTAACATTGGCGCGGTAGGCGTTCCTACAGCGAATAGTTCAGCCTTGCTTAATGTGCTAATGCAGGCGAATATGGTGCCTATAGTAGCCTCGATTGGCAAAGATGAAGCCGGCCGACTTTACAACGTTAACGCCGATCATGCTGCTATTTGCATTGCGCAACTTCTGCACACTAAGCTCTATTTTTTCGCGGACATTAGCGGCGTACTAGACAGTAAAAAAGCTTTATTAGCGACGCTGAGCGCAAAGCAGATTGATGAATTGATACAGCAAGGCGTCATTACAGACGGTATGGCGGTAAAAGTAAACGCCGCGCAGTTTGCGGCCAAAGAAATTGGTCAAAGTGTTACTATTGGCAGTTGGAATGATGCGTTTAAAATACTCATTGATAATGCTGTTTGCGGAACCGAGATACTATATTAACTACAACCGAAAATAGTGAATACAATTGAAATTCAAAAAGGAAAACCGTGTGAATTTATTAAGTTTCAGCGACTGGACAGCAAAAGACGCCAATTCACTGCTCAATTTTGCCATTACGCTCAAACAAACTCCCGAACGTTTTGGTCAACCCCTTGCGGGTAAGTCGGTGGTAGCGCTATTTGAAAAACCATCTTTGCGCACCCGCATAAGCTTTGACATAGGCATCAATAAACTGGGCGGCCATATGGTATATGTGGACACCCAAGGCCAACCCATCGCAAAGCGCGAAGATCCCAAGGACGTAAGCGCCAATATCGCCCAGTGGGCCGACGCCATCGTTGCCCGAGTGCACAAACACAGTACTTTAGAAGAGTTAGCCTCGCTGGGTAACATACCGGTTATAAATGCACTTTGCGACATTTACCACCCGTGCCAAGCACTTGCCGACTACATTACTATGAAAGAAGCATTTGGTGAAATCAAAGGCAAAACCCTTGCCTACGTGGGAGATGGCAACAATGTAACCCATTCTTTGCTGATACTAGGGGTTCTATTGGGCTGTCATCAAGTGGTCATTACCCCAAAAGGCCATGAAATAAACGCAGGCATCGCCCAAAAAGTCGCGAAAATGGCCAGTGAATCAGGTGTAAACTTCAGCGTTAGTAACCATATAGAAACGCTGACAGAGGCAGACGTAATTTACACCGACACCTGGGTGTCGATGGGAGATGACACGCCCTTAAGCGAAATCAAACACAAATTCATGCCCTATCAGGTAAACAAGGCACTTATGGAGCAAGCCGGCGCAAGCTACGTGATGCACTGCCAACCCGCGCATAGAGACCTTGAAATTAGCGGTGAGCTTATGGATTCACAGCAGTCCTTACTTATGCAAGAAAGCAAAAATCGCCTGCATGCGCAAAACGCGATCCTTTGTTATTTATTAACCGAATGTGATATTAGTCAGTTTTAGAGGTCATTGTGAAAAATACAGCAAACAAACCCAAGTTAGATGTGAAAAAAGTCGTACTAGCCTATTCAGGCGGATTAGACACCAGCGCCATTGTGCCATGGTTAAAAGAAAATTATGGCTGTGAAGTCATTGCTTTTGCCGCCGATGTAGGTCAAGGCGCAGATGAGTTAGAAGGTTTGGAAGAAAAAGCCATCGCCTCAGGCGCCAGCGAATGCCATATTGTTGATTTAAAAGAACAGTTTGTAAAAGACTTTATTTACCCCACTATTACCACCGGCGCGGTATACGAAGACGATTACTTACTAGGCACCTCTATGGCTCGCCCAATCATCGCTCAAGCACAAGTTGATATAGCACGTAAGGTGGGCGCCGACGCATTAAGCCATGGCTGCACTGGCAAGGGTAATGATCAAGTCAGGTTTGAAGGCGCATTTGCCGCCCTCGCCCCCGACCTGCCGGTAATTGCCCCATGGCGCGAATGGGATATGGTTTCGCGCGAAGACTTACTTGACTACCTTGCCAGCAGAAACGTGAAAACAAGCTCCTCAGCAACCAAAATTTATAGCCGCGACGCCAACGCATGGCATATTTCTCACGAAGGTGGCGAGTTAGAAAATCCGTGGAATGCGCCTTCTAAAGAAGTGTGGACCATGACAGTCGATCCTGAAGATGCGCCAAATACACCAGAACTGGTCAGTGTAGTGTTTGATAAAGGCGGCTTAACCCACGTAAACGGCAAAGCTTTATCACCCTACAATGTGCTAGTTGCACTTAACCGCATTGGCGCTGCCCACGGCGTTGGCCGTATCGATATTGTTGAAAACCGCTTAGTTGGCATGAAGTCTCGCGGCTGCTATGAAACACCCGGCGGCACTATTATGATGAAAGCGTATAAGGCACTTGAGTGTTTAGTGCTCGACAAATCTGCGTTTAAATTTCGTGAGCAAATCGGTTTAGAATACGCCCATGTAATGTACGACGGTCGTTACTTCACCGCCATAAACGATTCATTGTTAGCAGCGGCTAACAGTTTTGCTCAGCTTGTCAGCGGTGAAGTTGTAATTAAACTTTATAAAGGCAATGCCACGGTGGTGCAGCGCCAGTCGCCCAACAGCTTATACAGTGAAGACTTCGCCACCTTTGGCGCCGACGACGTATATGACCAGTCTCACGCAGAAGGCTTTATTAGACTGTTTAGTTTATCTAGCCGCATTAGTCACATGAACAAACAAAAATAAAGGAATACCGCTATGGCTTTATGGGGTGGACGCTTTCAGGCAGGCAGCAGCGACATGTTCAAACAGGTAAACGATTCATTACCCTTTGACCATGTTATGGCCGTTGAAGACATATTTGGATCAATTGTGTGGTCGCGTGCACTCAAGCAAGCGGGCGTATTAAGCGCAGATGAACAATCTCAAATTGAGACTGTTTTAAGCGATTTACAAGTGCTAGCACAGGATGGGAAAATTGATTTTGCGGCTTCAAACGAAGAAGACATTCACAGCTTTGTTGAAGCTTATCTAACCGATAAGCTTCAGGATTTAGGCCGTAAATTACACACCGGGCGCAGCCGAAACGATCAGGTAGCTACCGACTTCAGACTGTGGGTAAAAAATCACTTAGCATCGCTTAAACAAGACTGCGTCAACTTACTTGGCGCATTACTACAGTGCGCCAATAGACATCAAACAACGGTTATACCCGGGTATACTCATCTGCAGCGCGCCCAGCCCATATATTTTGCGCACTGGTGCTTAGCCTACGTTGAAATGCTAAAGCGCGACATAAGCAGAATTGATGATTTAAGCCAAAGAATGAATCAGTGCCCACTTGGCAGCGGCGCATTAGCGGGCACCACTTTTGCGGTAGACCGCTATCAGATAGCCGAAAGTTTAGGCTTTTCAAGCCCATGTTTGAACAGCTTAGACGCTGTTTCAGATCGTGATTTTGTGCTTGAGCTTTTATTTGTGGCCAGCACCAGTATGATGCACCTGTCGAGAATGGCCGAAGATTTAATTTTCTATAATTCAGGCGAAGCTGGGTTCTTGCAGCTGTCTGATAATGTCACCTCTGGTTCCTCGCTTATGCCGCAAAAGAAGAACCCTGATGCACTTGAGCTTATGCGTGGAAAATGCGGGCGGGTATTTGGCCACCTCCAAGCACTATTAGTCACCATGAAAGGCCTGCCCTTGGCCTACAACAAAGACATGCAAGAAGATAAAGAAGGCGCCATAGACACCGTTAATCAGTGGCATATTTGCCTATGTATTGGCGTAGAGGTGTTAAACGGTATGACGCTAAATGAAGAGGCTGGCCGCAAAGCGGCCCAGCAGGGCTATGCAAACGCCACCGAACTGGCTGATTATTTAGTCGCTAAAAACATTCCTTTTAGAACCGCCCATGACATTGCGGGCAAAGCCGTAGTAGCCGCAATTGCAAAAGGCGTAGCGCTTGAAGAAATGAGCATCGATGATTTACAGGTAATGCATAAAGATATAAAAGAAGACGTATACCCGTGGCTTGCACTAGATGCGGTTTTAGATAAACGTGACCAGCTAGGCGGCACTAGCAAAAAAACGGTGATGCGGGCACTTTATGTTGAATTAGAAAATTGGGACATGTTAAAAGCGCAGTGCAAACATGATGACTAACGTAAAATTTTTGACACTTTGTTTATTTTACGGCTCATTAACAATAGCAATAAAGGTAGCGACTAAATGAGTCTATCTCACCAAGACAGCGTGCGTCTGTTTAGAAACTCGGCACCTTACATGAACGCACATCGCGGCAAAGTATTTGTGATCATGTTTGGCGGCGAGGCCGTGCTAAGCGAAAATTTTGATCGCCTTATTCAAGACATCGCGCTATTACACAGCTTGGGCATACGCATTATTATTGTACACGGCGCACGGCCGCAAATTGACGAGCGCCTAGCCTTTCGCTCTATACAGTCACAGTTTGTAGATGGCCTGAGAATAACCAACAAAGCCACGCTTGAGTGCGTCAAAGACGCAGCAGGGTCTTTACGCAGCCAAATAGAAGCTCTGCTAACCCTTGGGCTGCCAAATTCACCCATGCATGGCGCGCGCATTAGGGTGTGTTCTGGCAATTTAGTGATTGCTAAACCTTTAGGGGTAGTAAACGGTATTGATTTTGAAAACACCGGCTCTGTACGCCGGATTGACGTTAGCGGCATTCAAGATCAGCTCAATATTGGCTCTATTGTTTTACTCTCGCCAATGGGCTATTCACCCACAGGGGAGGTGTTTAACCTTTCGCATGAAGATGTTGCCACCCAGGCCGCGATTTCTTTAAAAGCCGACAAGCTCATTACCCTATCAGAATTTGACGGTATTTTTCAGCTTCAGAAACTTATTAGAACCATCGAGTTAGACAGCTTAAAACCCTTAATTGAAAACAAGGAAATTCAGGCGGAAAGTACTTGTTTAAGCGCTATGATAGACACCGTCGCAGCGGGGATTGACCGCGCACACTGCGTCAGTTATCACAATGACGGCGCATTATTAAAAGAACTATTTACCCGCGATGGCCACGGCTCGTTAGTGATGCAAACTCACTATGAGCAACTGCGCACCGCTATTGTAGAAGACGTGGGCGGTATTTTAAACCTAATCAAGCCTTTAGAAGAAAGCGGGGTGCTATTAACACGCTCTCGCGAAAAGCTCGAAAACGAGATTGAAAGATTCACTGTGATTGAGCGCGATGGCATGACAATCGCCTGCGCGGCCCTCTATATATTTCAAGAAGAGCGCATGGCAGAAGTTGCCTGCGTGGCAATCCACAGAGACTACAGAGGAAAGCATAGAGGCGAAAGGCTTATGCAGGCGCTTAAAGATAAAGCGCTTGATTTGAACTTAACGCAACTTTTTGTGCTTACTACCGTAACAAGCCACTGGTTTTTAGAGCAAGGCTTTGTCGAGCAGAGCATTGAAGATTTGCCCCGCTCCAAAAAAGATATTTATAATTTCACGCGCAAATCTAAAGTCTTTGTATTGCCCCTGTAAAAATGAGCTCACGCCTAATATCCATATTGTACGTATGTTTCTTACGCTTTACTTTTTAATTTCAATAAGCGCTACGCTATAGACCCTACAAGCTCACACGCTTGTAGGGTCTATATTGGGCTTTCCATACATTACTTCTTATACGCTGCTCTAAGGCTTCATCATCAAGTGCTGATGCATATCCTTGCTCCATCGCCACTTTGGCCACTGCATAGGCTATCTTTCTTGATAGACCACTTATTTTGGTTAGGCGCGGTAGTAAATCAGCTGACTCACCTTTAGCTAAGGGCGACTCTAATGCTAGGGCGTTACTGGCCGCCATGATCATTTCATCACTTATACGACTTGCTTTTGACGCAATTACGCCAAGTCCAATGCCCGGGAAAATATAGCTGTTGTTACACTGCGCGATAGGAAACACCTTGTCTTCATACACCACTGGATCAAAGGGCGAGCCAGTCGCAATAACCACCTTACCTTTAGTCCATTGTATAACTTGCTCTGGACGCGCTTCAACTTGCCTAGAAGGGTTGCTTAATGGGAAAATGATGGGGGTATCGCAGTGCTCTGCCATGGTGGTAATAACTTGCTCAGTAAACAAACCAGGCTGGCCTGACACACCAATCAAAATATCGGGCTTAGCGCAGTTTACAACGTCTAATAATGATGCGTATTCACCACTGTAAGTCCACTGCGCTAGGTTACTAAGAGGCTGCGCCAACTTTAGCTGAAAATCACGTAAGTCTTCCATTCCTTCGGTTAATAGACCAAAACGGTCAATCATAAACACGCGAGCACGCGCTTGGGCTTCATCTAAACCTTCAAATATCATTTGCTGAACCAGCATCTCGGCAATACCACAGCCGGCTGAACCCGACCCCACAAAAGCCACTTTCATACGAGATAGTAAATCGCCGCGTGCGCGACATGCCGCTAATATGGTGCCTAAGGTGACTGCCGCAGTGCCTTGAATATCATCATTAAAACAACACACCTTGTCGCGATACTTTTGCAGTAAGGGCATGGCATTTGGCTGCGCAAAATCTTCAAACTGGATCATCGCTTCAGGCCATCTGGCGCTGACTTCTTTAATGAACATGTCTAAAAATTCGTTATATTGACCTTGCTCAATACGCGGATGCCTAGCGCCCATATACATGGGATCATCTAATAATTTTTGATTATTTGTGCCAACGTCTAGCATAACCGGCAAGGTATACGCAGGACTTATGCCGCCACAGGCTGTATACAGTGAAAGCTTTCCAATAGGAATGCCCATACCACCGATACCTTGGTCACCTAAGCCCAAAATACGTTCGCCGTCGGTTACTACAATAACCTTCACTTTGCGCTTAGTGGCATTACGTAAAATGTCGCCCATTAAATGGCGTTCGTCATAGCTAATGAATAAGCCACGTGAAGAACGGTAAATGTCAGAAAAACGTTCACACGCTTCTCCTACCGTAGGGGTATAAATAATAGGCATCATCTCTTCTATGTGTTTTTGTAATAATTTATAAAAGAGTGTTTCGTTGTTATCTTGAATAGCACGCAAGTATATATGCTTGTGTAGAGGGCTTACAAAACTTCTATACTGCATGTAAGCGCGTTCAACCTGCTCGTCAATAGACTCGTAGCGCGGCGGCACTAAGCCCAAAATATTAAATGACTTACGCTCGCGTTCCGTAAACGCGCTGCCCTTGTTCAATAAGGGCGTTTCCAGCAATGCTGAACCCGCATAATGCGTATATAAATAGCGTTGTATATCGTTTGCAGACATGTTGGCCTTAGCGATTAATGGTTAATTTAAAATAAGTCGTCAAATACTGGTTCTTGCTTTTTGCCTGCTTCAATAGGCAAGTCGAACGAGTCTTGATTTACAAAAGTAGTTGGCTGCGTGCCTTTTTTAAAATATTCAAAAGTAGATGATGAATCAGTTTTACGTGTTAATAAACCACTTTTTCTGTCTATTCTCACTCTTACAATATCCACAGGTATCGGATTGATCACCTCGGGCGTAGCGCTAAGCGCATTCTCCATAAACATTATCCACGCCGGCTGAGCTGTTTTCGCTCCGCTTTCGCCGCCAATAACGGCATTTCCGATATAGTTAAAGCGTTCTGGATTTTTATTGATTAAATTTTGATTACGCGACGTTCTGCCCAACTGGCGCACGTTATCATCAAAGCCGACCCAAGAAGTCGCCACCAAGTCACCCGCAAAACCTGCAAACCAAGTGTCGCGTGAATCGTTGGTGGTGCCGGTTTTACCGCCAATATCATCGCGCCGTAATATATTGGTCGCTCGCCACCCGGTGCCTAGCCAGTAAGTGTCATTGCGGCCATTACCGCGCACTGCTGTGCGCATCATTTGGGCGACCAAAAACGCCGTTTGAGGGGGGATTACCTGAGGCGCTGACTGCATTATGCGCCTTTCCTTTTTGGTAATAACGGTAGAATTAGGGCTACCACTGTTATTAAACTGCGCCGCCAGGCGAGCCTCTATATAAGCGTCTCTTTGCCTTTGCAGCGCAGATTGCTCTTTTGCCAACTGCGCTGGCGGTTTTAGACTACCGTCAAGGTTGTAAGCATCGCAGGGGTCGCACGCATACACAGGTTCAGCCTGCCACATAATATCACCAGCACCATTTTCTATACGATCAATAAAGTAGGGGCGAATAGCAAAGCCGCCGTTAGCAATTATGGCTATACCGGTGGCAAGTTCAAGCGGGGTATGCGCGCCAGAACCAAGCGACATGGTTTCATCCAGCGGAATTTCTGAACGTTCAAAACCAAACTTCGTCAGATAATCTCGAGTAGCGCTTAGTCCTACCCCCCTTAGTAGTCTTACCGACACAACGTTTTTAGACTTGCCTAAAGCAACGCGCATACGAATGGGCCCATCGTATAAGGGAGGTGAGTTTTGTGGCCGCCAAGCAACACCTGAAGACGCATCCCACTGGTTGATAGGTGCATCGTTCATGACACTGGCAACGGTATAGCCATTGTCGAGTGCCGCGGCGTAAATAAATGGTTTAACGGTTGAGCCTATTTGACGCTTTGCTTGAGTAGCACGATTAAACTGACTTTGAAAAAAACTGAAGCCTCCTACCAGCGCATCAACTCCGCCATTAAAAGGGTTCACGGCCACAAACGCACCCTCTACCAAGGGCAATTGAGACAGTTGCCAAACATTGTCATGAGGTCGCTGGCGCACGTATATAAGCATGCCTTGATTAACAATGTCACTGCCTAATTTGGGATCTGGCCCTTGCTTTTCATCATTAATGTAGGCTCTCGCCCAATCGAGTCCATCCCAAGTAATAGTAAATTCGCCATAATCTAGGGTGAGTACTTCAATACTTTGCGCTTGCGTCTTAAGCACAAGCGCAGGGATCAAAGCGCCTATTACTGGTGTATCATGCAGTATTGCTTCAAGCGTAGACTGCTGTGGCCTTTCAAAGGGTCCATACTTAAGGGTTATTTTCTCAGCGTCTATTTTCGATAAAGGCAATGACAAGCCTTCTTGTGCTAATACATTTGCACTGAGCGGCTTCCAGATTTGCGCTATAGGTCCTCGATAACCATGGCGTTCATCGTAGTCGTGCAAATTTCTAATAACGGCTTTTTCAGCCGCTGCTTGATGAACGGAGGTAGCCGTGGTAAATACTCGAAAGCCACTTGTTTCAGCAATTTCTTTACCGTAAATAGCAATCATTTCATTGTAGACTACGTCGGCTAAATAAGGCGCGCTCATGTCAAGCTCGGCACCGTGTCTTTTCCCGGTAACAGGTGCAGATGCAGCCTCGTCAAACTGTGCTCTTGTAATATACTTTTCATCGAGCATGCGCAGCAGTACTATGCGGCGGCGTTGCTTTGACAACGCAGGATTACTGATAGGGTTTGAGGCAGACGGACGCTGGGGTAAACCTGCGATAGTCGCAATTTGCGCTAAATTGAGTTCGCTAAGCGGTTTACCATAGTAAACCTGCGCAGCCGCGCCAACGCCAAACGCTCGATGCCCAAGCTCAACCTTATTTAAGTAAAGCCCGAGTATTTCATCTTTACTGAGTTCTTGCTCCATCTTCAGCGCAATAAACACTTCTTTTACCTTTCGAGAGTATTCTTTTTTACGGGTTAGGCCGAAAAACCCTCTCGCTAACTGCATGGTTAACGTAGATGCGCCTTGGCCTTTTTCTCCCGTTACCACTAAATTTAAAACAGCCCGCATAACCCCAATTGGGTCAACGCCAATGTGTTCGTAAAAACGGCTGTCTTCGGTCGCAATAATGGCCTGTACCAAGGTCTCGGGGACTTCATCTAAAGAAACCGGTATTCTTCTTTTCACACCATACTGCGAGATTAACTTCCCATCTTTGGTATAAATTCGCATAGGTGTTTGCAGTTCAACGTCACGCATCAGCTCAACGCTTGGAAGCTCATCTTTATAATAGACATAAAGGCCGGCAACAGTTCCTATGCCGAGTAAGACTGCTGACAGACAAATGATGAAAAAGATTTTTAAATACTTCACAAGTGATATTTATCTCAAATAATTGGTGAAAAACACTAAAAAATTATACGTATGTGTCGTTAACTGATGCATATCATAGATTAATTCTCAGTATTATTTGTACATATGATACTGCAATCCACATTAGGCTACCATGATATGAAGTCGCTTTTTTCCAAAAAAGCTAAAACAATTATCGGTTTAGATATAGGAACCAAATATATAAAGGCGCTTAGCCTAGATGTTTCCTCATCTTCAACCAAAGTGTTGTCTTATGCTTGTGAACCCATTATGGGCAAGGCCTTTGCTGAGCGCGAAATAAAAGATTTTGACGCGATAAGCAAAGCACTCAAAAAGGTGAAACTTGTTTTGGCTGAGCGCGACAAACATTGTGCCCTTGCCGTTGCGGGTTCGTCTGTGCTCAGCAAACTTGTTTTCATGGAAGCTAATCAAAGCGATTTTGAATTAGAAAGTCAAATAGAGTTAGAAGCTGACAGCCTCATTCCTTATCCGCTTTCAGAAGTTTATGTAGACTTTGAAGAATTACGCGCAAGTGAATCCCAAGATGGCAAAATAGAGGTTTTACTCAGCGTTGCACACCGCGATTTAGTCGACACGCGCATGACCGTGGTGAGAGAAAACCTGTTCGAACCTAAAATTATAGACCTTGAGTCAAACGCCTTAGGCGAGGCTTTCATGCAGTACATTCAAGATCCCATTGCACCAGATGAAGTAGTCTGTTGTGTAAATGTGGGAGCGTCGCTTCTGCAGTTAAGCGTTGTGCAAAATAAGCACGTTATATACACCAAAGAGCACGCTTATGGCTTAAACAAACTAAACCAAGACCTTTCGCTCATTTACGACCTTGAAATGCAAGAAGTTGAGCTACGAATTCACAATAGCACCGCTCCTGAAGATTGGCTTGCTGAAACACTGCCAAGCTTCTATGCAAGCTTGCAGCAGCAAATACAGCGAGCCATACAAATGTATACGTCAGCAACACACAAACCGCCCCCTACTAAAATTTACATGTGTGGCGGCGTTACCAACCTGCCTAATGTATGTGAAGAGCTTGACAAAGAACTATCAATTCAAGTGCTACCTTTTAATCCCTTTTCAGGCATGGAAATAAGTAGCAACATAAACGCTGAGAAGCTGCTTAGTATTGCCCCTCAAATGACCATCGCGCTTGGTCTTGCCACAAGGAAACTTGAATCATGGCAAAGATAAATTTACTGCCTTGGCGGGAAGCGCTTCGTCAAACCCACAAGAAACACTATATAGGCTCACTTGTGGGTGTATCGGTGGCAGTCTTTGCGCTGTTTTGGGTAATTGGTCAAATTATTGACCAGCAGGTGCGTAACCAGAATTCAAGAAACAACTATTTAAGCCAGCAAATTGAAGTACTCGACAGGCAGATAAGCCGAATCAGAGAAATTAGCAATGCAAAAGAAGAAATTGGTCTTCGCATGGCGCTAATAGAGCAGCTACAAATAAGCAAGAATTTAACGCCCATTATATTTGATGAGCTTGCCAAGATAATCCCCGCTGGAGTGGCCTTTGACACTATGTCACGCTCTGACAAGCAAATTAAGATAACTGGCATGAGTGACTCAAATAACAGACTTTCCAGCTTTATGCGTGCCTTAGATTTGTCTGAAGTATTTGTAGACGCCGAAATATCTTCAATCGTAGCAGATAAAACGGGGCTTAACGCGGTGAGTGATTTTGACCTTACATTTTCTATATCGCCTAAATATGGTCCTGTTGAAATTGAACAGCTCGATGCACAAGAGGAATAACGTTTATGCAATTTGATGTTAATAAATTAAAAGAAATAAACGACCTCGACTTTGAGCAAGTTGCTATATGGCCTAAAGAAATCAAATTAGTGGTGGGAGTGATCTGTGCGCTTATTGTCAGCGCAATATGCCACTACGCTATTATTTCAAATAAATTGCCTGAGTTTGACACCGCTAAAAGCGCAGAAAACGAACTGCGCCTAAGCTTTGAGGCGAAGTTTCGAATAGCGGTTAATTTGTCAGCGTATGAAGAACTGCTTACACGCATAGAAGATGATTTCTCTTGTATGTTGAAGTCTTTGCCTACAAGCAACGAAACACCGGGCTTATTAGACGATGTTACCTTTGTAGGAACCGACGCCGGTCTGTCGTTTAAATTAATAAATTGGCAGCAAGAAATACCTAAAGAATTTTACACCGAACTGCCCATTCAAATTGAAGTGTCGGGTGGCTACCATCAATTCGGTCAGTTTGCTTCAAACGTCGCAAATCTACCTAGAATTGTTACCCTGCACGATTTTGAAATTTTGAACAAACAAGACGGCTTAAGCCTGTCTATGCAGGCGAAAACCTATCGCGCTGAAACAACGGGGCAAGAATAATATGAAAAGATTATTGATTAGCCTTAGCGCAAGCGCCCTGCTCAGCGGCTGTGGCGCTAATATTGACGACTTAATTGCGTATACCGAAAGTGTGCGGGCAAATACAAAAGTGAGTATAGAGCCGTATCCGGAGTTTGCACCACTGCCAAATGTAAGCTACACAGCAAGCGATCACAGAAGTCCGTTTTTACGCTCAAGAACCGAGCAAGTTGTTCAAAGTGTCGAAGATAGGCCAAATTGCCAACAGCCTAATAACGACAGACGCAAACAAGCACTCGAAAGCTATGGAATAGACAGCTTAGAAATGGCTGGCGTGTTCACCAATAATGGTCGTCAATATGCCCTCATTAAAGCCTTCGACGGCAGTCTGCATAAAGTAACTCGGGGCAACTATATTGGTTTATTTAATGGCCGTGTATCAAGCATTCACGACATCGAGATTTTAATTCAAGAAATGCTGCCAGATGGTGCTGGATGCTGGAAAAGCAAACAAACCACGTTGACAAAACCGTCAATGGTAGGGGGAAACAATAATGTCTGAGAAGTATACCTCTGGCCATAAATTAAACACACACAAAGCACTTTGCTGTGTCGCGGGTACTCTTTTGAGCTGTTTAACCAGTTTTACTGTACTGTCGCAAGACAGGAATTTAGACCAAATTGCGGGTGTGGGCGCATCAATGCCACAAGATAAATCGGGTATGCAAATAAACAGTATCGATTTAATCAATCCTCAGGCAAGCGCGCTAGCACTTAAAATGCATCAGTTAAAAAACATAGACTTCACGCGCAGCGGCGACAACGCAAATATTGTGGTTGATTTTAACGGAGCGACACCAACCGTGTCATATATCGAAGCGCAAGGAAAAGTTAGTGTAAGCTTTGAAAATACACAGCTTAACGACGACCAGTTTGTGAAAATAGATGTGGCTCAATTTGGTACCGCGGTTACCTTCATTGAAACCTTTCAAGATAAAAAGCACTCAAGGTTAGAAATAAATTACACCGGCAGCGTTAAAGTGAGTAAAAATACGAGCGCTATGCAAGTCCAATTTTCACTAGTGCCACTGTCACAAGAAGATGTTGCACAAGCCCAGGGCGTAATTTATTCGGGTAAGCCTATAAGCTTAGACTTTCAAGACGTGCCTGTGCGCCAATTATTACAAATAATTGCGCAAGTGAACGGCTTCAACCTAGTCGCTACCGACACTGTAAGCGGCAACGTTACCATCAGCTTGTCGAAAGTGCCATGGGATCAGGCACTAGATATGATCCTTAAGATCCGCGGTTTAGGCAAGCGTTTAGAAGGCAATATTCTTTTGGTTGCGCCTACTGCCGAACTAGCCGCACAAGAAGCCCAAGCGCTTAAATCTAAACAACAGGTTCAAAATCTGGCTGAACTAAGCGCGGCTAATATTGCCATTAACTACGCCCGAGCAGGTGAGTTGGCGACTATTTTAAAGTCGCCCGACGGCGGTATTTTATCTGACAGAGGCACTGTTAGCGTGGATGAAAGAACCAATACGCTGCTGCTTCGCGATACCCAGGCCTCTATTGATGAAGCGCGTAAAACCGTTGAAGCACTGGATATTCCGGTCAAACAAGTATTGATTGAATCGCGCATGGTAACGGTACGAGACAACGCTGGCGGGGAGTTAGGCGTGCGCTGGGGCTTTACCAGCAACACCAGCGAAGGCGCTACGTCTGGCTCATTACTTGGTTCAGACATAGCCAATAGTGATGCGGTTCCTGAAAATATAACAGACCGCTTAAATGTAAACTTGCCCGTTGCCAATGCTGCAGGTAGAATCGGCTTTCAAATTGCAAGCCTACTTGACGGCAATATACTTGACTTAGAACTCAGCGCCTTAGAATCTGAGAACAAAGGTGAAATTATTGCCAGCCCCCGTATTACCGTGGCGAATCAGCAAGAGGCGTACATTGAACAGGGTACTGAAATTCCCTTTGTGCAGTCCACGTCAAGTGGGGCAACGTCGGTAGAATTCAAAAAGGCAGTGTTAAGCTTACGGGTAACACCGCATATTACGCCCGACAACCGTATTATTTTAAATCTTGTCGTGACCCAAGATACACGCGGCGATACTGTGTCAACCTCTACAGGACCCGCGGTTGCCATTGATACTCAAGAGATCAGTACACAAGTGTTGGTTGAAAATGGTGAGACAATTGTGCTGGGCGGAATTTTCCAACAAATTAGTACGCGTGACGTGTCTAAAGTTCCCCTATTAGGTGACTTACCTTTTATAGGAAGACTTTTTAAAACAACTGGACAGCGAGAAGAAAAGCGCGAACTATTAATATTCGTGACGCCCAAAATAATTACCACCGATATGTAATATAAGTACTGTATATTGTTTTTTGGTAGGGTAAGTGAACACTAAGAATGACGCAAATAGCGTCATTCTTAGTGTATAAAAAATGTATTTGCAGACAAGGCTTGCAAATACACCATGATAATTGAGATAATCGCGTGTCTCGATCTTAACGCGAGGATTAACGCGCTCATAACAGACACTGCCTGTTATGGTAATTGTTGGCTAAAACACTACTTCCAGCCAACACCACTTTTTAAAAGATATGATTTAAACAGATATGGCAGAGAAACGTAACGTATTCCTTGTGGGCCCAATGGGCGCTGGGAAAAGCACTATTGGCCGACATCTAGCCGATGAACTTCATTTAGAATTTTTCGATTCAGACCAAGAAATAGAGCGCAGAACCGGCGCTGACATTGCTTGGATCTTTGATTTAGAGGGTGAAGACGGTTTTCGCAAACGCGAAGAGACTATTATTCACGACCTAACCGACAAACAAGGTATAGTGTTGGCGACGGGCGGCGGCTCAATTGTTTCAAAAGCCGTGCGTAATCGCTTATCAGCACGTGGCATAGTGGTGTATTTACAAACAACTATTGATAAACAGGTTGCTCGCACACAGCGCGATAAGCGCAGACCACTGCTACAAAACGACGACCCAGAAGCAGTACTAATAGCCTTAGGTGAAGAACGTAACCCTTTATATGAAGAAGTAGCCGACTACGTGATTGAAACTGACGAACAAAGCGCACGCGCGGTTGCTAACCAAATTATTAGTAAAATAGGCCTATAAAACACCCAAAGGATCCTTACATGCCAAGCATACTAGTTGACCTTGGTGAGCGCAGTTACCCCATTGCAATACAAGCCGGCAGTCTGCAAAACGCCGGCTTTCTACTGGATGCAATAAGCGGTAAACAAGTTGTTATCATCACCAATGACGTGGTTGCGCCACTTTACCTTAAAACCTTGATGAACACCTTAAGCGGCGCCAACAAAAACATAACACACATTATTTTAGCCGACGGCGAAGCCACTAAAACGCTTGCTAGTTTTGAACTAATAATGACGCACTTATTGCAGGACAGAATCTCTAGAGATGCCTGTATTATAGCCTTAGGCGGCGGTGTCATTGGTGATTTAAGTGGATTTGTTGCAGCCTGCTATCAGCGCGGTATCGATTTTATCCAAATACCCACCACCCTACTTTCGCAGGTAGATTCATCTGTGGGCGGCAAAACAGCGGTTAATCACCCGCTGGGTAAAAATATGATTGGCGCATTTTATCAGCCAAAAGCCGTTGTTATCGATCCTACTACACTGCAATCACTGCCACAAAAAGAGTTTGCGGCGGGAATGGCAGAGGTCATTAAATACGGCATAATTTATGACAGTACTTTTTTCAAGTGGTTAAACACCCATAAGGCCGATATAAAGCAACAAGAGCCAAAGGCATTAAGCACCATGATTGCGCGCTGCTGCCAAATAAAAGCCGACATTGTTAATCAAGACGAAAAAGAACATGGCATACGCGCCTTATTGAATTTAGGACACACCTTTGGTCACGCTATTGAAGCTCAAATGGGCTATGGTAACTGGCTTCATGGAGAAGCAGTAGCTGCTGGCACTATCCTTGCCTGTAAATTATCTGCAATGCGTAATCAAATGCTAAGGTCAGAATTACGACAGGTGTCTAACATTTTGGGATATTTCGACTTACCTCTTACAGGGCCTGCTAATATGAGCGCCCAAGATTATATTACGCACATGCAGCGAGATAAAAAGGTGTTAAGTGGCACTATGCGATTTATCCTTCCTATTGGGATTGGCAATGCGCAAGTGGTCAGTGATGTAACGCAAGCACAGCTTAGTGAGCTACTTAACTAAACAGAACTGAATTACAACAGACCTTAAAGATTAGCATGTCACTAGGCGACAAACGCAAACAGTTTCTAGTTCTGCTATTGACTATAAGTTTGATGAAACTACACTACTGTCTTTGCCTAACTATTCTGTCTTGCTGCAACTCCTTGGTATTCAAAGTCCAGCGGTGCTAGAGAATTATCTTAATAATAACAATCTGAAGGCTTCAACCTGGGTGTACAAAACCCAGCGCTATGGTGGTTCATGGTTTGTGGTGTTGTACAAAGAGGCGTTTGGCTCTATTGAAACGCCACTTAAGCAATTGCATAGCATGCCGGCAGATGTAAAGGAAGCGCAGCCTTTTGCCAAAAGTATTAACCAAATCCAGCAAGAAATTTACTAGCGCTAGTAAAGCCCCCTTAAATTTAGTTAAGTCTCCTTTAAAGTGGGCAGGTGGAAAACGTAAGCTGGTCGTTGACATAGCCAAGCTGCTCCCAAAGAATGATCGTGGTAGGCTTATCGAGCCTTTCGTGGGGGGTGGCTCCGTGTTTTTGAACCTCCCTTTCAATGAATACCTCTTAGCGGATAGCAATCCAGATCTTATTAATTTCTTCACGCATATTCGCGAAACGCCAGAAGCGTTTGTAAAAGCTAGCCAAGCTTTGTTTGTTCCAAGCAATAACATCAGCAAGCAATACTACGCACTTAGAGAAGAGTTTAACAAAACGAGCAAGTCCCTTCGCAGGAGTGCTCTTTTTTTATACCTAAACCGCTATGGTTTTAACGGCTTATGTAGATATAATTCGAAAGGTGGCTACAACGTCCCTTTTGGTCAGTATAAAAAACCTTACTTTCCCCACGCAGAAATAGACGATTTTTCAGCTAAGGCTCAAGCTGCGCAATTTTTTTCAGGCGACTTTTCATTGGCCTTCGAACAGGCTTGTAAAGGCGATATTGTGTATTGCGATCCTCCTTATACACCCATTAATGAAACCGCGAGCTTTACCGCGTATTCCGGTAAAGGTTTTTCTTGGGATGATCAGCAAAGGCTGGTTGACTGCGCGCTACAGGCTCAAAAAATGGGGATAACCACTATAATTTCAAATAATAACCTGCCACAAACCCGAGCAATATACGCCACCGCTAATAAAATCGTTAAATTAAGCGTTGCGCGCAGTATTAGCTGCAAAGGCAATACCAGAAAACCTTGCGCCGAATTGATTGCACTTTATAAAGGCCAAGCGTAAAGCGTGACAGCCAAGGCTATGTCTTGAGCATGGTTTATCTGTGCCCACCGTTGCGAAAGGCGCAAAAACTGAGGCGCAAGTCGCGCAGTTAAGGGCACTGGGCTGCGACTTTACTCAGGGCTTTTTGATGTGCAGACCGGTACGTTATGAAGAATTAAAGATTTTTCTAGCAGGTCATAGCAGGTCATAGCAGCTAATTATAGCCACCTAGGTATTTGGTAGCAGTAAACTAACGCCAAACCAGATAGACAAGATAAGCACAATAACCATTATTACGCCCACCACAACGAAGGGCACGAAGGAAGTTGCGTTAGCGTCTTCAACATATTTACGCTGCGATTGTACCCCAAGCAACCCCGCCATTACACTTTGTACAACCGCCAGCCAATCTTTGGTAGTACTCATTTGCGAGACATTAACTCCAATAAATCTAAATAGTGAAAATGCACTGGATCAAAGCGCCTATCACTTTTACCTTAAATACTGTGCATTTACTAACAGTATTTAAGTTTACAGTAAAAACAAAAATATACTAGATCAGCACAAACCACGTCCGCTAATCAACGTTCAAAATATGCAAAGAGAACCATCAATAAGCGGCTAAATTGCGCCGCAGGATTGCAACGTTGGCCCAAATTAACCTTGCTGCAGTGGTGAACGTTGCCTATAGAATAAGCTAGATTAAAAACTTGTTGACCAGCTAGCAACAAATTTTATATCTTCATCTGCAAACGCACTCTCTTGTGCTTTAACAATCGAAAACGCAAAATCGCCTTTGGATATATCAGCCTGAACGTGGGAATAATTGTAATCGTTCTCACTACCGTCTGAATCAAATGTATAAAGGCCAGCACTTAGCGCGAGTTCAAACTCATTGCCCAACGCGATACCACCGTAGCTAATGCTATAATAAATGTCACCGCCTTCAAAACCGGCGCCTTCGTCTACCTCGCTATTCACTGTATACGCTGCGCCTACCCCGAAGTTTCCAAAACCAGCGTTGACGTAAATTTCACCAAAGTTACTGTCATCTAACTCAGTGTATAGATAATAAATATAACCGATGTCGTAAGTAAAACCCGCAACTTCACCGCCAAAGCCTAAATAAAAGTCGGTCTCTGTGCCATTAAACCCAGAATCGCTATCGCCTAAAGAACCGACCCATGTACCGGCATAAAATCCGCTATCGGCAGCATAGTCAATGCCGCCTGAAACGGAGGCCGCATCTGAGCTTTGACTAACACCACGCCAAATATAGTTGGTGGTAGCCCCTATGTTAGCGCTTACCTCGGCAAGTGCTGATTGGCTGACAAATAATGTCGAAGACAAGGCCGCTGCTATCAACGATATCTTAGTTAACTGTTTCATGTGTGTTCCCCATGCTTTGCTGAATAGTGATTAAAAGACTTTACGTCGTTGATTTTAATAGTGTATGCACTAATAGTGTGATGAAGCGTCTTTACTTAATAATGTAGGCGCGCTAAGGGTACATACGCCTTGTATTTAGCAATAGCAGTGCCAAACATAAGGCGAACTTGATACCCGCTTCAAAAACCATAAAAATACCTAATAGTTACAACGGGATAGTGACAAATAAGACCCTACCTGCGCGTATTCATAGTAGCCACAAAAAGCAGTAAAACAGCCATAGACGCCTGGTTTATGCACTATTTTGCAACAGCCTCACCATTTTAGAGCAGGCGCAAAGTAAACAGGCTGTTATACCGCACAAGAAAAATAAAAGCTTTTTGTATTAGAAGTGAATTTTGCGCTAAAAATACGGTAAACTATGGTTTTTTAGACGATACGTGACCGACTCATGCATAAACCATTAATAGCCCCCTCCATTTTGTCTGCCGATTTCGCAAAGTTAGGAGAAGAAGTCGACAGTGTGTTAAGCGCTGGCGCTGACATCGTTCATTTCGACGTAATGGACAATCATTATGTGCCCAATTTAACCTTCGGCCCCACCATATGTTCGGCGCTTCGCAACTATGGCATAACAGCCGATATAGACGTGCATTTAATGGTATCGCCGGTTGACTCAATGATTGAAGCCTTTGCCAAAGCCGGGGCTAGTATGATTAGCTTTCATCCAGAAGCGGCTTTACACGTAGACAGAAGTATTGAGCTCATTAAACAGCACGGTTGTAAAGCAGGCTTAGTGCTTAATCCGGCAACATCATTAAGCGTACTCGATTACGTTTTAGAAAAGCTTGACTACGTTTTACTAATGTCGGTTAACCCAGGTTTTGGTGGCCAAAAATTCATTCCCGGCACCGTTGAAAAAACAGCGCATTTAAAATCAATCATAGATGAAATGGGATTAAGCACCCGTATTCAGGTAGACGGCGGCATTAACAAAGACACCATAAAAGACGTCTATTTAGCTGGCGCCGACATGTTTGTAGCCGGCAGCGCTATCTTCGGTCAACGCGACTATAAAAAAGCCATAGCTGATTTAACGCAACAATTTAAATAGGAATATTCAGTGAGCAGTTCAACGAAACCGATCGTACTTAGCGGATGTCAGCCTTCAGGGCAACTTACATTAGGTAATTATTTAGGCGCACTACGCCAATGGGTCGCCATGCAGGCCACACATGATTGTTTGTATATGATTGTAGACCTGCACGCCATTACCTTAAGACAGGACCCTGCAGAATTAAACCAAGCATGCCTAGACGGACTTGCGCTTTATTTGGCCTGCGGTATTGACCCAAACAAAAGTACTATATTTATGCAGTCGCATGTGCCAGAGCACGCACAGCTAAGCTGGGTGCTTAACTGCTATACGCAAATGGGTGAGCTTAATCGCATGACCCAGTTTAAGGATAAGTCACAAAAAAATCAGTCAAACGTCAATGTAGGCTTATATGCTTACCCTGTGTTACAAGCGGCCGATATTTTAGTTTATCAGGCTAACGAAGTGCCGGTAGGTGAAGATCAAAAACAGCATCTTGAGCTAACGCGCGACGTCGCAACCCGCTTCAACAATATTTACGGTGATGTGTTTACTCTTCCTGAACCTTGTATTCCCAAAGATGGCGCCAGAGTCATGAGCTTACAAGAACCAAACAAAAAGATGTCAAAGTCAGATCCAAACACTAACAATGTAATTGGCCTGTTAGAAGACCCCAAAATACTGACTAAAAAAATTAAGCGCGCCGTTACTGACAGCGACGAGCAAGCTAATATTTATTATGATGTGGCCGAAAAACCGGGTGTTTCTAACCTGCTCTCACTGCTTAGCGCGACGAACGGCAACAGCATTGACAGCCTCGTTGGGCAATATACAGACAAGATGTATGGTCACTTAAAAGGTGACGTAGCGGAGTCGGTTGTGAGCCTGGTAAAGCCCATTCAAAGCGAATATGCAAGAATTCGTCAAGATTTGCCTTATTTATATGAGGTTATGCATCAAGGAAGTGCTAAAGCTCGCGAAAAAGCGTCCGAGACACTCGCTAAGGTGTACAAAGCTGTAGGGTTTATACCGCGGGCTTAACATGGTACTTATCATCGATAATTATGATTCTTTCACCTATAACCTAGCACGGTATTTTGAAGAGCTAGGCCACCTTGTGAAAGTTGTCAAAAATGATAGCCACACAATTGACGATCTTGCGCTTATGGACTTTTCGCATCTGGTTCTATCACCGGGGCCTTGCACACCAAACGAGTCGGGTATTTGTTTGGCGGCAATAAAGCATTTTGCAGGGAAAGTGCCAATATTAGGTGTGTGTTTAGGCCATCAAGCAATTGCACAAGTTTATGGCGCTAATATTGTTCAAGCGGTGCATATTAAACATGGCAAAACGTCACGTTTACGTGTTTTAGACAAGGCTTCAGTGTTGTTTGAGCAGTGTCCATCACGCTTTATGGTGACACGCTATCACTCACTCTTAATTGATAAAAACACGCTTAGTAGCAATTTCAATATTACCGCTACATGCAATACTAAAGGCATTGAAGAAATAATGGCGATAGAGGATACACAGTTAAAGCTTTACGGACTTCAGTTTCACCCTGAATCGTTGCTAACTGAGCATGGGCATTTGGTATTACATAATTTTATTAAGAAAGGGTAATAAGGTTGGATTTACACTCGCAACATAGTTTTTTTGCAATTAGCTGACAAATATAACATCGCTGGCACAATTGATAAAACCGGCAAGTCCTTATACAAAACTTTACACTCTTTACTGCATATTTATTGAATACTTATGTAATAGTAATGTTGTTCTTTTATTTCATCTTTTTTGACAGCACTGGGTTATTCATTAAGCGCTCTCCAATTAACATATGGCTTACATTATTAAGCCCGCTGATTACTTCGACGATACCCAGTTAAAAACTGCTTTTATAGTTATGCAGTAATTCCGAAAAACTGGCCAAGATCCCTTAAAGTAAAGGTTTTCAGCGCAGAAACCATAGCGACTTTCGCTTCAATTTCTGGCATACTCCAATACGGCCTTTTACGCTATGTTCGCTTTTTACACCAGTACATCCACAATTTTATAGGCGTGGACAGCTTCGGTTTACAAAGTAATAATTAACACCAGTGAGGTATCAACATGCAAGTAACTCGTGACACATTCAATGACGTAATGGTTCCCAATTATAACCCTGCAGACATGGTGCCTGTAAGAGGTGAAGGTTCACGTGTTTGGGACCAGCACGACAACGAGTTTATTGATTTTGCCGGTGGTATTGCTGTGAACGTATTAGGGCACTGTCACCCCGCCCTTACGCAAGCACTTATTAGCCAAGGTAATAAATTGTGGCACTTAAGCAATGTGTTCACGAATGAACCCGCATTGCGTTTAGCCAAAAAACTAACCGACGCCACGTTTGCCGATAAAGTATATTTTGCCAATTCAGGTGCCGAAGCAAATGAGGCTGCACTGAAGCTAGCCAGACGCTTTGCCCTCGAAATGCACGGCACACAGCGCAGTGAAATTATAGCGTTTAAACAAGGCTTTCACGGGCGCACATTCTTTACGGTAACAGTAGGCGGGCAGCCTGCTTACTCTGACGGCTTTGGTCCAAAACCAGGCGATATTTTGCACTGCGAATTTGGCAACTTAGACATGCTAGCCAGCATGATGTCTGACAAAACATGTGCCATTATGATGGAGCCATTACAAGGTGAAGGCGGCATTATTGTGCCCGACCCTGCCTTTGTTAAAGGCGTACGTGAACTTTGCGATAAGCACCACGCCCTGTTAATTTTTGATGAAGTACAGTCGGGTATGGGGCGCACGGGTAAGCTATTTGAATATATGAATTTGGGTGTAAGGCCTGATATTCTTACCACCGCAAAATCACTTGGCGGCGGTTTTCCAATTGGCGCAATGCTGACCACAGCAGCTATTGCTGAACATCTAAAACCGGGCACACATGGCAGTACATATGGCGGAAACCCGCTTGCATGCGCGGTAGCAGAAGCCGTATTTGATGTGGTAAACACACCACAAGTGCTTGACGGCGTTGCGCACAAAGAAGCGCTATTTAGAGAGCACCTAAATAGAATAAACGCAAAGTATCATGTGTTTGAAGAAATTCGTGGAAAAGGCATGCTCTTAGGGTGTGCGCTAAATGAACAATACAAAGGCCGCGCAAAAGACTTTATGGTAGCGGCCACTAACGAAGGCCTAATGTGCTTAGTAGCGGGCATGAACGTAGTGCGCTTTGCGCCCTCTTTAGTAATTCCTGATAAGGATATTATTGAGGGCTTAGAGAAGTTTGAGCGCGGTATTGCTGGACTTGTTGCCCAACCAGTTGCGCTTACAAAATAGAGACGACTATATGCTGGTCATTCGCCCCATCAGGGAAAGCGATTATTCTGCGCTATACAGGATTTCCCAAGAATCCGGCATAGGCTTTACGTCTTTGCCGGTGAACGAAACGCTGCTCAAAAAGAAAATTGCAGCAGCGCAAAGTGCTTTTGTGTCAAATCCAAAGTCTCCCGGGCAGCAGAGCTATTTATTTGTAATGGAAGACACACAAACCGGTAAAGTCGTCGGCACTTCTGGTATTGAGGCTACCGTTGGCACACAAGATGCCTTCTACCACTATCATGTAGGTAAGGTGGTGCATGCATCACGCGAGCTTGGTGTTCATAATTCAGTCGAAATACTGACGTTTTGTAACGACTACACCGGCGTGAGCGAAATATGCACCCTGTTTTTACAAGAAGACGCGCGAGAAGGCCTCGCAGGTAGGCTGCTGTCAAAATTTCGCTTCTTATTTATGGCCCAGCATCAGCATAGATTTGCAGACATTGTTATCGCAGAAATGCGCGGCATATCAGATGAAGCGGGTAGGTCTCCGTTTTGGGAATGGCTAGAAACCCACTTTTTCTCAGTAGATTTTCCTACCGCAGACTATCTAACAGGCATTGGCAACAAAGTATTTATTGCTGAGCTAATGCCGAAGTACCCTATTTACGTCAATTTATTATCAAAAGAGGCCCAAGCCAGCATCGGCAAGGTACATGAAAAAACGCGTCCCGCGCTTAGGCTGCTTGAGCAAGAGGGCTTTAGGTTTCGTGGATATGTTGATATTTTTGACGCCGGACCCACAATGGAAGCTGACATAGCGAATATTGATACCGTGCGCATAAGCAAAGAAGCAACGGTGCAGATATCGCCCACATTGGATATTACTTTGCTAGAAAATTACTTCATTATAAACACTAAAATTGCAGGATTTCGCGGCTGTGTCGGTCAACTTAAATCACTCGATATTTCACAAGACACGCATACCGTTTTGATAAGCCAGGCACTTGCTGATACTTTACAAATATGTCACGGCGATACCATTCGCTATGCAAGCACACATTTTACATCCCGCACATAAGTAGGAGCGCTACATGTCTCAAAATACACATTATATTAATGGTCAATGGCTAGATGGTAAAGGCCAGCAAATGAGCTCTGTGGATCCCGCAAAAAATGCGGTGGTATGGTCGGGTAATGCGGCCTCGGCTGAACAAGTAGATGCTGCCATTTCAGCTGCCCGAAATGCATTTATCCAATGGTCGCAGTTGTCATTTGAAGATCGCCTCAAAATTGTCAAGCGCTTTGCCGAGTTACTTGCTGAGTACAAAACAGAATTTGCACATATTATTGCCAAAGAAACGGGTAAACCACAGTGGGAAACGGCCACAGAAATAGGCGCAATGATCGGTAAAATCGCTATTTCTGAAAAAGCCTATCATGAACGAACGGGCACCGTGGAAAATCCAATGCCCGCAGGTAAAGCCATATTGCGTCATCGCCCGCACGGTGTGGTAGCGGTATTTGGCCCTTATAATTTTCCAGGCCACCTGCCTAACGGGCATATAGTGCCTGCCTTGCTTGCTGGCAATACTGTGGTATTTAAGCCAAGTGATTTAACCCCGCTGGTGGCTGAGTTTATGCTGACCTTGTGGCATAAATCAGGCTTACCCAAGGGGGTATTAAACCTGGTGCAAGGTCAAGTGGACACAGGCAAAGCACTTGCCGCTAGTGATCAAATAGACGGTTTGTTTTTTACCGGTAGCGCTACCACGGGCAAGCTCTTACATGCACAATATGCAGGCGAACCCGGCAAAATTTTGGCCCTAGAAATGGGCGGCAATAATGCATTAATCGTGACCAAAGTGGCGCATATCTTAGGCGCAGTTCACGACATTATTCAATCGGCTTTTATTACCAGCGGTCAGCGCTGCACTTGTGCACGCAAGCTATTAGTGCCAAAAGGTGAATACGGCGATGCACTCATTAACAAGCTCGTTATCGCCACTAAAAAATTGATCCCAGGGCACTACGACGCCGCAGAGCAACCTTTCATGGGCGCGATGATATCAGCATCAGCGGCGGCGGCTATGGTAGCGGCGCAGGACAAATTAATTGCACAAGGCGCTACGGCCTTAGTAACGATGGAGCACATTGATAACAACACAGGCTTTGTATCGCCAGGCATTGTTGATGTAACCAGTATTGCACCAACAATGGCCGATGAAGAGCATTTTGGACCGCTTTTGAAAGTCATTCGATACAGCGACCTAGACGAAGCCATTGCTTTGGCTAACGCTACTCGCTTTGGTCTTTCGGCCGGTTTACTAAGTGACGACAAAGCCGATTACGACTACTTTTTACCGCGCATTCGTGCAGGCATCGTCAACTGGAATAGGCCTATTACTGGTGCTAGCAGTGCAGCGCCTTTTGGCGGCATAGGCGACAGCGGCAACCATAGGGCAAGCGCTTATTATGCGGCTGATTACTGCGCCTACCCCGTTGCATCGGTAGAGCTTGATAAAGTAACACTGCCTGCTACATTAAGCCCTGGCTTAATATTAGAATAGTCGTGAAATAGCGCTGCATTGACGCAGTATCAACAAAAATTATTGCGTTAGCCCACATAGAAAAAAAGGTAAGGAAATATCATGCATACAACAGTCTCAGACTTATTTGCGGGTTTATGGCAAGATTATATTAGCATAACGCCATCGGCGCATAAAATACATGCTTTACTAGCTGAAAAAACGGCTACCAGCAATATCGTTAACGACCATATCGCGCTGCGCACCTTTGACATAGAAAAGGTCAACCTGCACAAACTAGCTGCACATTTCCTAGCGCTTGGCTATGAACAAAAGGGCGATTACGATTTTGTCGCTAAAAAGCTTACCGCGGTGCATTTAGAGCACCCCGACACAACCGTACCAAAAGTGTTTATAAGCGAATTACGCGTGTCACAACTAAGCGAGCAGGCGCAGTCGATTATTCATAGAATAGTGGAACAAATTAAGCCAAGTGCCGTAAACGAAGATAATTTCTTATATTCAGGCACACACTGGCAGGCAAGCAGTGATGAGTATAAAGCTTTGCTGGCAGAATCTGAGTATGCTGCATGGATGTTGGCGTGGGGCTATCGAGCAAATCACTTCACGGTAAGTATTAACCACTTAAGCGACATCCACGAGCTAGAAGATGTAAATACTATGCTCAAACACGCTGGATTTAAGCTAAACGCGTCGGGCGGTGAAATAAAAGGCGGCGCAGACGTGTGTTTAGCGCAGTCAAGTACTATGGCTGATCATGCTCAAGTTGCGTTTACAGATACTACTATGACCCTACCCAGCTGTTTTTACGAATTTGCACAGCGTTATGCAATGCAAAGTGGCGAGCTGTATCAAGGCTTTGTAGCGGCGTCTGCCGACAAAATATTTGAAAGTACTAACGCATCGTAAAGACGGCTTAACAACTCACCTCAGTAAAAAGGGTGTATATATCAATAGTACCTTTGCCTTTTTACTTATTTTAAGGAAATAAGATGTCACCAAGCTTTAACGAAGTATTGCAAATGTCGGCAGATAAGCGCTATACCTACTTGCTATCGCAAGCGCAGCAGCATCAGCAACTGTGGATCCTAAACGATGATGACGGTTGTGTCATTCTCACCACTGAAGATGAAGACTGCGTGCCGGTTTGGCCAGCACAAGCATTCGCCCAACACTGGGCTACCGGCGATTGGGAACATTGTGTCCCTATGGCTATTTCGGTAAGTGACTGGCTAGCTCGCTGGACCCTGGGACTGCAGGGCGACGATGTCAATATTGCGGTGTTCCCAAACCCTGAAGAAGAGGGTTTAATTATATTTCCTGATGACTTTGACGCTGACTTGCGCAAAAAGTAAGGCTTATTGTACTATTTACAATATCAGTAGCTAGAGTGAATGTTGCCCTGCGCAAAAGCACACAAGGGCAGCATTCATTACTTGGCTAAATATCGCTTCTCAAGCGCCTTGTATAATACGTCAGCATAATCTTGTGTCGTACTGTTAGTCTGTGCCATTATCTCTACTAAATGCTCGTTGTCTTCTCGCCCTTGCCATACCTTATTATAGCTACCTTCTTTATAGCCGTGATCTTGCCGAAAGAAATTCAAAATATTCTTGCCTACGTATTGCTCAAACAACATAGTAGGTGTCATTTGTGCTTGTTCAACTATGGTCACAAATAACGGCATATCAAACCGTTTTACCACACATAGACCCGCCATTAACTCTAAATTTTCCACCAAGGTATTTGTGGAGACATCAAATGTTACACCGTCAAACACGATTATAGGGTTTAGGTGCTGTAGTTCAACTTCAATTTCTTTAGCTGCTTTTGGAATGTCACCGTCATGCGCAATAATAATATGCGATAGCGCGAAGTGCCAAATATCAACCAGTTCCATTTGTACCTGGGCTAAGTCGCAATTTTGAGCTTTCCACCACTTCCAACCATGATGATCAATAGCTTCTACCGATTCAATTAACGCTGCGCGTAAATAGCTGTAGCCTGCGCTAAGCCACTGGGGGTTAACTTTTGTGTTCATGGCGTCTTGTAGTGCCAGCATTGTGGCGAGTTGAGTACTGCTTAACATGCGTTTTCCTTTGCACAAATGTAATAAAATTATGAGTCAATATTGTAGCGTTTTTACAGCCTGACAACAGTTCTTATTTTTTAGACAAGCGTGCCTTAAGCACTGCCGTTTTTTGCTCATTGATTTTAGACCAATACTTGTGGCTAAATGCTAAATGCATTATGTGTTATGCATTATGTGTTACCAACTGGCAGGATCAACACCATAGTATCGAAACAATTGCGCATACAACGCAGGATGCTCATACTTAAGCGCTTCAGACTTCTCAAAAAACACTTCGCTAGCAACCGCAAAAAACTCAGCGGGATTCGTCGCGCCGTAGTAGTCAAATAATGAGGGTTGACCAAGAGCAGCCTGGCGTTTCAGCTTTTCAAATTCAAGTGACAATACGTTTGACCAGGTGTCATAACGTTGTCCTTTAGATAGTATTGGCGCACCGTTGGCAGCGCCGTTTTCTTGATCCAACTGATGCGCAAACTCGTGAATCACGACATTGTGCCCGTCATTAGGATCGTAAGCGCCATCTAGAGTGTCTTGCCATGACAGCACAACTTTACCAAAGCCCCAAGACTCTCCGGCAAGCGTGACGTTTTCACTAAAGTGCACGCCATCAGAGCTTGCTGAGCTATGCTGTTTCACGAACGCTCGCGGGTAGACCAAAATAGTGCTCAATTTAGGGTAATAATCGGTGTTTCGATTTAGCAGTAATAAGCAGGCTTGGGCGGCAATTGTCACCCTAATTTCGTCTGTAATAAGAATACCGTGGTAACCAATGAAACGCTTTTCAGACAAGAATACTTGAACATGCTGCTTCAATTGTAGTTGCAGATGCGCCGGCATTTTTTTGAAATATGGCATGCGCTGCTGAATTATTTTACGCCACTGCTTAGTAAAGGGTAAACGTTTTGCCTCAGCTCTTTTGTATTCTCGCCAATAGGGCTTGCCAACAAAAAAAGCAATAAACAGCGAGCCAAGCAAAAGAGGTAATAAATAGGAAAGCATTGTTCAATTCTAGCCTTGTGTATAGGCTAAATGTTGGGGCAAATTTGCCGTTTTTCAAGCATTATTAATATGGCGCTTGCGTTTTCTAGAACCGTGGTAGCTGAAGGAGTATAGACGCATGTTTCCTCACGCATACGCCTAAGGCAAGCAATATCTGCTTGTTTGTTGAATATAGTAAGCTTATTGTTTATTGTCATTACCTCTTTTAAAAGCAATTTACACTAAAACCAAAAAAGTGCTAAACGTCTGTTACATTATATTTAGCATCAGGCTTTTGACTTTTTGGTACTAGGTGACAGAGGTAATATAGTGAACCATAATTCTGCTCAATCAATACGCGTATCAAACGCCCTTAAAACTCAGTTTATTGCTGACGCCTTAGCAATGCCTGTGCACTGGTATTACCAACCAATGGAAATTGAGTTCGCTTTTCCCGGGGGTATTCAGCGTTTCGAAGCCGCCCCTAAGCATCATCCCTCTTCTATTATGTCTTTGCATTCAAAACGCAAAGGAGGACGCCAATCAAGTGATACATCTTCTGCTGCAGACATTGAGGTGGTGGGTGATGTTATTTTAAAAGACAAAGCCTCTTTTTGGAATACACCCAATGTGCATTATCATCAAGGCATGGGCGCCGGTGAAAACACCTTAAACGCCCATTGCGCACGTGTAGTAATGCGTACATTGGCAACTGATAACGGTCATTACGATCGCCGTTCATTTGTTAACGCCTATATCGATTTTATGACCGCACAGCCGCCTGCTCACCCCGACACTTACGCTGAATCGTATCATCGTGGTTTTTTCGCAAATTATGCACAGGGGCGCAAACCAGAAAAATGCGCCATGCTAACACACGATACTGCCTCGGTTGGCGCGTTAATTACCATAGCGCCTCTGGTCTTTTCACAGTACCTGAAAGGCAGCGCTGCTTCAAACATTCAGGTTGCCTGTAGAGAGCATTTGGCGCTAACGCATCCGGATGAATCACTAATGCAGGTTTGCGACCGTTATGTGAATTTACTTAGCGGGCTTTTGGAGGGCGTTGATGAGAGCGGTTTTAAAGCCCTGCTAATAGAGGCAAGTAAGGGCGTGCCTAATTTCGATTTACCCGGTTTAATCAAACGTGACCTGCCCGATCATCAGGTTGTCGGCCATTTATTTTCGCGCGCCTGCTATATTTCTGACTCATGGCCGATAGTATTGTATTTAGCCTACAAATATTACAGTAACCCTTACAAAGCGCTTTTAGTGAATACTAATTTGGGCGGTGACAACGTTCACCGTGGATCTGTGTTAGGTACATTGCTTGGCTTACAAAGCGATGCTGTGGCTAATAATTGGTTTTCGCAATTAGTAGACCACAGCGCCATTGAGCAAGAAATAACCGCCCTAGTTAGCGCGGCAAGCGCTCCCAAATAGTCAGTTCAGACAAGGTATGTTGAAACTTGTGCTGGGTTTCACGAATAACGAAGGGCACCTTTTGAGGCTCACTCACTAGCCTAAAGTGGTTTGAAAGCTGGTCTTTCAAGCCATCTAAGGTGGTGTAATTTTCGCCGTCTTTCTTATAGCCGCCTATCCACCCTTCTTTTGGCGTATGCTCTTCTAGCCAGGTGTAAGGAGAGGCAAGAATGAGCAAACCCCCGCTGTTAATGCGCTTAGCAATGTCTTTTAAAAACACGCTTGGCTGGTATAAACGGTCAATCAAATTTGCGGCCAATACTAAGTCATAGCCTGCAAACTGGGGCTTTAAATTACACGCGTCGCCTTGGTGAAATGACACACGCTGCGCACAATCTTTTAACCCTAATTCTTGCAGTGTACGGGTATGATAGCTAACTAGTTCGCCCTCTTCGGTGAGTGCGTAGCGCACAGCGCCCTGCTCTGCCATTACCGCACCTAAGCGCGTAAAGTTAGCAGAAAAGTCAATGCCATCGACCTTGTCAAATTCACGTGCTAGTTCAAAACTTGCGCGGCCACAGGCACAGCCTAAATCTAAGGCTTTACCCGCAGGCTTTCCCTTGTTCGCCGCAAGCGCAATATCCGCCAGTGCTTTAGGGAAGTTCTCAACGCCGTACCATGTATCGCCAAAATGAAACTCTGCATACTCAGAAAGTAAGCGATCACTTTCATAGTAGGGATTAGGATCGTTGACCTTTTCATCGGACGCAATGTAACGAAACCCTGCATGTTGAGAAAAATGTCGTCTAAAAGCATAGCGCGCTGAAAGGCGTGCTTCGTTGCCGGCTGAAATCCACGAACCACCTTTCATTAAATTGTGCTGGCCGTCAAAAGTAGGCGTGGTGAAATCATCATATAAAGGGTGTACTTTGAAGTTATCAAGCGGATAAATTGGTGTTTGCGTCCACTGCCACACATTGCCCACCACATCATAGAAATCACCCTGTTTAAAGCGGTTAACCGGGGTTGACGACGCGTAATGATCTAGATGCAAATTGGCATTAGCAACATCGACGCCTACTTCCTTTACGTTTGCGTGTGCACATAGCCTATGCCACTCATCTTCGCTGGGCAAGCGAATTTGTTGACCCATTTGCGCTGATTTCCATTCGCAAAACGCGCTCGCTTCATGGTAGTTCACCTCGGCTGGCCAATCCCAAGGCATTGGCATTTCTTGGGTCATAAGACGTAAATGCCACGCTTTATGCCAGCGCCAGAATGCCGGGTGTTTAGCCTTCGTGAACTGCTTCCACGACGTACCTTCCTCAGACCAGAAGCTGTCGTGTTCATAGCCACCAGCGTCAACAAATTCTAGAAACTCATTGTTGCTAACCAAGTACTCGCTGGCTTTAAATTCAGCCACTTCTGTGCGGCGCTCGCCGTATTCGTTATCCCAGCCATAATAAGCATCGTCAAATGCTTTACCAATGTTCACTTCTCCAGCCGGCACCGTAATTAAGGTGTTTTTTGGTGCGTCTGAAGTGTCTGGACATGCAGGCCATTGCGGCTGTATCTGCACTCTGGCAAGATCATGTTGGCGAATTAAAACAGATGAGGTTTCAAGATGAATACGCTCATGCTCAATACCCATCACAATTGGCCACCATGGGCTTTCCCAGTCAATAGGCAGGCTAAGTGCTTGCGTGTTGATTACGTTGAGCACTTTAGCGCGCACCTTTGCACGATACTGTCTTACCTCAGGCACGCTGGGCCAGTCATAGTTTTTGTCGTCTAAATCGTCCCAACTCATTTCATCAACCCCTATTGCGAAGATTGATTCCATGTGTGCGTCTATTCGTTCAGGAATTAGCTTTGCAAGTAACAGTTTATTGATGAAAAAAGTGGCGGTGTGGCCAAAATAGAAAATGAGCGGATGGCGCAGCGCAATAGACTTTTGGTAAAAAGCGTTGTCATCTACTAAGCAGTCAAAAAGACTTGTGTAAGTGTCAAAGGTATTGGTGAAGTAAGACGCTATTTCTGTGCGCTTATCGGCTTGGGTGCCGCCCTTGAGTTCTGGTGTTCTTTGCAAGGCTTTCACGCCATCCATCATGGTGCCTTTCATTCGATGAGGTTCGGTAGAGGGCATTTCTTTTATTTCGGCGTTTTTTAAAGGTGCTGTCATGTTTAGAGATGTTCCGTTATTTTTTCTTAAGCTGTATTACGTGGCGTCAGCTGATGATGATTTACGCTAATTACGCAATATGATTAATGCTATAAATTATTTTGGTCGAATAGTATAGATGAATACAAATGTAATACTAACTCATCGACGCACAAATCTGCATTAAGCTTTATTCATGTGTAATGTAAATTGCCCACTTACACCTTCAAGCATACCCAACTGCTGTAATATTTTATAATTGAAGGCAATAATCTGTAATAGAACACAGCGTTCAAAAAGAGTCTTCAGGGATCCTTACCCAGCCTTCCATTAACACTCTTGCGCTTCTGCTCATGCTGACGTTTTTGACTGTCCACTTATCGTTGGTGCATAAAGCGTGTGCGCCTACTTTTAAGCTACCCGATGGATGACCAAAGGTAACTGAGTTTCGTTCACCACCGCCAGACGCTATGTTTACCAATGTGCCAGAAATCGCCGCTGCGGCGCCAATAGCAACTGCGGCGGTTCCCATCATGGCATGATGAAGTTTACCCATCGATAGTGCCCTTACGTGTAAATCAATTTCATTGGCGGCAATAACTTTGCCACTTGAAGATACATAAGGCTGCGGCGGCGCAACAAAAGCAACTTTTGGCGTGTGCTGGCGAGACACCGCTTCTGAAATATGACTAATAAGGCCCATTTTTATCGCACCATAGGCACGAATTGTTTCAAAGCGCGCTAGTGCTTTTTCATCACCGTTTATGGCATCTTGCAGTTCTGTGCCTGTATAGCCTATTTCATCTGCATTTAAAAATATCGTGGGAATACCAGCGCTTATCATGGTTGCTTTAAATGTGCCAACATCTGGCACCACAAGATCATCCACTACATTACCGGTAGGGAACATTGCTTCACTTGGGTCAACCGGCGCAACAAAGTCTACCTGTACTTCAGCGGCCGCAAAGGTCACGCCATCAAGTTCAAAATCACCGGTTTCTTGCACTTGGCTTTGTGTAATTGGCACATGAACAATAATTGTTTTGCTGATATTTTGCTGCCAAATCCGCACTTCGCAAATGCCATTTTCGGGGATCCTGTCGGCATTAATTAATCCTGCACTTATAGCGAATGCACCTACCGCCGCGGTCAGATTTCCGCAGTTTCCGCTCCAATCTACGAACGCTTTGTCGATGGCTACCTGACCAAACAAATAGTCAACGTCGTGATCTGCTTGCGCTGATTTAGCTAAAATGACGGTTTTGCTGGTGCTTGAGCTTGCCCCGCCCATGCCGTCGGTGTGCTTACCGTACGGGTCGGGGCTACCAATGACGCGCAGTAACATCTTGTCGCGAGCTTCACCTGGCACCTGACAGCGTTTGGGTAAGTCTGTCAGATTGAAGAACACACCTTTTGATGTGCCGCCGCGCATATACGTAGCGGGTATTTTGACCTGAGGTACATGAGACATCACACTTCCTTTTCTAATTGCTAGGCGACGGTTAATGGCTAGGCGACGATTAATGGCTAGGCGACGGTTAATTGCTAGGCGACAGTTGCTTCAAGAAAATCATTCGCAAACTTTTGCAGAACACCGCCAGCTGCATATACTGAAACTTCCTCAGCTGTATCTAAACGACATTTCACAGGTATTTCTGCCACTTCACCATTCTTACGTGTCATCACCACGGTCATTGCACCACCGGCGGCCGTTGTTCCCTTAACATCATACGTTTCAGTGCCATCAATGTGGTAAGTATGACGAGTTTCACCCTTCGTAAATTCAAGTGGCAACACGCCCATACCGACCAAATTGGTGCGGTGAATACGCTCAAAACCTTCTGACACGATCACTTCAACGCCGGCTAAGCGAACGCCTTTCGCCGCCCAGTCTCGTGAAGAGCCTTGACCATAGTCGGCGCCGGCAATAATGATTAAGGGTTGTTTACGCGCCATATATGTTTCAATAGCTTCCCACATGCGCGATTCAAGACCTTCGGGTTCTATACGGGCTAAAGAGCCTTGTTTTACTTCGCCGTTAGCGTCTTTGCACATTTCGTTAAATAATTTGGGGTTAGCAAAGGTTGCGCGCTGGGCAGTTAAATGATCGCCACGGTGGGTTGCGTAAGAGTTAAAATCCGCTTCTGGCAAGCCCATTTTATGCAAGTACTCACCTGCGGCGCTGTCTAACTGAATCGCATTTGAGGGCGATAAGTGATCCGTTGTTATGTTGTCGCCAAGTACTGCTAACGGACGCATGCCTTGCATAGTGCGTTCACCCGACAGCGCACCGTCCCAATAAGGAGGACGACGAATATAGGTGCTAGTTTCATCCCATGCATAAAGTGGACTTTCGGCCGGCTCAAACGAGCCTAAATCGAACATGGGCGTGTAAATTTTCTTGAACTGCTCAGGCTTCACGCACGACGCTACAATTGCATCAATTTCTTCATCGCTTGGCCAAATGTCTTTTAGGGTAATGTCATTACCGTGTTGGTCTTGTCCTAGTATATCTTTTTCAATATCGAAGCGAATGGTGCCGGCTATTGCATAAGCAACAACTAAAGGCGGTGATGCCAAAAAGGCTTGTTTTGCATAAGGGTGAATACGCCCATCAAAGTTACGGTTGCCTGACAAAACAGCGGTTGCATATAAATCGCGATCAATAACTTCTTTTTGAATGACTGGGTCAAGGGCGCCACTCATGCCATTGCAGGTTGTGCAGGCGTAACCGACAATACCAAAGCCCAATTTTTCCATTTCAGATAAAAGACCGGCTTCTTCTAAATAAAGCTTAGCCACCTTTGAACCCGGTGCAAATGACGTTTTAACCCACGGTTTACGCACTAAGCCTAAGTCGTTAGCGCGTTTGGCGATAAGACCCGCTGCCACCACGTTACGCGGGTTAGACGTATTCGTGCACGAGGTAATAGCCGCAATAATAACGGCGCCATCGGGCATTTCACCCTTGGCTTCTTGGGCTTTACAATCGCTTAGGTTTCTTGCAATGTTGCTGGACGCTAAATCGGCTGTGGCCAAACGACGATGCGGGTTTGAAGGGCCAGCTAAGTTACGCCCTACGCTTGATAAATCAAACTCGAGCACGCGTGCATATTGCGCGTCAAGCAAATCGTCAGCCCACAGGCCAGTATGTTTGGCATAATTTTCTACTAGGGCGACTTGCTCTGGCTCACGGCCGGTAATTTTTAAGTAATCAATGGTTTGCGCGTCAATATAGAACATACCAGCAGAGGCGCCGTATTCAGGCGTCATGTTTGAAATAGTGGCTCTGTCGCCAATGGTTAAGCTTCTCGCGCCTTCACCAAAGAATTCTAAATAGGCAGAGACCACTTTTTGATTACGCAAAAACTCCGTAATGGCCAGCACTATGTCGGTGGCGGTAATACCAGGCTGGCGTTTACCACTCAAATGCACCCCAATAATGTCAGGCAAGCGCATCATAGTGGGGCGACCCAGCATAACCGTTTCAGCTTCTAAGCCGCCCACGCCAATGGCAATAACGCCCAGCGCGTCGATATGCGGCGTGTGGCTGTCGGTGCCTACGCAGGTATCGGGGAAGGCGACGCCGTCGCGCACTTGAATAACGGGTGACATTTTTTCTAAGTTAATTTGGTGCATAATGCCGTTGCCGGCAGGAATAACGTCCACGTTTTTAAACGCTGTTTTGGTCCATTCAATAAAGTGAAAACGCTGTGCGTTACGATGATCTTCAATAGCGCGGTTTTTATCAAAGGCTTGCGGATCAAATCCCGGCGCTTCTACTGCTAAGGAGTGATCCACAATAAGCTGAGTAGGTACCACGGGGTTAACTTTAGATGGGTCGCCGCCTTGATCAGCAATCGCGTCGCGAAGGCCGGCTAAGTCAACCAAGGCTGTTTGGCCTAAAATATCATGGCACACAACACGCGCGGGATACCAAGGAAAATCAAGCTCTTGCTTGCTTTCAATAATTTGCTTTAACGAGTCGCTTAAGGTGTCAGGGCTGCATCGCCTTACTAATTGCTCAGCAAGTACACGTGATGTATAGGGTAATTTTGCATAAGCGCCTGGGCTGATGTCTTCTATGGCGGCTCTGGTATCGAAAAAATCAATATTGGCGCCAGGAAGTGGCTTGCGGTAATCATAATTCATAATGTAATCCCTTTGTTGAGCTTAGTGATTGCTAGCTTAGCGCTGCGCGATGGGCATCACTTTTCTTGGATCTGCGCCAACATAATCAGCACTTGGGCGAATTATACGATTATTTGAGCGCTGCTCCATCACGTGCGCAGCCCAGCCCGTGAGGCGTGAGCACACAAATATAGGCGTGAACAGCTTGGTAGGAATACCCATATAATTATAAGTAGACGCATGGAAAAAATCAGCGTTACAAAACAACTTTTTGGTGTCCCACATAAATTCTTCACAGGCAACAGAAATATCATAAAGTGCAGTATCACCATTTTGCTTCGCTAGCTTTTCCGACCATGCTTTAATAATGACGTTGCGGGGGTCGGACGTGCGGTAAATGGCATGACCAAAGCCCATAATCTTTTCTTTACGTTCAAGCATTGCGGCCATTTGCACTTTTGCGTCACTTGGTGATTTGAACTTCTGGATCATATCCATAGCCGCTTCGTTAGCACCACCGTGAAGTGGGCCACGCAAAGTGCCGATTGCACCGGTAATACAAGAGTACATATCAGACAAAGTAGAGGCGCAAACACGTGCGGTAAAGGTAGAGGCGTTAAATTCGTGCTCAGCATATAAAATTAACGATACGTCCATTACACGCTCATGCTGCGCAGACGGCGTTTTGCCATTTAACAAGCGTAAAAAGTGGCCGCCTAGTGATGCTTCGTCACTGCTACAGTCAATTTCAACGCCATCATGTGAATATCTATACCAGTAGCACATAATTGCTGGGAAGGCGGCGAGTAAACGGTTTGCGGCTTGGCGCTGCTGTGAAAAATCAGCTTCTGGCTCAACGTTACCTAAAAATGAACAGCCCGTGCGCATAACGTCCATAGGATGAGTGTCTTTGGGGATTAGTTTTAACACGTCTTTTAGTGACTGCCCAATATCGCGTAATCCCAGTAGCTCGGCTTTATATTGCGTTAACTCAGCTGTAGTGGGTAATTCACCGTTAAATAATAAATAAGCGACTTCTTCAAAGGTAGCGTTGTCGGCTAGGTCAGATACGTCATAACCGCAGTAAGTTAATCCGCTGCCCGATTGGCCCACGGTACAAAGCGCCGTTTCGCCTGCACTTTGACCGCGTAGACCCGCACTATTAATCTTTTTCTCTGTCATGGTAGTTTCCTCTCGTCAATATTTTTTACTGTATATGTAGATATATGTGTAATTATTTATTTTTGCCATTAGCAAAAAGCGAATCTAGCTTTTGCTCATAATCGTGATAACCAAGATAGTCATATAGATCCATACGCGTTTGCATGTTGCCAATTTCTGCTTTTTGATCGCCATCTTTAAGCAATGTTTTATACACAGACTCAGCCGCTTTATTCATGGCACGAAACGCGGAGAGTGGATAAAGCACCATAGCGCAGCCCCACTCACCTAACTCCTTTTTGTTCCACAGTTCGGTTTGACCAAACTCAGTGATATTAGCAAGAATTGGCACATCTAAGGCTTCGGTAAACGCGCGGTAGTGTTCTTCGGTTTTTATCGCCTCTGCAAAAATACCGTCGGCGCCGGCTGCCACATAGGCTTTAGCGCGCGCTATTGCAGCGTCTAGTCCTTCTTGCGCGAAGGCGTCGGTGCGCGCCATAATAAAGAAATCAGGATCGATGCGTGCATCCACGGCGGCGCGAATACGGTCTGCCATCTCATCAGTAGCCACAATTTCTTTGTTAGGGCGATGACCACAGCGCTTTTGCGCAACTTGGTCTTCAAGATGAACTGCCGCCGCGCCTGCTTTTTCCATATCACGGATTGTTTTCGCTATATTAAATGCGCCGCCCCAACCGGTATCAATATCGACCAGTAAGGGTAAGCTGGACGCTGCCGTAATGCGCTGCACATCGGCAATAACATCGTTTAATGAAGTCATACCAAGGTCGGGCAAGCCATAAGAGGCATTAGCCACACCGCCGCCCGACAAGTAAATGGCTTGATGGCCTATTTGCTGGGCCATCATTGCGCTGTATGCATTGATGGTGCCCACAACCTGTAAGGGCTTGTTATTGGCTAAGGCTTGACGAAATTTCGCGCCAGCAGATAATGGACTTGTCATAATGTATTTCCTCTTAAGACTTAATGAGTACAATGTTTGCTTGCTCTTTATGAGCAATTTCTTGGGCTATTTTGTTTTCAATATTTTTACGCGATGCAGCAATATGACGACGCATGAGCATTTCTGCTAGCTCCCCATCTCTATCGGCAATGGCTTGAATAATGTTTGCATGTTCATCAAAAGCGCGACTGGCTCTAGGGCTATGCATGCCAAATTGACAGCGATACATGCGCACCAAGTGATATAGCTGGCCACAAATCAGTTCGATTAACTGCTTGTTGTGACTCCCTAAAATCACTTTGTAGTGGAAATCGAGATTGCCTTCTTCTTGATAATAGGCAACACCGTCTTTGAGATCTTGCGTTTGGGCGTGAATTTTTAGCATATCTTGCATATGCAAAATTTCTTCGTCGCTCATATTTTTGGCAGCTTGGCGACACGCCATGCCTTCAAGTGCTTCTCGAGTAATGTATAGCTCTAGCAAACCTTCAATAGTGCAGGTAACTACGCGCGAACCCACGTTGGCTTTTCGTTCAATAAGGTGACACTTTTCTAAACGGTTTAAGGCCTCACGCAGGGTTGAGCGGCTAATTTGATAGCGTTTAGCTAACTCAGGCTCACTAATTTTACTCCCGGCAGCAATTTCACCTTCAACAATGGCATGCTGCATTTGTTGAAATACTTTGTCGGCAGTGGTCACCGCTGCTTGTTGAGTCGGGTTAGTTATTTTCATATGAGTGAATAAACCAAGTGTCAATTACTACCAAAATGCCACAATATTGTCGACATGTAAATTTTATAACGGGCTATAATAAAGAAAATATTTAATTAATCAAGTTAATAAAACAGATATTGTCGACAATATAGGCGCTAAGTGTTTTAAAATATTATGGGAAATAGTAGATTACGTACTGGAGCAACAGAAATGTAAATACGCATAAAAAAAGCTTTAAAAAAGTAGTTTGTTACCCTTATAGATATAAAAAACACAATAATCGGTTAAAAGTTACTGTTAAAATGCCGTTATTGTAGTTTATCGATAGCAAATTAGCTTATCCACAAAGATAGCGTTGTGAAGCTTGTAAACCAGACAGTCTAGCGCTTCAACCTGCCAGCAACTCGCATGCCATGGTAGATTTATCCACGCAGCTTATAAATCACCAAACTAGAGACTCTTGGCGATATCTTTGTGCACAGCCTCCTGTTTGTTCTAATTGCGCTGTGTTAGTGGTAATATGAATGAAAATGTTTTGCATACTAATCAAATAATTAACGGTGATATTTATTATGAGTAAAGTACTTAAATGGCTTGCAGTGCTAAGCGCTTTGGGCTTTCCCCTTGCATTAATCGGCTTTCGCATAGGTCTTTACGGATTTGGCACCGGTTTTCAGATCCTCAATTACACCTTTTATTTAGCCCTTATCGTACTCATAGCGGGCCTTGTTGTTTTTGTTTTGCACAGACGTGCTAAACCCGCTAGCGGCCGAAACGCTGTTATTGCCGTGGCAATAAGCTTAATCCCCATCGTTGGCCTAGGCATTCAGGTATACGTTGCCAGAACCGTTCCTGCTATCCATAACATTTCAACCGATGTACTTAATCCTCCTGGGTTTGACGCCATAGTAGCCATTCGCGGTGACAGCGCTAATCCCTTAGCCTACAGTATTGAAAACGGAAATTTAGCCGAGCTGCAGCAAGCGGCATATCCAAACATCAAAACCATGAACGTGAGTGCAAGTGTGCAAGACAGCTTTGATAAAGCGCTGGGCGTAGCACAAAGCTTAGGCTGGGAAATTGTTAATATAAATGCAGATATGGGTATTATTGAGGCGACACAAACAACCACGCTGTGGCAGTTTAAAGATGACATCGTTATTAGAGTGCAAGCTGATTCTGAAACGCCCAACACTACCAATGTCGATTTACGCTCAGTATCTAGAGTCGGGCGCAGTGACTTGGGCGCTAATGCAAAAAGAATTCAAGGCTTTAAAGACCAATTCAATCGCTAAAATTTAATGATGAATAGCAACTGGTCAAAAATCAGTTGCTAACGCCCAAAACCACCTATTCGGATATTATCAAACATGCAAAAAAATGCGTCTTCATTGCGCTGCACATTAGGGACCCTGTCGGTTTTGCTTCCGCTTTTTTGCGCGACAGCCTTCGCACAGCAAGAAAACGATAAAGAAAACGATAAAGAAATTGAAGTAATTGAGGTTACCGGCAACGCCTCTAACGCAGCATTACTTTCCCCTAAGCAAAGCTTAATTGACGGGCCTTTTGGAGATGGCTTATCTATCCAAGATATTGCGCGCTCGGTAACGCCTATTTCGGCGCAGATGATGGAAGTGCTTAACATTACCACTTTGCAAGATATTTTGGCTGTGAGCCCAAGCACTTATGCGGCAAGTGGTTTTGGCGCGCCTAGCCTACCCACAATTAGAGGGCAGCTAGGTGAGCTCTTGCAAGATGGCGTGAGACGTCAAGCCGGTAATAACGGATTTGGTGTGCCGCTGTCATTTAACGCTATTGAACAAGTTGACGTGGTGAAAGGGCCGCCTCCTGTAATGTTTGGCAGCAGTCAGCGTAACGGCGGCTTTGTTAACTTACAATCCAAACGTGCATCCATAAGCAAGCAAGACAGCAAAATGTCACTCTCCGCGGGCCGATGGGACAGCTACCGCGCCCAAATAGATACCTCCAAGGTCTTAGTTGACAATAAAAGCGGGCTACGGCTAAGCTATGAACGCATAGACAACGGTGATTTTTATGATTTTAGCGGGTATAAAAGCGACAGCCTTTACAGCGCTTTTCGCTTAGTGCCCAATAGTGACAGCACGTGGGATATCAACGTTGAATATTATGACGTGGAGTATACCGACAACGCCGGCATAAACCGCCCCACCCAAAACCTCATTGACAAGGGCTTATATATTACTGGCCAAGGCGCTCAGGCTAATGGCAGCTTAATTCCCAGAGCAGGCTCGGTTATCTCGCCAACGGGGGAAGTGCGCATAAACCGAAGCCAAGTGTTGACCGATCCAGGCAATATCAATACCGCCACAACTTTCCTAGTCCACAGTATTTACAGGCGCCAACTAAGCGATAATGCTCGACTTAAAAACACCACATATTATCAGTATCTTGAGCGTGAAAGCATCGCCCAAAATAGCTTTGTAGAAATTATTGACGCGGCTAATACCGCGCAAAACCGCACCGAATTAGCTTACGACTGGCACCACAGTCAGCAAAGTATCATCGCGTTTGACGTGCGCTATAACAGCGTATTAGGCTACAGTCAGTTCACTACCGAAGCCGATGCACCAATTGATCTAACCGGACCTATTATGAATCGGCGTATCCCCCTTACTAGCGAGCAACAAGCGCGCTTGGTTGAATTACGCCCAGGGGTATTTGTATCACCCGGCGGGCAATACGATATTAACGGCGACGGCGCAGGGGACTTTTCGCTCTCAGACACCACCGACTCAAGCAGTTGGCAAACAGGTTTAGCCGTGCAGCACGACAGCCAATGGACAGATGAACTAAGCACCAGCCTAGGCTACAGGCTTGATTATTATGATGTAAAAGCCCAAGACCCCATTGCACCTCAGGGGCAAGTAGCCGTGTCTGACAGCATTAATGAAATATTACAGTCTGCTCAAATTAGCGTGAGCTATGCTATTACTGCCTCGTTAACGTCGTATATTGCGGGCAGTTATAACGAAGCCACATCAAACAGTATGGCTGGCGGCAACGTCCTTGGCGGCGACAACACCATTAGCGAATTAAATTTTGCGACTAATAATAGCTTGTTTGAAGCGGGTATAAAGTATGCGCCCAGTGATAGCCATTGGTATGTAGACGGCGCATGGTTTAATCAAAGACGAAGCTTACGCAATCGCGACGGAAGCAACACAGGCGTGCGCGCAACAGGCCTAGAGCTACAAGCTTTTTATACCGCTGAGCGCTTTTGGTTTAACGCCGGGTATACCTATATAGATGCACGTTATGACAACAGCGCCACCAGCCAAGGATCGCGCCAAGTAGCTGATGCTTTTGACAACACCCGTGCTGATATTATTCAAGGCACAGGCCTTGGTTCGCCCAACTTCACCCCTTTTGCTGCGTCAAACACCCAAGTACAAGGGATCCCGCAGCAAAGCCTAGGGCTAAACGGCGGCCTTAATATTAACGAAAAATGGTCAGCAGGCTTCTCAGGTATTTATACAAAAAGCTACCCCTTGGACTTTTTGGCTACGGTGCTGATACGCGACCAGTTTACCCTCGATCTTAATACTCGCTATCTGTTTAGCGAGCAGCTCGCCCTGCGCTTTACCCTAAACAATGTGACCAACGAAAAGAATTGGCGGCCCGTGTTTGAAGGCGGATTTTTTGGGTCAACGCTGGTGTTTCCAGAGCTGCCCATTCACGGCGAAGTTAAGCTAAGCTACTCATTTTAAGGAAGAGTCTACGTGTATAAAAAATTAACCATTGCGGTGGTGGTAGCGGCGCTGATCGCCAGCTTCTTTTACTTCAATTTAAATACCTACCTCACCTTAGACGGCCTTAAAAACTCCATCGACGATTTCAGGCAGTGGCGCGATGCTTCGCCTGTTTTAGTCTTGGGTGGCTTCTTTTTAATATATGTGGTAGTGACAGCGCTTTCACTGCCCGGCGCCGCCATACTGACCATAACGGCAGGCGCGCTGTTTGGCTTGTTTGAAGGCTTGCTACTAGCCTCTTTTGCCTCAAGCATAGGGGCTCTTTTAGCATTTTTAGTGTCTCGTTATATATTAAGAGACACCATTAAGAAAAAGTTTCCTGAGCGCTTAACGGCAATAGACAAAGGCGTTGAAAGAGAAGGTGCGTTTTACTTATTTACACTGCGCCTAGTCCCTCTTTTTCCCTTCTTTTTAATTAACCTACTAATGGGCCTTACGGCGATAAAGCCATGGACCTTTTACTGGGTCAGCCAACTAGGTATGCTGGCAGGTACCTTTGTGTTTGTAAACGCCGGTACCCAGCTTGCCCAGCTTAACAGCCTGCAGGGTATTTTGTCGTTCGACCTTATTTTATCCTTTGTTCTACTGGGTGTTTTTCCGCTAATAGCCAAAGCGATTATTAACCTTATAAAAAAACGCCGCGTGTATAAAGGCTGGCATAAACCCAAGAGCTTTGACCGCAATATGATTGTGATCGGCGCGGGCGCGGGTGGTTTAGTCACCAGCTATATTGGCGCTGCAGTTAAGGCAAAAGTGACCTTAATTGAAGCAGGAGAAATGGGCGGTGATTGCTTGAATTACGGCTGTGTGCCCAGCAAAGCGCTGATTAAAAGTGCTAAAATCGTCAGCCAGTTTCAAGATGCCCAAAAATATGGACTTGATGAAACTAAGGTCAGCTTTTCATTTAAAAACGTGATGCAGCGCGTACACGATATCATTGCCGAAATAGCCCCACATGACAGCGTTGAGCGCTACACCAATTTAGGCGTAGAAGTACTTAAAGGCTACGCTACCTTTGTTGATCCGTGGACCGTAGACATTGCCCTAAACGACGGCAGCAAGCAGCGCTTAAGTGCACGTAATATCGTTATTGCCACCGGCGCTCGTCCTTTTATACCACCCTTACCCGGCATTGAAGATTCGGGCTATGTAACCAGTGACACCATGTGGCTTGAGTTTGCAAAGCTAGAAAATACACCTAAAAAGCTGGTTGTACTAGGCGGCGGCCCTATAGGCTGTGAACTGTCGCAGGCATTTGCACGCCTTGGCAGCGAGGTGTCTCAAATTGAGTTAGCCACGCGTATTATGTCAAAAGAGGACACCGAGGTGTCTGAGTTTGCTAAACAAAGTTTGCGCGACAGCGGTGTAAATGTGCTAACCGAGCACGAGGCTTTGCGTTTTGAACGCCACGACGGTAAAAAATTCATTGTGGTGAAACATCAGCAACAGGAACTGTTAATAGAGTACGATGAATTAATATGCGCTGTTGGCCGCGCCGCTCGCCTTGAAGGGTATGGTTTAGATGTACTGGGGATTGAAAGTGGTCGCACTATTAAAACTAACGCGTTTTTAGAAACCAAATACCCGAATATTTTAGCCGCCGGCGACATTGTGGGGCCCTATCAGTTTACCCACGTGGCCGCTCATCATGGCTGGTATGCGGCGGTGAATAGCTTGTTTGGCCCCTTCAAAAAATTCAAAGTAGATTACCGCGTGATCCCCTGGGTTACTTTCATCGATCCCGAAGTGGCTCGCGTAGGTATTAATGAACAAGACGCGATTGATCAAGAAATTGACTATGAGATAACGCGCTATGATTTTGAAGAGCTTGATCGCGCCATTTGTGAAAGCGCCAACAAAGGCTTCATCAAAGTCATCACACCCAAAGGCAAAGACAAAATTTTAGGTGTGACGGTTGTGTCACAGCACGCAGGCGATTTAATTGCCGAGTTCGTGCTGGCCATGAAGCACGGTTTGGGGCTACAAAAAATATTGGGCACTATTCATAGCTACCCCACGTGGGCGGAAAGCAGCAAGTTTGCGGCGGGCGAGTGGAAACGTGCGCATGCGCCTGAAAAAGTACTCCGTTTACTTGAAAAGTATCACGCGTTTAGAAGAGGATAATAGTATGCGAATATTCATGCCAGTGTGGGTAAAACGCTATGTAGCCGCCACTGTTGTGCTACTGACTATGTTGGCATTTTCTGCGCAAACAAAAACACTTCACGACGACTGGTCTGCACTGCTGGCTGAGCACGTAAGCCCAACCGCGCAAAACCACAATACAGTCGTTAACTATGCCGGTTTTTTAGCCCAGCGAAGCGCGTTAAAAAACTATCTTAATGCCCTTGAACAAGTCACCCAAGCTGAATTTGCTGCATGGGATGATGCCAAACAGTTAGCATTTTTACTTAACGCCTATAATGCATGGACCGTAGAGCTTATTTTAACCGAATATCCTAATCTTGACTCTATTAAAGACTTAGGCAGCTTTTTTCGCTCACCTTGGAAAAAATCCTTTATACCTTTACTTGGCAAGGTGCTTAGCCTTGACAATATTGAGCATGACCTCATAAGAGGTGACAACAAATACCAGGAGCCGCGCATACATTTTGCGGTTAACTGCGCCAGTATAGGCTGCCCGGCCCTGCGTGAAGAAGCGTATGAAGCAAGTAAACTCGATATGCAGTTAGCGCAGCAAACGCTGCGCTTTTTATCCGATAGGAGTCGCAATAACATGCAAGGGGAGGCGTTAAATTTATCGTCTATCTTTAAGTGGTACAAAAATGATTTTGAGTTAGGTTTTCGAAGTGCCAACAGCCTAGAATCGTTTGTACTGCTTTATGCTGACGCACTTGGCCTGAGCCCTGAACAGCGTGCATTATTGCAAAGTGAGCAAGTAAAAATAGATTACCTGGATTATGATTGGCAGTTAAACGATGTGAAACGATAGGCTGACAATACTGTGCGCGTGATGGAAAATAAGCCATCTTACCTAATCTTCATGTGGATACTGCTGTTGTTTTGTCCGCTCATTAGCGCTCAGGACTCACTTAAAACACTTAAAACGCTTGAGCCTGTCAAAGCCCCACTTTTAATCGACACCCAAGCAAGCGTTACCCAAACGCAGTTTACCCAGCTAGTACAACAAGCGCGAGGCCAGAGCGTTTATTTCTATGCTTGGGGCGGCGATCCACAGGTTAACCGCTACCTGCAGTGGGTAGCCCAGCGCGTTAACACCCTATACGCAATTAATATGCAGCACGTTAAACTCGCACAAACCAGCGACGCGGTCAGCCGAGTGCTTGCCGAGGCATCAGCGGGCAATACTACGGCAGGACAAGTTGACCTTTTATGGATAAACGGGCTTAACTTTGCCACCATGGCGCAAAACAATTTGCTTGAAGCGCAATGGCTTGGTCTTCTTCCCAATTTTGCACTCACCAACCCCGACCAAAACCCCGCGGTAACAATGGACTTTGGTATGCACACAAACGGTATGGAAGCGCCTTGGGGAAAAGCCGCCCTCACCTTTTACTATGACAGCGCGCATACTTCATCACCACCTAAAACACTGCCAGCACTGTTAAGGTGGAGCAAGCTTAACCCGGGGCGTTTTACCTACGCTAAACCGCCCGATTTTTTGGGCTTAAGCTTTTTAAAATACGCTTTAATTATACTTAGCCAGCAGCAAGAACCCGCTATTCTTGCACAGCTATACGAGCCGCCTACGGCCCAAAGCCAAGCACTTGTGCTCGCGCCGCTATGGCAATTTCTCGATCAACTTCACCCGTATCTATGGCGTAAAGGACAATACTTCCTTAGCAATGGCGCCAGCATACGACGCTTAGTAGACGACAGCGAACTGACGCTAGGCTTTACATTTTCTGGGGGCGACATACCCGGCGCAGTTGAACGCTTTGAGCTGCCCCTTAGCATTAGAAGTTACGCCATGAAAGACGGAAGCTTAAGCAATGTACATTTTGTGACGATCCCCTTTAACGCCCAGCACAAAGCGGCCGCCAAAGTAGTCGCTAATTTTTTAATGAGCCCAGAAGCACAGGCAAAAAAGCAGCAGCCAAGCAATTGGGGCGACCGCACAGTGCTAGATTTAAGCATGCTGTCGTCTGAGCAGCAGTTAATGTTTCGCCCTTCAAAGCGCCACCCAAGCGCTTTGCCTGCCAACAACAGCAGCCCTTCGCTGAGTGAGCTGCATCCTTCATGGAATGCGGTAATTACCACACAATGGGAAAAACGATATGGGGCTAAGCAATGATTATTCAGCCGTCGTTTTTCACGCGCTGGGTAAGTTTGAGCCCGCGAATACTAATAAGCCTGCTGCTAGTGCCTGTTGCTGCCGGCTTATTAGGTCTTATACTACCCGCTTTTGGTTGGCTGCCTGCGCTTGGTGAAAACACGATTAACCTACGCGGCTTTGCAGCATTTTTTCATACCCCAGGCTGGACTAATATGCTTGGCTTGAGTTTTTTTACGAGTTTTATAAGCACACTTTTTGCGGTCATCTTAAGTATCTTAATACTCGGCAATTATTTCAACTCTAGGCTACTTAACCACATACAGCGTATTTTAGGGCCTATACTCGTCATTCCACATGCGGCCGCCGCCATTGCGATTGGGTTTCTAATTGCCCCCTCAGGTTTAATTATGCGACTGTTTTCGCCATGGCTAAGCGGCGCTGAATTACCGCCTGATGTGCTGTTGCCCAACGACCCTTATGGATTGAGCATCATTTTAGGGCTTACTTTAAAAGAGCTGCCATTCATTTTATTAATGGCGCTAGCCGCCATGCAGCAAAACGAAATAAAGCAGCTTATAGATAAACAATATAAAATGGCGCTTAGCCTTGGTTATTACCCTTTTACAGCCTTTTGCAAAGCCGTTTTACCTAGCCTTTATCCCTTCATGCGCCTGCCTATTTATGCCATTTTAGCCTATTCCAGTGCCAGTATAGAAATCCCGTTAATTTTAGGACCCAATTCGCCCCCGACCCTTGCGGTTGCCGTTATGCAGTGGTTTAACGATGTAGACCTAAGCCTGAGAATAAAGGCCTCGGCAGGCGCACTGATACAAATTGCGCTAACGTTAAGCGTATTATTAACGTGGCGGCTGCTAGAGCAATGTGTAAAACGATTTGGGTTTTCCACATTCACAAATGGGCGCCGACAGTATGGCGATTTATGCTGGAAAATACTGACGCATACTACAACCTTTCTAGTGCTTTTCTTCATCGTTTTAGCGCTGCTTGGGCTTGTGCTTTGGTCTTTTGCAGGCTTTTGGCCTTTTCCAAATGTCTACCCTGACCAATTAGTCAGCCTACACTGGAACAGCGCTTTGCAGCAGCTTCCCCAAACCATCACCAACACGGTGTTGGTGGGCATTACCACCACGGCTATTGCGCTATTTTTTACACTGTTTGCCTTAGAGGCTGAGCAACAGCACCAAACCCAATTAGGCTCTGCTGCCAGCCTGATGGTTTATTTGCCCTTGCTAGTGCCTAGCGTTGCCTTCTTATTTGGCATTGTATGGGTAAAAGAGCTGCTGGGTGTTAAGGCAGTATTTGGCGCCGTGGTACTGGGGCATTTATTGTTCGTTATGCCCTATATGTTTTTGTCTTTAGCGATAAGCTATCGCAAGCTCGATTTGCGCTATGCCAAGGTAGCTGCCTCTTTAGGCTGTTCACCCTTTAAGGTTTTTTACGCCGTAAAGCTGCCACAGTTACTGCCGCCTATGCTGTTTTCATGCGCGCTTGGGCTAGCTGTGAGCTTCGGTCAATATTTGCCAACCTTGCTATTAGGCGGCGGACGCATCAATACACTAACCACAGAAGCAGTTGCTATTGCCAGCGGCGCCAGCAGACGCTTAAGCGCGGTTTATGTCATAATACAAATACTGCTGCCTGTTGTTGGTTTTATACTCGCATGGCTTATTCCTAAACTTATTTTTCGGCCAAGGCAATAAATAATGGATAACACAAGCAAGCTATTACGCATTGAAAACTTGCAAATTTATAAAGGCGACACGCTTTTACTTAGCATAGAGGCAAGCGTGGCCGCAGGCGAAATACTGACCGTTATGGGGCCATCGGGTAGCGGTAAATCAACCTTGCTAAGCTGGCTATCGGGCATGTTAGATCCCGCTTTTCGGGCTAGTGGTAAACTACTAGTAGGCGCTCAAGATATAACGCAAACTCCCAGTCATTTAAGACGCACCGCGCTTCTTTTTCAAGATCCGCTGCTGTTTAACCATCTAAGCGTTTCAGGCAATATTGAATTTGGCATGCAGCAGGGTAAATCAAGCAGTAAAAAGCAGCGCGTGTTAGACGCGTTAGCCTGTGTTGGCTTATCGGGAATGGAGGCACGCGCGCCTAAAACCTTATCAGGCGGGCAACAAGCTCGCGTTGCACTATTACGAGTGCTGTTAAACGAGCCAAGCGTGATTTTGCTAGATGAGCCTTTTAGTAAACTCGATAGCCAGCTTAGGCAGGCAACACGAGAATTAGTATTTGCGCAAATTCGCCAGCGCGGTTTGGCGGCTATATTAGTCACTCATGATCAAAGCGATGCCGATGCCGCAGGCGGTCGGGTGATCAATTTATCAACAACAGGAGCCGATAAACAATGTTAGATGCTTCTATCACGCCAGCGGTAAAAGTATTATTAACGCCGCTTGTTAAACAAATAGCAAAGACCAAGGTGACCCCTAATCAATTAAGCGTGGTGGGCTTTGCGATAGGCATGTTAGCCCTGCCTTTACTGGCCTTTCAGCACTGGTATTTAGCCTTAACGGCCATTGTAATTAATCGCATTTTAGACGGATTAGACGGGGCTCTCGCGCGCCATCAAGGCACTAGCAGCGCCGCCGGCGGCTTTTTAGACATTTGCTTAGACTTTCTTTTTTATGCCGCCGTGCCGGTAGGTTTTGCACTGGCCGATCCCGCCCAAAATGCCTTGCCCGCAGCCGTTTTATTAGCCGTGTTTATTGGCACAGGTTCAAGTTTTTTAGCCTTTGCAATTCCGGCTGAAAAGTATCAACTGAGCAAGCCGCAATTTGAATACAAGAGCTTTTATTATTTACATGGCTTAACCGAAGGCACGGAAACTATTTTAATCTTCGTCGCGTTTTGTATCTGGCCGCAGCATTTTTCTTGGTTAGCGTATGGCTTTGCGCTTGCGGGCAGCATAACCGTTTTTACCCGTGTTTATGGCGGCTACTTTACGCTTAAAAAAAAGGCGGTAGAGCCTACAAACGAAGAATAACAGCGTTTATAGTTTAATCTATCGTGTGTCGCCCCATGAAGCCCTTATCTAAATAATCCTTGTACATACCAAGTAATCGCCCACCGGCGCTGAACCGACCATAGTGCATAAGTGCGCCGCCATCAGCGGTAGCAAGCAAAGCCAGCGCGCGTGCTTGCGGCTTATATTCGCGCAAGGTGTCGCTGTCTAATAATGCCGGTATAATTTGGCTTAAGGCCGATCCTTGTCTGACCGCGTACACACCAGAATGTGCTGCGCCGGTTTGGTTGGCACAATCACCACTGGCCAAGACCTCAGGATGACTTAGACTTTGTAAGCTATCGCTAACTTCCACGAAGCCTGAATTGTCGCATTTCAACCCAGAACTAGCCAGCCAAGGCTGCGCGGCAGCGCCCGTTGCTATTACAAGCGCTTCGGCCTGCAGTATTTGCCGTGTGCCGCTAATTAGCCAACCGTTGGCGATACTATCAATTCGCGTATTTTTATGTCGTTTAATACCGCGCTCATCAAGAATTTTTATGGCTTTGTGGCGCAGGCCCCTCGAATAGCCGCTTAGCAAATCACCGCTACAAATTAACGATAGCTGTGCTTGTGGCAAGCTCTTTTGCAAGGCTAAAGCAAGCTCAAACGCAGCCGCACCACCGCCCAATACGGCCAGCTGCATAAATTCGTTACGCTTACGCCATGCTTGCCAATGCTCGTTAAAACCAGCGAAGGGCTTTGCCGGGGCTAGGTTAATACTGCCATCGTTATGCAATGGCTGAGGCGGCACCGAACCTACGTTTAATGACAAATAGTCATATTCTAGAACTTGCTCGTTTGTCAGCTTCATTCGGCGCTTAGCAGCGTTAAGATCAGCAATTTCGCCAATGACAAGCTCCACTTCGCAGGCTTTACACAAAGGAGCCAAATCAATTGCACATTCGTCACTCGTAAAACGTCCTGCAATAAGCCCTGGCATCATCCCCGAATACCATGCTTTAGGGCTGGGGCTGAGTAATATAGTACCCTGTGGCGGATTATATCCATTTTCTATCCAGCGCCGCATTGCCACTAAATGAGCATGACCGGCGCCTGCGAGAATGAGCGAATGCCGTGTTGGTTTCATAGGTTTCCATTGGTTGTATGACATGATATAAAACGCGTTTTCTCAGCGAAGCACTATAGTTTTGTCGCTATGGCAAATCTCCATTATCATTAAAGATACAATAAATCCTAAGCTAGGGACAGTCAAACTGACGGTTGACACTTAAAACAAAACCCGCTGTATTTGTTGATTACATAGATGCATTGCACTGTTGCTCAAACTCTTGAATTCCGATTACAAGGTGATTAAGATTGTAATTTTCCACTTCGGAGAAGGCTTTCGCAGCTTTTAGGAAAATTTAGATTGAAAGTTGAAAGTTGAAAGAGGTAAAATGCCTGGTTCAAGACTAAGGGAGGTTGGAGTCTATCGAAGGATTGCAGTCGATATCTCGCAGTAAATTCAATAGCAGAAACTAAAAATTCAATGATAAAAGACGCTAGCTTAACGGTTGAAAATGGCCACCATAAGTCAAACAAACCGCTTATATCTGTATATATGCCTACCCGAAATCGTGCTCGGTTAATAGACAAAGCTATTTATTCAGTTTTAAATCAAGCTTGGAAAAATCTCGAATTAATCATTGTTAACGACTGTTCTACCGACAATACACGTGAAACGTTAGAGAAATGGCAAAAGCAAGACCCGCGCATTAAGGTGCTTCATAACACCAAATTAATGGGGGCATGCGCTAGTCGTAATATCGCCATTAAAGCATCTCATGGCAAATTTATTACTGGCATTGACGACGACGACGAGTTCTTAGGCGAACGCCTTTGTGCTCTATTTGCAGCATACGACGAACGTTATTCATTTATATGTGCGGGTTACCTTTGGTTTGATGACAAAAAAGACCGAAAAGTGCTCTGCAAAGATGAAATTGTTAGTTTAGAGCAGCAGCTTTCATACAATAAGGTCTCCAATCAAATTTTTATTGAGCGGCATCGTATTCTTGCCATCGGTGGATTTGACGAGAATTTTGTTTCATTACAAGACTACGATTGTTTTACGCGACTGATTCACCGCTTTGGACCTGCTTATCGCCTTGGCATTCCGCTCATGCGTATTTATGCATTCAAAACTGAGGATAGAATTTCCAATAGCCAAAAATATTGGATGGGATTCCAACAGTTTATGGATAAACATGGAAAGCTCATGAGTCCAATGCAGTGTCGCAATATTAGTGTGATGATGGCTATCCAAAAGAACGAGAAAATAACCTTATTAGACATTTTATCAACCTACAAAGCAGGCAGAGTTCCGCGTAAAGTAAAGCATTACTTAACATGTATTTTAGGTGAGATGCAGTGGCTGAAGTCATAGATAGGTATTCCTTTGAATAACATTAAAAAAAGCACTACAGCCAGCGAAAAAAAAGCCCCGTATTACGCGAGTCTAGATATTTTGGATGTTGTTAAAATACTGTGGACACAAAAATACATCTTCTTAATTACTATTTGTCTGTCTATAGTTGTATCTGTCTGGCTTGCTTTAACGCAAGTCGAACTCTACACGGTAGAACTCAAGGCGATTCCTTCAGAGTCTAGTCTTGCTGCTACTGATAATTCGATAGAAGCAAATATTGCTTTGCGTTTGGCCGGATTTGGCAAAGCAACGAGCGAGTACGAGCAACATCTAGTGGCAGTGCAGGTTTTGCGTTCACCAGGCTTTATAGCTAACTTTATTGATAAACATAATTTAGTGCCGCTACTCTATGGCGTAGATAGCTGGAATAGCAGCGATGGTTCTCTGGTTTGGAATGATGAAATATATGATCCGGTAACTGAGTCTTGGATAATAGAAGAACCCCCAACGCTTCAAGTGGCTTCGAAAATGCTAATGCTTAATCATTTATTCATAGAAGACAACAGGGCTGCAAGAGTTTTAACCCTTAGATTTATCCACCAGTCTCCGATAGTGGCAGCGCAAATTGTCAATTCCCTAGTCATCGATTTAAACCAAAAAATGAAAGATAGAGAACTCAATGCCTTAGAAAGAAAGTTACACTTTTATGAGACTGAGTTAGCGACTGTTCAGATTGAAAGTTTTCGCGTGGTGTTATCCGATCTTATAGAACAAACAATTTACGAAACACTTTTAATAAATGCCGACGGTAACTTTCTTTTTGAGGTTATTGACCCGCCCATGATACCCGAAAAACGCTCTTATCCCAGACGTGGCCTTCTGGTTATCATTGGCACTATTTTAGGCGGCTTGCTTGCTTTAATCATTGCTTTTGGAAAGTCGCTACTCTATCCACCGAAGATCTCCCAACAGTCACTTAGGCGCTAATGTGGCGGATATTATAACCCCAAATGAAGTCTTAGCCGACAACATCAGCAAACAGCCTTCATCAAATCAACAGCAATGGCAAAAAGCACTGCTCGATTGGACAATATTGATGCTGTGTCCTTTCTCGATAGCCGTTGACCTAGTCAATGGCTTCTTACTGTTAAATGGTGCCGCTGCGCCGCTATCTCTTGTCTTTAAAGCAGGTATCCTAACCCTTGTCATTATTCGCATAGCGATTACCGATTTGAGGATTGCAACGGGTTTATTGGCACTTACATTTTTGCTCTCGCTTCCTTCTTTAAGGATATTTCTAATACGGGGCGAATTTTCGCTATTCTTTATCGATATCAGTTTAGCTATTCGCGTTTTATTCTTTCTTAGCTTTATGCTTTACATTGTTTTAACGCAACCAACAGTCGATAAAATCAATTTTATTTTAAAAGTACTAACCGTATCTATCGCTGTAAATCTTGCATTTGGTGTTTTAGGCTTCGGGTTTGCAACCTACTCTGTCGACGAGGGCTTCGGGATAAAGGGCTTTATATTCTCTGGAAACGAGCTAGCTATTACCATCATTGCATTATCATATTTTGTAATGTTTAGCTGGGTGAAGCATAAATCATGGCCAATTCAGATGACAGCCTTAATTCTAGTGCTGCTGTGTGGCGCATTAGTGGCAACCAAATCGGCAATGCTTGGTACAATAATAATTGTAGGACTCTTTCTATTTCTAAACTCGCGGAAAACATTTTTTGCGACACTACTTATCTGTATTTTTTCAATTATCTTATTCGCAGATGCCTTAGGTGAACTCATTAAAGTGTCAGGCATTATCGAGCGGTTCTTATTTGTGTATCACAAACGAGGCATAATATCGTTGATATTCTCTGCACGAGAGGCCTTCTTCTTAACCAACTTACAATTTACGCTCGACAACTTTGGACTGTTTGGATGGTTCTTTGGTTGGGGCCAAGGCGCCTATGTCGGCTTTGTCAAACCAAAGATTGAAATAGATATATTAGATATGTTCTTCTTATTTGGCATAACCGGCGTGTTATCGTTTCTTTTCTACTTTTATTTAGTATACCGACTAATTTGTATTCGAAATAGCTTCACCCACCTTGCATCCTTTACTCTTTGGTTTCTTATATTAGTTGTATCCTTTTTTGCTGGGCATGTAGTTTATTCAGGGCTTGCGGCCATTCCGCTCACGCTAGCGATATATGCCACCAGACATCGACAGGGGAAATAGCTATATGCACACTCAACTGCAAGACAAAATCAACAATTATCGGTGCTTTAAATGTAGTGAGAAGCAAATAGATATTTGTTATATTGATCGCGAAACAAGAAGCTGTTTGAATTATCATATTGGTCACATCGGTCCGATAGAATTAGGCTCTGCATTCCATGTTGGGTCCACAGCAGCTTTAAAAATATCGATAATAAGAAAAAACACACTCAACAAGACCGACCGCTATGTATTGGCCTTTCATTGAGGATAGGTCAAATCTTTTTTTAAGGCCGAAATGATCATGCGCTCACCTAGATGTTGTTTTATAAACTGGAAGAAAAATTTTAATGCATAATATATTTGAACTAGATTCTAATTTTAGTACTTCCCGTCAAGTAGTAAAACCTTGCAAGAAAGAATTCTCTGAGATGGTACGCCAATCTAATAGTCCTGACGACAAATTCGACACCGTTTTGTTTTTAGCGCAAGCAAGCGAGCGCATTGGTGAAGGTGGCTTACGCACGAAAGGTTATTTCAAAGTGGGTCGCGAAGCTTCAGTGCAGTCAGGCTCTGAACAACACCTTAGTCCTCTCATAACGGTGATTACAGTTGTGTTCAACGGTGAAAGTTTTTTAGAGAAAGCGATACTCAGCGTAATTAACCAAACCTATGACAACGTCGAATACGTAATAATTGATGGAGGTTCTACAGACAATACCTTAAACATTATTCGTAAATATGAACACCTTATTGACTATTGGGTGTCTGAAAAAGACAACGGCATTTATGATGCTATGAATAAAGGTTTGCAGTGCTCAACTGGCGGTTATATCGGTTTTTTAAATTCAGATGACTATATGTACAGTACGTCACTTGAGTCGTATGCAAATGAGTTATCAAGCTTTCCAGCTGATTTATATTTTAGTTCTGTAGACCTTGTTAACGAGCATGAGGAATATTACGCTCGCTTCCAACCAATTAAACATTTCTTCTTTGCTAATGTCCTAATAAGGATGCCGTTCGCACATCAAACTGTCTATCTGAATAAAAAGGTATTAAAAGCTGAAGGTGGATTCAACTTAAATTATAAGTTGAGTGCGGATTTTGAATTAGTATACAGACTGCTAAAAAAGAACTATAAGACGAAAAACGTCAACGTTGTTTTTGGCGCTTTTCGCGACGGTGGCTTAAGCGGTGATATTTATGCGTCATTAAAAGATTCAAAATTGGTTGTTAGAGATAAAACAAATTTAATTACGTCGAATATTTGGTATGGATACAGAATTATAAGATCGGTTATTGGGACTTATATCTTTAAAAAAGTCCTAAAGAAAATCAGGACTAAATCATGAATTGGCGCAACACTTACACGTGTAGCGGCCCATAATTGTAACATCAACAAAATTTGACCGCGTCAGATAATATTGCCATTGATTTATTTCGCGGCAACAAATTCTTGGTGCAAAGGAACTTAATGAAAAGATATATTTTAATTTTTTTGCGTTATATCGCTAAGATAATAGAGCGAACTCCTAGTACCGTGCTGATGTTCCTGCTTGCTGGTAAGCTTATATTCCAACGCTGCGATGCGAAATTTGAAAGTAAAAACGATCGTACAATCAACGTATTAGGAAATGGTCCATCTTGTCATTCCACATTTAATGAACATAGGAAAGCAGGGGAAGACATCATGGTGGTCAATTTTTTTGCAACTGCCAAGGAGTTTTTTGACTACAAACCCTCTCATTACCTCCTGATAGATCCTTTGTTTTTTAGCGATAATAGCGAAAGATTTATAAAACTTTATGAAGTAATAAATAGCGCAACGTGGCACATGGTTCTTTTTGTGCCCGCTAATTACTATAAAATTGCCAACAATTTAATTAATAGTCCTTTTGTTAAAATTGGCGCTATTCGATTTAATCATTATCCTGGTGAGAATAAGTGGTTGTACCGCCTGTACAAATCGAATTTAGTGACTCCTAAATTTCAAAATGTCGTAATTGCTTGCCTCTACTTGTCAGTGAATGAAGGATATTCAACCATAAAATTGCATGGTGTTGAAGCTGATGAGTTCAAACGGCTTTCTGTTAATAATAACAATGAGGTTCTATTAGAAACGGAACATTTTTATGGAAAATCATCCTTGAACTTAACAGCCGAGGGCAGAATAGAAAAAGGCGGATTGTGGAAGTACCTAAAGTTCTACTCTTTTATGTTTGAGGGTTTTTTAGAAGTGGAAAAATATTCGAAGTTTATGAAGTGTCAAATAATTAACTTCACTGAAAATTCGACTATCGATTCTTTTTATAGAAATGCAAAGCCCTACCCGATTAAGTTAAAACAAAAGTAGAAATTAGAATAATGCTATGAAGTATAAAACGTTAGAAAGGAGTTTCTTTGTATGTATGCATTACTCAAACGAGTTGTAAAATATATATATTTGAGCATAAAACATCGGGGGGAATTGAAGCTATCTTTTTCCGTTAATATTCTGCTTGGCTCTACTTTTGAAGGAATGAACCAAATATATTCGCAGAGTAATTTTTCTGGAGAATTGGGTTTCGGTTCTTATATCGGTGAAAATTCACGAATAAATGCTTGTATTGGGAGATACACTTCTATCGGCTCTGAGGTGAAAGTTATTCAAGGAACTCACCCTTACACCTATCCATTTGTATCGACAAGCCCCGTTTTTTATTCTTTAAAGAAACAAAATGGATACACGTTTACAGACAAACAAAGGTTCAATGAAATATTAGTTGTAGATAACCAAAGTCGCTACGGATGCAAAATAGGAAATGACTGTTGGATAGGCGATAGAGCGACGATAATAGGCACAGTGGTAATCGGGGATGGTTCAATTGTGCTAGCCGGAGCTGTAGTGACTAAAGATGTTCCAGCTTATGCAATTGTAGCAGGGGTTCCTGCAAAAGTTATAAAGTATAGATACAACGAGGACACAATTGCTTTTCTGTTAAACTTTAAGTGGTGGGGAAAAGACCCTGAGTGGCTAAAAAACAATGTTGACCTGATGAATGATCTAAAAAGATTGGAGTGTGAACATGGTTTACAGTAGCTTTTAACGAGCAATTAGCGGCGGCTCGATACGCGGCAGATAATGGTGGCCAGCACATTTATATTTGCAGCGCTTGTGCGACATGTTGGGGTCATGTTAATCACTACTTTTTTATGCAGTGATAGCCTTGAAGCAAGATGGGACGGACGACTTTGTCATTGCCACCGATAAACAAATAAAATCAACATGTGCTATTAAAAAATATGCTTACAATATAGCGATTTCAGTTGTAAATCAGGAGTAAAAATATGTTATCTCAAGATCGGAAAATTTTTGTAGCAGGTCATCTTGGAATGGTTGGGTCTGCAATCGTTCGGCAATTAGAAGCTGGGAGATGCGCTGAGATAATAACCAGAACTCGAAATGATTTAGACCTAACTAACCAACAAGCGGTCATCGATTTTTTTCAATCAGAAAAAATTGACCAAGTTTATTTAGCAGCAGCTAAAGTGGGTGGAATAGTCGCAAACAACCGCTACCCAGCAGATTTTATTTATGAAAATCTCATTATCCAATGCAACATTATCAATAGCGCACACTTAGCAAACATTCAACAATTATTATTTTTGGGTTCTTCGTGTATTTATCCTAAGTTCGCAGACCAGCCAATGAAAGAAAGTGCCTTATTGACTGGCACTTTAGAAGAAACGAATGAACCTTATGCCGTTGCAAAAATAGCTGGCATTAAATTGTGTGAGTCATATAACCGGCAATACTCGCGAGATTATCGTAGTGTTATGCCGACTAACTTATATGGCCCTGGCGATAATTTCCACCCGGAAAATAGTCATGTTATTCCAGCATTACTTCGTCGCTTTCATGAGGCTAAACTAAGAGGCGACAAAACAGTGGTTGCATGGGGAAGTGGCAAAGTGTTGCGAGAGTTTTTGTATGTTGATGACATGGCAGCGGCATCAGTTTACGTTATGAATTTAGATAAACCAACGTATGACGAAAACACACAAGCGATGCTAAGTCATATAAATGTTGGCACTGGTGTAGATTGTACCATTAAGGATTTGGTCGAAACCGTAGCTAAAGTAGTCGGCTATAAAGGTAAAGTTAAATTCGACTCTACTAAGCCTGATGGAGCACCCCGCAAATTGATGAACGTTGAAAGACTTAAAACTTTGGGTTGGGAATATTCTGTCGACTTGGAGCTTGGTTTATCAAAAGCGTATCATTGGTTCCTTCAAAACCAGGATACCTTTAGAGAATAATAAGGACTCAATAAAGCAGGCTTTTTTCTCGTTAGGATTGCTGGACTTTATTATTTATAAGTATTAATTACGCCATACACTTGCGTAAATATAAGGATGGCTACAAATGACCTCAGTCTTGTCTCTAATAGGCCGTGAGAAAGATTTATTTGCTTGCGATATAGCAAACAATGATTTAGAAATGACAGATATCGTCTCTCGCTCAAGTTTTCTTGTACTGGGTGGCGCTGGCTCTATCGGTCAAGCTGTAACGAAAGAGATTTTCAAGCGCAGTCCCAAAAAGCTTCATATTGTAGACATTAGCGAAAATAATCTTGTTGAGCTAGTGAGAGACGTTCGAAGCTCCTTTGGTTATATCAAAGGAGACTTCCAAACATTTGCGTTGGATATTGGCTCTATAGAATACGATGCCTTTATTAAAGCTGATGGAAAATATGACTACGTCCTTAATTTATCGGCGTTAAAACATGTTCGTAGTGAGAAAGACCCTTTCACACTAATGAGGATGATTGACGTGAACATTTTTAACACCGAAAAAACTATGCAACAGGCCATAGAAAAGGGTTCCAAAAAATATTTCTGCGTCTCTACTGACAAAGCAGCAAACCCAGTAAACATGATGGGAGCGTCAAAACGTATTATGGAAATGTTTTTAATGCGGCGCAGTTTGGACATTGTAATATCTACGGCTAGGTTCGCTAACGTCGCTTTTTCTGACGGTTCATTGCTACACAGTTTTGATCAACGTATTAATAAGCGCCAACCCATTGTGGCGCCTAAAGATATTAAGCGTTATTTTGTAACCCCTCAGGAGTCTGGACAACTGTGCTTAATGTCTTGTATCTTTGGCGAAAATCGAGATATCTTTTTCCCTAAATTGAGCGAGTCACTCCACTTAATAACGTTTGCTGATATTGCAGTGAAGTATCTAAGTGATTTAGGCTATAAACCCTATTTATGTGATTCCGAAGACGAGGCCAGAGAATTAGCTAAAACCTTACCTGACGAAGGTCGATGGCCGTGCTTATTTACCGATAGTGATACTACCGGTGAGAAAGATTTTGAAGAATTTTTTACTGACAATGAAGCCCTTGATATGGAAAGGTTTGAAAATTTAGGGATCATTAAAAATAAACCGATATTTGTGCCAGAACTAATTTCTGAATTTGAAGAAACTATCTTACAGTTGAAACGAGACAAAATTTGGGAAAAAAATGATATTATTGCGCTGTTCTTAAAAATGCTTCCTAATTTTGGCCATAAAGAAACCGGTAAATACTTAGATAGTAAAATGTGAGAGTACTCAAAAATAATATTATGCAGAAAAAACTAGTTAAATTTGTTCGAGAACTTTATCAAACGGAAAAGTTTATTCCACTTCACGCGCCCACTTTTGGTGGTAATGAACGAAAGTACGTGAATGACACTCTAGACAGTACATTTGTGTCCAGCGTTGGGAAGTATGTGGATCAATTTGAACATCATATAGAAGCCTATACTGGAACGTCCAAAGCTGTAGCGACAGTTAATGGAACAGCAGCGCTGCAAACAGCACTATATATGGCTGGCGTTAAATCTGGTGACCTTGTTATTACACAAGCATTAACGTTTGTTGCAACTTGCAATGCCTTATATCACATGGGTGCAGAACCTGTATTTGTCGATGTGTCTAGTATAAGTATGGGTTTGTGCCCTAGAGCCTTGGATATATATCTTGAGGAGAATGCCTTTGTTAACAATGACGGTATAAGTCAGCACAAAGTTACTCAACAAGTATTTCGTGCTGTTGTCCCTATGCATACCTTCGGTCATCCTGTCGAGCTAGATGAATTGGTAGCGGTATGTGCTAAGTGGAATATACTCCTCGTGGAAGATGCGGCTGAGAGTTTGGGGTCATTTTACAAAGGCCAACACACTGGCACATTTGGGGCGTTTGGTGCTATTAGCTTTAATGGAAATAAAGTTATAACCACCGGTGGTGGTGGCATGGTTTTATGCAAAATTTATGATGATGGGATGCGCACTAAGCACATTACGACGACGGCTAAAGTGCCTCATCCCTATGAATTTTTCCATGATGAAGCTGGTTTTAACTTCCGTTTGCCCAATTTAAATGCGGCATTAGGTTGTGCACAAATGGAAGTCCTACCTATGTTTTTATCACAAAAGAGAGCATTGGCGACACACTATAAAACTTTTTTTGAAAATTCAGACTTTCAATTTGTTGAAGAGCCCGAATACGGACATTCTAATTATTGGTTAAACTCAGTAATATGTCCCGATGAAGCTAGCCGTGAAACCTTAATTAAAGAAACCAACGCAAACGGTGTAATGACAAGGCCCATTTGGAAGATGATGCATAGGTTACCTATGTTTGAAAAAGCCTTTAGAGGCTCTCTAAAAAACTCTGAATTTATTGAAGCTAGATTAGTCAATCTACCTAGCTCTCCCATTGGAGTTGATAAAAATGCTACGTAAAATTGCTGTCTTTACAGGCACTCGTGCCGAGTATGGCTTGTTATATTGGATTATCAGGGGCTTACATGAGTCAACAAAGGTTGAGCTTCAGCTTTATGTGGGCGGAATGCATCTGTCGCATGAGTTCGGTTACACAGTAAGTCAAATTGAAAAAGATAACTTCCCTGTTACAGAGCGCATGGAGTTTCTATTGTCTTCTGATTCTGCCGTAGGAATCTCTAAGTCAATGGGCCTTGCGCTCATAAATTCAGCAGAGGTTCTAGAGCGTAATAAGCCTGATTTAATTGTACTTTTAGGAGACAGATTTGAATCCATGACGGTGGCACAGGCTGCGATGATTGCGTGTATCCCTATTGCGCATATACATGGAGGAGAGACGACCGAAGGCGTCGTTGATGAAGCCGTCCGTCATTCTATAACCAAAATGGCTCATTTACACTTTGCAGCTACCGATAATTATATGAAAAGAATTCAACAGCTCGGTGAGCAGCCCGAGAGGATTTTTAATTTTGGGGCGCCCGGAATTGACAATATTGTAAATTTGGAATTGCTAAAACGAGATGAACTTTCTAATTCGCTAGAGTTTATTCTTGAGAAACCATATTTTATCGTCACTTATCATCCTGTTACTCTAGAAATTGATGGTGCAGCAAATTCATTGATTAATCTGCTCAAAGTACTTGATGAATATCCAAATCATCAATTAGTTATTACCTATCCTAATGCGGACACCAATGGCCGTAAATTGATTGAGATTTTAGATGAATATCAGTGTGCAGACTCTAAACGTATACTATTAACAAGATCTTTAGGGCAAATTCGCTACCTCAGTGCTATGAAGTACTGCGACGCAGTTATCGGTAACTCCTCTAGTGGATTAATTGAATCGCCAACATTCTGTGTGCCAACTGTAAATATAGGCAATCGCCAAAAAGGTCGTATTGCCGGCGATACAGTACTTCATTGTGCAGACTCTGTGGGAGCTATAAGAGAAACAATTGAAAAAGCCTTATCAGAAGAGTTTAAAATGCATTGTAAAAAAGCTATCAACCCTTATGGCCTTGGTGAGTCATCAAAGCGCATAGTTGATGTATTGATAACTTATCCTCTAAAAGGGATTGTTAGTAAGAAGTTTTACGACTTAATCTTATAAACTGAAATAACAATTTATAGCTTGTGTTCACACATCTAAACATTGCACAGTCTAATGAAAACAGCACAGCTGTATTCATGTTGATAAAGGAAATTAATTAAGTATGAACGTATTAGTTATTGCTGAAGCCGGAGTGAATCACAATGGACAAGAAAATTTGGCCTTTGAATTGGTTATTGCTGCAAAAAATGCAGGCGCAGATATAGTTAAATTCCAAACTTTTAAGGCTGCAAAGCTTGTGACGGCTGATGCTGAACAGTGTGAATATCAAATCAGTAACACAGGAAAAAAAGAAAGTCAGTTATCTATGCTTTCTCGTTTAGAATTAAGCTATGAGGCTCACCATAAACTATTGGCTCAGTGCAATAAACTAGGCATTGAGTTTTTATCCACGGCTTTTGATTCACAAAGCCTTAACTTTTTAGTGCATGAATTGGGATTGAAAAGGTTAAAGATCCCTTCAGGAGACTTAACTAATGCCCCTTTAATATTAGAGCACGCTAGAACAGGTTGTGATTTAATTGTTTCTACAGGCATGGCGAGCCTAGCAGAAATAGAAACCGCATTAGGGGTTATCGCGTTTGGTTATACTTACGGGGATATTGAGAAACCAAGTATTCAAGCTTTCGAAAAAGCCTATTATTCTGAGCTGGGACAAAAAATGCTGAGGGAAAAAGTAACAATTCTTCACTGCACAACTGAATACCCGGCTCCTTTGAAAGATATTAATTTAAGGGCAATGAACACTATTGCCAATGCGTTTAAGTTGCCCGTTGGTTATTCTGACCATAGTGCAGGAATAAATATCCCCATAGCTGCGGTAGCTCGCGGTGCGAAGATTATAGAAAAACATTTTACTTTAGATCAAAACATGGAAGGACCAGATCACAAAGCCTCTCTAGAACCAGACCAGTTGAAAAGAATGATTGAGGGAATCCGCGATATTGAGATTGCTTTAGGCGATGGTCTTAAAGGTCCTAGGCCATCCGAAATAAAGAATAAATCAATGGCAAGAAAAAGTTTAGTTGCTGAACAACTTATTAAAAAAGGAACTATTTTTAATGAAGATAACTTGGTCATAAAACGACCTGGATTAGGGATAAATCCTATTCATTATTGGGACTTAATAGGTAGTAGCGCAAAAAAAGATTACAACGTAGGTGATTTCATTAATGAGTGATGGAGTAGTCTTAATTGGTGCTGGAGGACATGCATCAGTACTGTTAGATTTACTAATTGAGCAGCGAGCAAACATTCTAGGGTATATCTCAATCGATATAGCGTCTAATGAACAGTTATTTTCAGACTTTCGTAGGTTCAAATCAGATGAACAGATAAATCAATTTGACAGGTCAATGGTTAAATTGGTAAATGGTGTCGGTTCTATACCTGGCAATACCTTAAGGCATGATATTTATAATAGATACAAGGAACTGGGATATCGTTTTGCCACTATTGTGTCTCAAAACGCGATTGTTTCAAAGTATGCTCAACTTGCCGAGGGTGTGCAAGTTATGCATGGCGCAATTATTCAAGCAGGCGTGAGTGTAGGTTGCAATAGTATAGTAAATACCGGTGCAATCATTGAGCACGATTGCACAATCGGGAATAATAATCACATCGCGCCAGGAGTAACCATTAGTGGAAACGTTACTTCTCAATCAAATGTCCATTTTGGTACTGGATCCTCAGTTATACAATTAGTAGATATTGATGAGAATGTCATTATTGGTGCTGGAGCTACTATCACCAAAAATGTAGAAAAAAATAGTATTTGCTATCCAGCACGTATTTTCAAACAGGCCATTGAATAATATGAGTAATAATTGGAAGAATATTCTTATTTCACCAAACCACACGATACAAGAGGTATTAAAGATCATAGACAGTGAAGCTCTCCAGCTTTCATTAGTCGTTGATGCTGACAATCGTCTCTTAGGCACTGTCACCGATGGTGATATACGCAGAGCATTGATTAAAAATATTTCGTTATCCCAACCAATTTCAGAAATAATGTTTACAAGCCCTACTGTAGTAGAAGTTACCACCCCTAGAGCTAAGGTTTTGGAGTTGATGAATGCTAGAAAGCTTCATTCTATTCCAATTATCGATAACGGTGTTGTGGTTGGATTAGAAACAATTCACAGTGTGACGCAGAAAAAAAAGCATGATAATCCTGTGTTTTTGATGGCTGGCGGTTTTGGAAAGAGACTAAGACCGTTGACGAATAGCTGTCCTAAGCCTTTACTAAAAGTGGGTGGCAAGCCAATACTAGAAACCGTACTTCTACAATTCATTAAATCAGGCTTTCATCAATTTTATATATCAACTCATTATTTGCCTGAGATGATTAGAGAGTATTTTGGAGATGGGAGCAATTGGGGTATATCCATAAATTATGTGCATGAAGATGAGCCATTAGGCACCGGAGGCGCTCTAGGATTGTTGCCGACAAATCTAAACGACCTGCCGATCATAGTGATGAATGGTGATGTACTTACAAAAGTAGATATAGAAGCATTACTTACCTTCCATAATAAACATAAAGCCAATGCCACAATCTGTGTTCGAGAATATGAATATCAAGTTCCGTTTGGTGTTATTGAGAGTGAAGGGCATGCCATTAAAAGTATGATCGAAAAACCAGTGCACCGGTATCATGTTAATGCTGGCATATACGTGGTAAATCGACAAATTGTTAATGAAGTTAATACTAACGAAGTCATCGATATGCCTACGCTGCTGGAAAGATACTTAGATAAAGGCGTCCTTATGTTTCCATTTCATGACTATTGGTTAGACATTGGACGTATTGATGATTTCAAGCGGGCACAAATAGACATAGAAAACTTGGACTTTCAAAATGAGTAGCGGCAAGAAAATTTTAGCCATAATACCGGCAAGAGGCGGGAGTAAAAGGCTTCTTAATAAAAATATTTTGCTGTTAAATAATAAGCCCTTGATTGCATGGACAATCGAAGCCGCTACTAGTTCTGAGTACATTACAGACGTCGTGGTATCTACCGACTGCCAAGACATTGCAAATTCAGCAAGGCAATATGGGGCAACAGTCCCATTCATGAGGCCTGCAGAACTCTCTACAGACACCTCAACTAGTAATAGCGTTTTACTTCATGCATTAGAGTACCTAGGCGCTCATAATTATGACATCGTTGTGTCACTGCAACCTACATCTCCATTAAGAACTTCACAAGATATTGATAGCGCCATTGAATTGTTGAATAGCCGCAATGCACAGGGTGTGGTTTCAGTTTGCCCTTGTGAACACAGCCCTCTTTGGTGCAACTTGTTACCCGATAATTTATCTATGGGAGATTTTTTACCAAAGAAACATCTGACGTCTCGCTCACAAGATCTGCCTGCCTACTTTCGCCTCAATGGGGCTATATATGCCTTTAGAACCGATGAGATTTTAAAAAATTCTGGAATTACATATACAGAACATACACTTGCCTACGTTATGCCATCAGAGCGTTCAATTGATATTGATACTAAATTAGACTTCAAAATCTCAGAATTTATATTGAAAGATAACGAAAAAATATAGTAAAACCTAAAAAATAATGAATTTCGACAAGGCATAAATTTTCGGTTGTCATTTATTTAAATAATCTAGGCAAAGAACGTCCATGTAGATATTTTTTATTGATTATTTTATGCGTTTTTGCTCATTTATAACTGTTTAACACATTACTCCTAGAAAACTAAAGGTGCTTACTGGTTTACACTTAACAGGAAAAAGTAATTCGAATGTGTTGTAAATGTAGAATTAAATATACAAAAATGAGGAAATAAAGTTGTTCAAAAACTCAATGATTTACACTTTAAGCTCTATCTTAAGCGCAGCTATTCCCTTCTTACTATTACCTGTTTTGACCCGTTACCTTTCACCAGAGGAATATGGTCAAATTGCAATGTTTATGATACTTACAGGAGCATTAGCCGCGGTAATTGGTTTAAGCGCGCATGGCGCTGCAAATCGTCGCTTTTTTGACAATGACGTTTCAAATTTTGAACTAGCAAGATTTAATGGCAATTGTTTTTTTATTTTATTGGCGAGCTCGTCTATTATCTTACTTGTAATAGCTTTCCTTGATAACACCTTATCTAATTACTTGGGGATCCCCGTTTACTGGGTTTATCTGGCTATTATCAGCGTTAACTGTAGCTTTGTAATGAACTTGAGATTAGGACAATGGCAAATAAGGGGCAAAGCGAAATCTTTCGGTATATTTCAGGTAAGTAATTCACTTATAGCTTTATCATTTAGTTTGTTACTAGTTGTTGTTCTTCTGCTTGGGCCCGAAGGTCGTATTTATGCCATTGTGATCACCAGTGCGTTTGTGGGGTTAGTCTCTTTTTACACTCTTAGAAATGATAACTTAGTTTGTTTTAAATATAACCGCCAAGATATTAGAGAAGCGTTATTCTTTGGTGTGCCTTTAATTCCTCATGTGCTCGGGGCATTTTTGCTGTCTTCAATAGACCGCTTGGTCATAAATAAAGAACTTGGCTTAGAAGTCACTGGTATTTACATGGTGGCGGTGAGCTTAGGTGGTGGACTTAATGTCATTTTCAGTAGTGTAAACAGGGCCTTCTCACCTTGGTTATTTGAACAATTAAAAGCAGACAATTTAGAAAAGAAAATAACTATTGTAAAAAAAACCTACATATTTTTCCTATGTATGTTTCTACTATCAATTCTAGTTTTCTTTATCGCACCACCAATCTTGAGGTTAGTCGTTGGAGAGCGTTTTCACCAGGCCGCTGAAGTTCTTCCTATTATACTGTTAGGGCAAATATTTTTAGGCATGTATTTTATTGTGACTAATTATATATTTTATGTCAGGAAAACTAAGTATTTGTCTTATGTGACTATTTCTTGTGGCGCAATTAATGTTGTTTTGCTTTTATTACTCATTCCTAATTACGGTATAACCGGCGCTGCAGTAGCTTTTCTGATTGCCAACATTTGCCAATTTATATTTACATGGATGTTAAGTTCAAGGGTCTACGCAATGCCATGGGCTATATGGCGAGCTTAGAGTCTTGCTTAATTAACTCTCAAACGTTACCGCAATGTTATAGCCGTGCTTCTTAAGTATTGCGTGCTGTTTCGCTTTATTAAGGTCATTTTCAACCATTTCCGCACACAATTCTTCAACAGTAATTTGAGGGACCCAGCCTAACTTCTCTTTCGCTTTAGATGGATCACCTAACAATGTTTCAACTTCTGCAGGTCTAAAATATCGTGAGTCAACTTTAACCACTACGGCGCCTACTTTTAGTGCCGGCGCGTTTTCACCAGTGATTGATTTAACGGTGCCTATTTCTGCAATTCCTTGCCCTGAAAACTCAAGCTCTATACCCGCTTCCCTTGCTGACAATACAACAAACTCACGCACAGAGATTTGTTTACCTGTTGCAATTACAAAGTCATCTGCGGTGTCTTGTTGCAGCATCATCCACTGCATTCGTACATAGTCTTTTGCATGGCCCCAATCGCGTAAGGCGTCCATATTACCAAGGTACAAACATGATTCTAAGCCTTGCGCAATATTTGCAATGGCTCGTGTTATTTTGCGTGTTACGAAGGTTTCACCGCGGCGAGGCGATTCATGGTTAAACAAAATGCCGTTACATGCATACATGCCGTATGATTCGCGATAGTTAACCACTATCCAGTACGCATACATTTTGGCAACTGCATAGGGCGAGCGAGGATGAAACGGTGTGGTTTCTTTTTGCGGAATTTCCTGTACTTCACCATATAATTCTGAGGTTGACGCTTGGTAAAATTTAGTCTTCTTTTCTAAGCCTAAAAACCGGATAGCTTCCAACAAACGCAACGTGCCCATAGCATCAACATCGGCCGTGTATTCAGGACATTCAAATGAAACCGCAACATGGGATTGCGCACCTAAATTATACACTTCGTCAGGTTGTACATGCTTTATAATTCGCGTCAAATTAGAAGAGTCAGTTAAATCACCGTAGTGAAGAAAAAATTTCTTATCACTTTCATGAACATCTTGGTAAATATGATCGATGCGTTCGGTGTTTAGAGAAGATGCACGACGCTTTATGCCATGAACTTCATATCCTTTTTCTAACAGAAACTCTGCTAAATATGAACCATCTTGACCCGTTACACCGGTAATTAATGCTACTTTTTTCATTATTTCCTCTTCACTCTTGCTGCAGGATAAATATGCTATTTACTTATTCTTCTAAAATTAATATTAACATTGACTACGTAAGATCAATTGGAACAAGTGACGCATTTTCTATTAAAAAATTAAAGTCTTTTCGTGATAACTATTTTCTCATATTCTTATTCATGCTTAATTTATAATTTTCAGCGGCGCCTATTTCAAGGGACGAACACGATCTCCACTGCCCTTTCCCACAGCCGTGAGAAAAATATACTTGAAGTAATTCTTTATGCTCATCATTCGTATCATTTCGCCATCAACTTCAGCTAACTTTTTCGGCGTAGACATATCGATTTGATTAATTTGTGCGAGGCCAGTAATACCTGGCCTAACCTTATAAACCAAGTGCTCATCACGCGCTTGCGTTAACTCTGTTTGATTAAATAAGCCAGGCCGGGGGCCAACTAAACTCATTTCACCTTTTATCACATTGTATAGTTGGGGGAGCTCATCGAGTTTGGTTTTACGCAAAAAGCGGCCAAATTTTGTAATTGCGTTTGCATCCGCTAAATGGCTCGCCATAGATGCCGTATTAACATTCATGGTTCGAAACTTATATAACGTGAATTCCTTTTTGTGTAAACCAACGCGCTCTTGTGAAAAGATAGGTGAACCCGTATCAAAAAGGCCAATTACATACAAAATAAGCATGACCGGAAGCAAAATTAATAAGCCCAAAAACGCGACCGCGATATCCAGTATACGTATCATTTTAATCCTTGAATAAGCGTTATTGTTTTATTTAGGGGCATCATACGCTACCGCCGCATTAATCGCATCCTCGAACGAAACTGGCGGTTGCCAAGCTAAAGTGTTTATTGAGTGTTTTACATCAAGCTGCAGATTTCCAAACAGCCTTTGGGCAATTGTTTTTTTACCTAGAATTTCGGCGCAGGTGCGCATTATCGACACAGGAGCGGGTAAAAGCCTTGGATTTTTGCCATAGGCGCGTGTCAGTGCCACTAGAAGCTCTTTCGTGGATACGTCAATGCCATCGCTTATCAGGAATATTTCATTTAGTGTGTCTGGATATTCTACACACGTAGCTATGAAGTCGTTTAAATTATCTAAAGCTATAAAACTACGCTTATTCTTTACCGACCCAAGCGGAAGCGGCAAGTTACGCTGAGCGATATTCATTAGTGCTCGAAAGTTCGCTTTAACACCAGCGCCATAAACTAATGGTGGACGAATACAAACCAGTTCAGTATTGGAGCCTAAAAGTTCTTGCTGGATTGCGCGCTCAGCCGCCAACTTTGACTCCCCATACAAATCTTCTGGGGCACAATCACTGAGAATGCTAAACGGCGCGTTAGGCTCGGTCTGCTCTCCCATTGCCTTTGCTGAGCTTAGAAATACAAAGCGCGTTACACCGCTATCTTTTGCTTTTCTAGCCAATTTTTGCGCCGCTTCCACGTTCACTTTCCAAAATTGAGCTTTGGCATCTTCATTAGTTACCGCATCTGAGAGTGAAATTCCTGCACAGTGAATGACTGTATTAATACTGTCTAATGTGAAATTCCATTGACTGGATAACAGATCAATGTTTAAGACATCGGGCTGGGGCACATTACTCCGCGAAGACCCCACAACACCGTGCCCGCGCGCGCGCAAAGCTTCACACAAGCTATTTCCAATCCAGCCTGAGCTGCCTGTCACAAGCACTTTCATCGTAATATATTCCTACCCGAAAAAATCTAGAATTTCTTTTGTTTTAAAAAATTTATCAGGACAATATTCATTTGGCTCAAACGCTAAGGCCTCATGAATAATTCCTTCTGTTGATGATTTAGCTACACTAGATAAGCTAAGCACATAAGCCAAGCCATTTTGTGTTAAATATTCAGCTAATTCTAACTGATGCTTGTCGCTGCGCTCTAAGTTTGGCACAACGCATAATGTGATTTTACGCTCTAACAAGCTATATACATTTCCGGCTCCACAGTGCGTTATGACCAAATCGTAGTCGTTAACCTTGCTCTTGAAATCGTCAATAAAATCGATTGCGGGCCAGTGTTTAGGCTGCATGCCATTTTTAGGACATTGAAAAAGCAGCTCGATATTGTCTGATGCCACATCAAAAAAGCTTATTAAACCGTCAAAGCGTGTGGTGCCTAAAGAAACAAGCACTTTAATCATAGTCTACCCGCATACTTGCCGCCAAATTTGTCATAAAATGAAGCTAAACTCTTATTCTGATAAAAGCACTTAATGCCAAGCTTCGCTATAATCCGACCTGTTCTGGTGGGCGCAGTAAACCGAGACCACGTTTCTATATACACAACAGGTACTCGCATCAGTTTACCAGCCACTGCAATGGGAATGCAGACTAGCGGGCCAAAAAGCACAAGGCCGTCAGGACGAATGACAATAAACATACATACAAACCTTATTAGCTCAATGCAGAATAAAAAGTATGACCATATTCTCGACAGTTTATTTGTTTGCTTAGAGTATTTAGATACCGGAAGTAAATACTTTGCAGGTATTCCTGCGCTTAACTTTTGGTGAGAGGCGTCTGTGTAAATAACAAACCGACTAGCCTGAGAATGTTCAGCCGCAGATGCTACGAAACGTTGGGCCTGCTCTAAATGCCCTCCTTCGCCAGCACAAACGTATATACGCCCTGACAACCTTGCTAACATCGACTTTTATCTACAAAAACGTCAATTAAGTCGCGCTCTGCTATTAACGACGAATAGCTTTGCTGTACGGTGTTTCTAGCGGCCTGCCGCAATTCCTGCTGCCGCTCGAAAGGCCAGCTACAGAAATCCTCGACTTTACCAATAAACTCTTCTTTAGAGCTTATTAAAAACCCGTTTTTACCATCCTCAATAAATTCTTCAAATGCTGGAATTTTACTCAGAAACACAATACAGCCACTCGCCATCGCCTCTAAAGGCGCTAGGCCTAAGCTCTCTTCCTTTGATTGCAAAATAAACGCATCGTTGTCAGCAAATAAGCTGGGCACCTTATCACTTGGCACTGCATCGTAACATTTTACTTTTTCTGATGTCATCAGCGATTCTGCTATGCCACTGTTGAGCTCTTGTGTTAGCGAACCATAGCCATAGAACTTTGCACTTGAGAAATATTCTGGTTTTTGTCTGTACAATTCATCCAAATAATTCAGTGTCAATAATGGTTGTTTTAGTGGTTCAAATCTTGATAAATATACAAACTTAAGATTTTTTGATGCAATCCCACTTTTAGTGAATGAGACACTGCCGAATTTCGTTAGATCTACCCCAGCGCTGCAAATCACGCGAATGTCGGAGCTGTGTTTATCAGGTGCAAAACCACCAATTTGTTGTTTGCCCATTAATAGTTTTCTAACAATGTCTGCATAGCGGTGAGAAGGGCTTATAATTACGTCACTGCGATGCAAAATTTGCTTGGCAAGTAGCCTCTTCACAGCAAAGAATAGTTTGTTCTTGTTTGTCTGGAAGTGAACATCACCGCCATGTACGTGACTAACGATTATATGCGGAGACTTTCGAAGCAACTTACGCAATGCTATTACGAACAACACCGGAACGGCGGTGTGTGATACAAAATGAATATAAACATAAGACGCGGGTTGTAACAAAAGCTTACGAACGACCCTACTATAAAAAAGAGCATACTCAAGCATTTTAGTTTTGATGTCTTTTAAAGTTACCACCTTTACTTCAAAACCGGCGTTAACTAATTGAACAGCCGAGCGCTTCACAAAACTACCTTTTGCTGGAAATCGGTCAGTGGGGTACATATTTGTCAACAAGAGGATCTGCTTATTTGTTGCTTCTAACATTGATGAATTTCACTCTTGTTCAAGCTCTTAAATTCCAATTTTACGATATTGAAAGGTTTAAATTTTACCACTTCGAAGAAGGCTTTCACAACCTTTATCAAGATTTAGATTAAAAGTTAAAAGAATTAAAATAAGGACTCACAAATAGAGACTACACCTGATTCAGAGCTTGCCGTTAATATTTAGCAGTAATAATAGCGAAAATTTCATCCCAAGCAGCCTTTACCCGTTGTTTATGTTTAGCCGCGTTAGATTGAATTACCTCTACCACTTGGTTGTAAGTGCTGGCCTGTGTCAACAAAAGATTCGTTTTCGTTAACGCTCGTTCTGTATCACTAGCAACATCAAACAACCATTCACCCATCTCGTAGTCATTAAGTAATTCTTTATATTTATGGCTCCAACCTGTCGCCACAACGGGAATTCCTTGAGAAAGTGCACTAACCAAGCCATGAAAACGTGCGCTGACAACCACGTTTGATTGCCCAATGATCCATTTTATCTTAAGCGCGTGTTGGGGATCCAACACTGGAATTCGCTGGCTCAAACGCTGTTGAATTGTTTCTGCTAAACGTCTGTCAGCGTCTGCTTCATGAATCAAAATAAAGGGTGAACTGTCTATTACGTTTTCAATTAGCGCTATTACAAACGCAATATATGCTTCGCCGTCGGTGCGCATTTCAAGCATTTTGGAATTGGGAATAAAGCAAATTTTATGCATATTGGGATCAAAATTATCATCGGCTAATCCAGAAATTACATTCGTAAAATCACCGCACTGGGCTAATGTACCCTGCTTTGTACTAGTCTTAAGTAGCGTGCTAGCATAAGCAAATGAGTTGTCATCACGAGCAAATACCTTATCAGCGGTATTTAAAATATGGCCAAAGTATTTTTTTTGCGCAGCTGATTCAAATGGACCAAGTGCTTGTGGCATAACAATGACTTTGGTACCTCTGTTCTTCATACCAGAAATAGTACTTGCTAAGCGATACTTGGCAACTAGCGGTGACCATTGCTCACCATAGGAGAAGCCTGAGGCATCGAGCACTACGTCTATTTCGTTTTCGTTGATTAACCCTAACATTTTGCGCATAAATGAAGGTAATAAAGAAAATGGAAACAAGCAATTTATTTTGCGTTTTATATATCGCGTCTTTTGCCATAGTCCAAAATTGCAGCGACGCTGATAATCGCCAATAGGTTCAACAACAAAGCGAGCATCTACTTGTCGTTTAGCAAATTCTTCCTGAATTGCATGCAGCATCAATTCAGCACCTTTGTTTTGGAAAGAAATACCCTTTACTTCTACGTTTAACATAAATTAGGCTTTAACTCTTCTTCAGATTTTTGTTATACATTACGAATTAGCAATGTATTGTTCTTCTTTTGCGAAAAAGGAACACCTCCATCTGGATCGGGATAACCAACGGCAATAAGCATGACAGGTCTTTGATCAACACTGAGTGAAAGTTCTTTTGCAAGCTGACGCTCGCGCGCTTCAATATCTGGCCAGTTAATTGGACAAGTTGCTAATCCTAATGTCTCAATAGCCAGCATAAACTGCATTGCAGCAAGCGAACCGTCAATGTAGATACAGTGGCGATCTCGCTCGGCCGGATAGGCGTCTAAATTGCCAACCACCACAATAATACATGGCAAATTATCAGCAAATCCAGTGGTTCCCATCGCGCACTTAGCGATTATAGGAGCTCTTTGCATATCATTAACAACATAAAACTCATATGGCTGACGGTTGCAGGCCGAAGGCGCTAAGCTTGCTAAATTAACCGCTTCAATAATTTTTTTTGTGGAACCGGCTTGGGTAAATACCACCTTACCGAGCGACGACGCAAAAATAAAGCTTCTAATTGTTCGGTAGCTATATCAAGCTCTGGATAACTAGAACGATCCCGCGGAATCGATTGCTGTGATACAGCACTGGCTTTTAAATCTTCGCTTTCGATGGCGGCCTCAAACAGCGCCTTTGCCTTTGCGATCACTTTGGTGTGGATCACAACGGAAAAATATTCCTTTAATACATCTGTGGCCCATTTTTTTTCTTCGATGCAAAGACCGAGAGTCATAATAGCTTTGTGATAACAAATTACAGTTTCAAGAATATAAGCTTCTGCAAATACAGGGTGTCTTGGCTGCATAATTAAGCCTTTCTCAAGTCGGTGTGTATTACGTCGCAGTAAGGCTGAGCTTTGCCCTATATCATTCAAGGAGCGATAATACTTCAGGCGCCCCTGCAAAGCCGCTTGATGCTCCCTACGAAACTGGGAGCTAAAAAGAAAATAGTAAACACTAGAAAAAAAACGACTGCTTGCAAACAAAGTGATAAATTTCCGATTACTCGATTCTCGAATTACCTTGTAAAACTGTATAAATTGGTTTGGTATGAGCTTACGAATTTGTCGTTTCATAATTTAAGTCGTTTTGTTGTTCCACAGAAAATATTTGATTAAGGCGGCTAATACACCAATAAAAATGCCTAAAAAGCCGAATAAAATAATAATTACGGGGCGATGTGGTGATGCTTTTGTTTCAGGGGCTAAAGCAGGATCTAGCGTTGTAAAGATATATTCAGCTCTGGCATTGGCCAACATCATTGTTTGCATTTGCTTTTCAATTAGTTGTGAAAATACTTGCTGCATACTTATCAAAGAGATTGTAAGCATTTGTTCTTCCAAGTATCGGATACTTTGTTCAGATTCCTTTAGGTCTCGTTCACGCATAATTTCATTCAGATCTTGAAGTATTGCACTTACCCACCGCTGCGCCAGGTCGGGAGAATAAAATTCGACGCTTAATCTAATAATTCCGGTTCGTTGGTCTTGCTCAACATATAAAATACGATCTCGAATAAGGCTTGTCATTTCCCAAGCTGTTGGTTGTGAAGACCGATTATTTTTTGGCTCTCTGAGCCATTCATTGGTAGATTTTAAGTATATGTCTTGGTCAATAATTAACTCGTTTGTTTCTGGATCCCAACCTTTAGCCGCCATTAAAGACACTGCTGCATCGTGGCGCTTTATAAAGTCATATAGAAACTGGCGAGACTGCAAAATTTCTAGGGCTTGAGCTGCTTTATCAACTTGCCCTTGGCCAACGTTAACCCCAGCCAAAGTAGCTAGCCCGCCTAGTTGCCCAGACAGTTGCCCTCCTCCCTGCGCTTCTTCGGTAGGCGCTGCTACAATTTCGGCGCGATAAATATCAGGAAGCGACATAGCATAAAAGGCACCAATTGCAACAGCACACACAACACTGACCACTATCCATAACTTTCCTTGCCAGCACGCCTGGAAGAATGGTGTTACATCAAAGCGCTGCGCTTCACTCTTAGCCTCTGGCATTGCAGGTTCCCTTTAGAAACTGTGTTAACAAAAATTGCGGTACATACTACCATAAGTCAATCAATTCAGGAATATTTAGTATCAGTATTATAAACGCCGAAGAAGCAAGAACACCTGTTTTTACCTCCCCTATTTGCTATAAGTCTAATTCATCAACCCAACTGTTTGGCATTGCGTAATTCGCTAGTTGACTGGCACTATTATGCCACGCGTTCAGCTTGCTGAACATAAAAGGGGGCTTGTACTTAAGTTGCGTTAATCAGCGATGTAACTTTGTTGCCTTTTTCTACTGATTTAGGTGCAGTCCTTGTAGGCGACGCCTTTCCCAAGTCGCTAATCATTTCGATATACGGCTTATATTCACTATTTTGAAGTAGTTAACAAAACCTCTAAGCACTGAATTGAGTCCTTAAAGTGTCGTCGCTACATTAACTTCGAAGTGACGTTTGCTGATTTTTGCTGATGACTTGATGACAGATTCTACTCACACGATACCCATAACTGGGTGGATGGAAGTGGGAGTCAAAAATGGGTGGCATGATATTGCGTTGTGTACCGCTAACTTCCAATGACTTCCTTTACACCCCACCGTTAGCCAGTAAGGCCCTTGTTATTCGGATTATCTTCTTCGTAGTTAGGGTGACTTAGGTTTCTTTTTAGTGGACGGGTTTGCTTGCTTCACTGAGCAAACATAAAAAAAGCGGTCATGCGACCGCTTTCGAACTAATCAACCATTAAATATTACGGTGTTACTACAACGTTCATTAACTGACGGCCAGTGCCTACAACTTGTGTAAAGCCAGAAAAACCTATTGCTTGTGCGGGTGCATTGACAATAGCGGAGACTGACAATTTAGTACCAACTGGCACAGTTAACAATGTAATGAGCTCGTCTCCAGAAATCTTCATGTTGCTGGTGGGGGCTAGCTCATCTGCAAGCGTTACTGGGCCATATGTATTGCCAGCTTCGTCAAATGCTTCAAGGACTACCGATCCACCACGAGTGCCAGAGTTGCTAATTGTTAGCGTGTTTTGTAAGCCAGTAAAGCCAACGGCTACGTAATTATATAAAGCTTGAGCACCGTTTAACACCCACTCACCGCCAACTGCATTAGTTTGAGCTGTAAACGTTGCTGCAGCCCCTGCATCCGTATCATAACGAATCGTTGTATTAACGATATATGTAGAGACTGGTATAATAGCGTTGTCGACGCCCACGCCATCAACAGTGAAAGTATTAGTTGAGACTTCAATGTCAAATCCGCCTCCATCAGTTAATGTAACAGTAATTAAATCAGAAGTCGCATTTATAGTAGAGACAACTACATCATCATTACCGGCAGTTCCTGTAAATGCATTCGCTAATTCGGCTGCGCTTACACCAGCAGTAGTATCAGTGTCCATCCATGAGAAATCACCAGCAATTGTAATCGTCGCGCCGGTATAATCAGCATCACGATTGGCAGCGGCGGCTTCTACTGGGGTAACTACTAATACATCGACCACCCGAGTGGCATTAGCTAGAACAAACTGTTGACGAGCATTTTCCACGTCAATCACCCCGTCTAGTAGAGTGGTAGTTGTCGCTGTGAATTGATTGACAACAGTATGGGCTACATCTGTTAACGTGCCAGTGTTGTCAATAGGCAGTCCAGCGCTTGTTGCCGCAGAATAAGCAACTGAAATGTTACCAGTTGCGTCAATGGTAGATGCAGTTGTTAACTCTACACCCGTTAAGGCGAACGAACTGCCGGTTGTAGTCGAGTTAGCGGCGCCCGCAGCAATGTTTGTAATCCGAAAGGTTACGGAGTTGGCTGTTCTGCTTAAAACTCCTGCTGTGATAGTACCTGCAGCAGCTGTAGAAGGCGTATGCGTATAGTAGGCGTCGCAGTGTTTAACAAGGCTCCAGTGACTGTAAATGTTACTGTGTCGCCAACTGTATAATCGGCTTGGAGTGTCACATCAATCTGTGGAGTAATAATAGTAGTGGCACCGGCAGCGCCCTCAATGGATACTGCGGTGGGTGTAATTGCGACAACAGCAGCCATTGATCCAAAAGAGGCCAAGGTTATTGCGGTAGCTATAAGTGTTTTTTTCAACATTTTTTTATTTCCTTTAAGTTTCATGAGACTAGAATAGTGATACGATCAATATCCATAGTAGATTTTTATTATGCACCTAAGCCGGCACTTAAGCGACTTCATGTGAAGTTTAAATATTAATAGCAGTTATTGTCAAGTGTTTTTTAACTCAATATTAACTTGCAGATCTCAGTTGGTATCTGAAGTTACAGATCAAGCTAAGTAGACAGTAACGTACAGTTGACTGTTTATCAAGTTAATGTTTGGTACCAGCGGTAAATAAGAGGTATTTTTTAACTCCTTGTTTATTTCACAAACATCACGCTCATTTACCATGTATGTAAGCCGAAAACTGCTGTAACACTACCTGCATTTATGTTGCTGATGTTTAAGGCGCTTGTTGTGCAGTTTTTAGCTTGCTTAAGCCTTCAGTTGTGCACGCGCGCGTTTCGGTCCATAAGTTCACACTATCAAATTTCTGGCGCTCTAATAGATGCTATGCCAACAGCACCTTCTTATGATACAGAAGCCGGTGGGTAAATCTTGTCGTTACACTTCCTTTTCTGTTACCCTTTTTTATCGACCATTATTCGGCAATCTTTAGGTTTATTAAGCCTTCAGAGATGCGTGCACGTATCTCGGTCCATTGATCTGCTCTTTCAATTACCCGTGGGGTTATAAAAATAACCAACTCAGTTTTCACTTTAGACTCACTGCGGCTCTTAAATAAGTGTCCCACTAAGGGCAAACTGGCAAGGCCGGGCACCCTCGCATTATTGTTGGTCGTGTTTTCAGAAATCAAGCCGCCTAGTAAGACGGTTTGCCCACTTTGCGCTAATACTTCTGTTCTAATTGAGCGCTCAAAAATAGAAGGGGAACCGGCAATATTCGATCCACCCTCTGATTCATTCGATATTTGCTGCTCAATTTTCAATATCACTAAGCCCCTGGCATTAATAGTGGGGGTTACCGTTAAGTCAACGCCCGTTTTACGATAATTAACTACGGTGGTTTGCCTGTCGCCTTGAATAGGATCGGATACCGTAGCACCAACGGTTGGAATATCATTGCCCACACTAATATTTGCTGACACCCCATCGCGCACCACTAAAGTAGGGTTTGACAGCACATTAACTAAATTCGTACTGGCCGAAAGACTAGCTAAAATATCGCCTATGCCGTCAGACCAATTCAGGCCAACACCACCGCCTGGTAGGCCTAATCGGCCCAATGTTCCGCCCGTTAAGCGCCCGCTTCGAAAGGCAAATTCGAAGCCTAAGGCAAATTCATCGGTAAGCGTCACTTCTGCAATAGTCGCGTCTAGTAAAATTTGTTTTGGCATTATATCGAGTCGTTGAATTATAGGGAGTAATGATGCGTAGGTTTGGCCTGAAGTAAAAAATATTATGCTGTTTGAACGTTCGTCTACGGTCATGCGCAAATCCTCACTTACTACATTAACAACCTGAGGGCCCTGATTATTGCCCTGCCCACTGCGCGGTTGTGAGCCTGCTACCAACTGCTGGCCCCCTTGGGCTGATTGAGTATCGCGGCTTTGGTTTGCATTTGCGCCAGCATCTCCACTAAGTAGTGGCGCTATAGATGCCCCTAAGTCTGATGCACGGGCGTATTGCGGATGATAAATATAGTAGCGTTTTTCAGCACCTTGCGTTGGCCTATCAATTTGCTTTGCCCAATACTCAACGCGCTGCAGTATAAAATCTTCGCCCGCAAATAGCGCCACTGCGCCGACTTGGTCAATTGGCACCATTAGCAGTGCATTGCCTCCTGAAGCCGATGTAGAAGCCCGAATACCCTCGGCGGCGAGTAACTGGCTGGCTTTTTCGGTAAATTCCTTAGTTGTTATGTAAGTAAGCTGTAGCAAGCCCACAAATTTCCCTCGATGCGCGCGCACATCGAGTAGATTAACTAAATCGATTACGCGCAACACTTCATTGCGTGGCCCTTGCACAAATAGTGCGTTTTGATCAAAATCAGGGGTGATAACAGCACTGCTTAAACTACGCAAGGTACGCTCAATGCTAAGGGTTATGCCGTAGCGTAGTGGAATAATTTGTAATACCGGCAGCACAGTATCGGGCACGTCTGCGCGCTCACGGCCGCGACCGATAATGGCGCCGCCGCGGCTGTTGTTTTCTTTTTGGGTAACATAAAATACGTTATCACGGCGCGTGAGGCTAAGCCCTCGCTCATCTAACAATTCTGACGCCAGTACAAATAAACGGCGTGACGATACTGGTTCAGCAACATTTAGGGTAACGCTGCCGCCTACTCGCCGCGCTTCATCGGTAATAATATAATTGACTGCTAGCACATCGCCCAAGATTGTTTGCACAAAGTCGCTAACCGCGAGTTCATCGGCTGAAACCTGCTGCTGATCGTTATCAGAAAAAAATTGCGCGGCATTTTCGTGCTGCTGTAGTTCTCGCTCTTCAAGCACTAGCGGGGTTAAACGTTTAATGCCTGCCTCTGCGCGCTCTAGGGGGGTAGTGGTGCCCACATCTGACTGTTGATTATCAAAGCGTTCGTCGCTTGCCATACGTGATGGGTCTACAGTGTATTGGCGCGGTGTTTGCGCGCATCCCGCAAGAGCGGCTAACACACTAATAACCGCCGCTGCTTTTATTACTCGCTGTAATTTAATTGTTGGTAACACCACTTTCATTCTCCAGAGCCAGATTTTTTATTATGTGTAAGCCCATTGTTTGTTGGCTCGTCAGTTTTGTGCGCGCTAGCTATTGGTTCAAAAACGTATAGTGCAATTTGCGGCGCACCTGCAGCATCTTCTGCCGCGTTGTTTTTAGTTAGCAGCACTTGGTTAACTTCAATTAGGCTGACTTTCCAAGCCGAAATAGTATCGGCAGTGCGCAATAGCACCCTGCTTACTTCGCCTGTTTCAGTATTTTGCACTTCGGCGACAGCGACCGCTTTAGATTTTGTATTATTTGTGATGTTACTGCCGCCTTTACTGCCACCTTTATTACCACTTATAAAAATAGCGCGAATTCGCACATTTTCATTATTAAGCGCTGTGCTACCCGGCATAGCCACAACTTCTGCGGCTAATTCACTGTCGTTATTGGTAATAACGTCAGCTTGGTCTTGCTCTTGCTCATTGCCTTGCAGCCATTGCGCTAGGTAGGCAGGCTGTTTAAAGGCGGTTTCTACTTGCGTAGCATTTTCAGAAAACTGGGAAATATTCGCTTCTTGCGGGTTTAGCGGGCGCCAAACACGCTGCATAAAGTCAACGAAAAAAACCAATAACAAAACCCCAACAACAATGATAAAAGGCAGGCGGGTGTATTGGGCTACATGTAAACGCATTATCTTCGCACCCCTGTCATTTCAATTAACATTGTTAAGCTAGCTGAGCCTTCGCGCCTAGCCCTTGCACGTTGTTCGCGCAAGGCAAACTCTAATACTTTTAAACCGCGCACCTGCTGTTGAATAGCAAGCTGCGCTTGCGCGACGTTTTGCGAAGTACCCTGCAGCACAATACGCGCTTGATGTACTTGTAAATATCCTTGCTGGCGCTGTTCACTGCTTAACCAGTCAAATAACTCAAGCTGCGTGGAATAAACGGCGGCGGCTTGCTGTATAGCAGTTTGCGCCTGCAAACGAAATGTATTTGCTTCTAGGTGCTGAAGAAACTCGCTCTCGTTGGCTTGCAAACTCTCGCTAACTTGCCTAACACGCTCTTCGCTGATATCGTTTTCTAACAAACGAGTAGCGCGCTCGAGCTGCTGTGAAGTAAGATTTAGCTGCGTAATTTGCTCGGTTTGCTTAGCTATAAACGGCACACCAAAAAAACGCATTACAGCCAGCACTGCTAATAATGAAATAAGCAGTTTTTTTTGGTTACTGCTAACCGCTGTCTTTGCCATATTAATTTGCTACCAATTGAATACGTAAACGAAAGGTTTCTCCGGCGCGCCCTCTTCTTACCGGTGAAATAAATTCGATTCGCGCTACGCCGGCTAAACTATTAAGTTGGGTTACTAAGTCAGTGGCGCTGTTAGTTTCACCACTAAACTCTAAATACTCGTTATTCGCACTTATTTGGTTTATATCAATGTCGTTTATATTTAAAAAAGCAATGATATTCCATGCGTGTAGCTGCTGAGCTTCAATTTCACCAGCCTTTTTTAAGGCGCTTAATTTGCTAAGGTTACCATCAAAGCTTTCACGCTCCCCTAGTCGCTGGGTAACATCATTGCTCATATTCACCAACTGCTTTGCGCGCCATTCATTTGCAAAGTGCAGATAGCTAGAAGAAGCAAGCCCATAGACAATCGAAATTACGATGCCAGCACCGAATAATTTAGGCCAAGGTAAAGGCTCTTTATGTTCTTGCACATTACGTGCGGCCAGCCACCAGCCCAATGGTAAACGCCACCAATTTTCACTGATAACATTAAGATACTGCGAAAAATGCCACTGCTGAGTGGGCGCGGCGCTGCTAACCCCAAGCATTACGCGCGCTGCGTCTTCAGTTTGCACCAAGCCACCTTGCAACACCGACAAGCCCTGCTTTGGTCCTTTGTAGTACCACAAATGCTGTGCCGAAATAACCGTTTGTGTTGCATACAAGCTTATACTGGTGAAACCTAATGGTGCAAACTCACCCAGCAAAACCGTTTCTGGCACCAGCAGGCGCGCAGCACTTGCTTGAACGGCGTAGTTGGGGTCAATAAAAATCCTGTACACTAGCCGCTGATTATTAATGTAAGGGCCAATGAAATAACGGGTAAGAGCGTCTTTAGGGCGCTGCAACTCGAGTAATTGCTTTAACTCACTGGCTGATTTAATGGGGAACGACTCAATCTCTTCTTGATAACAAGACTTAGCCAGAATAAGTAGCCAGGGCTTGGCCACATTGCAAGGGCTAGCATCTAAGCGGACTTGTTCTTGGCCACTAAAGTAAACCGCAGCGCTAAGCGCTAAGCGCTTAGCCCCATCCGCTACTTTTTTATCCATTCGCTTGCCAATCATTCGTGTTCCTGTGGTCACTTATTGTTATTTGTTGGTTTGTTGGTTTGCTAAAGCGCTAGCTAGTAAATCCTTTTTGGCGCTTTACAACGGCGCTCACTTAACTTATTAATAGCCCCAACCTTGATAACGAAATTCAACAGCAGTGGGTTGATAAGGCAATAATCGTGCTTCAAGCACTCTTACAAAATCGGGAGAGCTGTTGTGCCAAACCTCAATGCGAAAATCGGGGCCAACAAAAAAACTGCGCAGCTCATCTGCCAACAATTCAGTCACGGCTTCAAATTGTATACTATTAAAGCTACCTTCAGCACGCATTAGCCGGATTATATCAGCCTGAGATTTAGTTACCATCATTTCCAGCATGGTATTGGGCATATAGGCTTCGTTCAAAAGTCGTGAGCTGTAGGTAGTAACATAAGGGGTGACGCGCTGCATTAATTCTTTATCCCAGCCCGGGAGCAGTGATAATTCATGGATATGCTGCAGCGGCAAAAAATCTTCTTGCTGCGATTGCTCCGAAGGCAGTTGCATAGGCCCAAAGCTACTGGTTGTGGCAAATGGTGTCGGTACCTGATTTGCCAAACTTACTGCCTCAGCCTCAGCGTAACCTAAATGTTTTAGCAATAAAACCATGGGCCTGCCTGCGGTTTGTATGCTAACTAAGCTATTCAAATTTGTGATCCGCGCTGAGTAATCGTTAAGCGCAAACGAAGATGCATAAAAATTCCAATGCTCGTGCCAAGCATTTACGCCGCCGCTCTTATTGGCAGCGCTTTGCACTATAGTAGAACCGCTCGCGCTAGCTTGTGCAGATCTATTCCAACTATGCGTAAGCAAGCTATACACCATATCATTGCCTGTAGAATACAAACGAAAATGCTGGTCAAGCTGCGCTTGTAAGGCAATAACCTGCTTTTGCTGTTGCTGGGTATTCGCTGTCATAAGCAGTAACAGTATTGATAGCATGGCCACGAGTAAGAGCACTTGTACTAAGGCTAGGCCCTTATGTTTTTTAGTCTGCTGAGTCATTTATTCTTCGCCAACAAAGCGTCTGTTGAGAAGTTCAGATGACAAATCAAGCACTGGTATTGGCCACAGAAAATCTTCAATCCTGACTTGGACCACAAGGGGGTGTTGAACTCTTTCCATACCATCGTATTGTTTGAACCACTCGGGCGTAAACAGCTGCGTACCTACTTCAGGATTGGCATTCATTCTTATGGTTGCTGACGCCCAGCCGTAATATTCAAAGTTTAGGCTGTTTAGCTCAGTTGCCACCGTTAGGCGAAAAGAAAATGGAAGATTTTGCTGAGCGCGTAAAAGAAGCACGTCATTTAACATTGCCTCTTCATAAATTAAACTGAACTGGCCGTTTTCACTCTGCTCGCGAAATAAGCGATAAACGGCGGGGTAAGCCGGATCTTGGGCGGCTGAGTGAGTGTAAGCGGTAAATCCATTATCACGCCCTAAAAAATAAAAACCTGTGCGTGAGCTTGCGCCTTGCAAACTTGCAGTGCCTTCCCCTTTTACTATTTTGGGCTGAGTATGAGCCACTGCGCGATATACCAAAGTGGCGCTTTTATACTGCGCTAACTCACTTTCATACAGCTGCTGGTTGCGTTTCCAATTTTGGGTAATGTAGTTATAGGCATAAGTTGCTGTGAGCATGAGCATGCTCAAAATAGCCATGGTAAGCAATACTTCAACTAGGGTAAAGCCATGCGCTTTGTTTTTTGGGGCCAATGCCCTAGAACCGTCGATTATTGTGTTCACGACTGGGCTACTTTTAATTGTTTAAACCACGCTAACTCAGTATACGTAAAACTTTGCGCGCGCTTATTTAAAGTTAAGCGTAACGTTACTTGAAACTTGAAAAAGCGAGGTTCGAAATCTGCTTCAGCGCCAATATTTTCGTCATACCGGCGCGGCGGCGAACCGCGCTCAAAAAGCACCGCTTGCCAATTAATGGCAACCTCCATTAAGTTAGTTTGACCGGCAAGTTCATTAATTTGTCGCCCTGTTTGCTCGGCGTCTTGCACTTCATCGTTAATGGCTTTGTGAATGTGCGCTTGCACAAACTCAGTTACCTGCAGCATTTTTAAATGCTGGGCGGCGCGATAGCTGCCATTCATGGCCACCTCATATGCTCGTAGCCCTGCCCCTAACGTGAGAAAAAGGATCAGGCCAGCCACTAACACTTCCACAAGCGTGAAGCCTTGGTTTTTTTTGAATGCGCGTATATTTTGACTAGTCAGTTGCATTAACACTAGCCCCAAACCCAGCTGTAGCATTTGCCTTACTGCCGGTAATAAGGCCAGTGTTCACAATGTTAAGGGTAAATTCTCGCTCGCCCTGTAAAAGCTGTAGTTGATCATAATTTGCATAACCATGGGCGTTCACAATTATCGACTGTGACGGAAACTGACTAAAAGCGAACTCATAGCTTGCTATTTGGCTTTCAAGCTCTACCTGAGGTCGATTAATAGCGCTACCGCGACTCACTAATAACTGGCTACCCGAAAACCCTAGCTGAATCGTGCGGCGCTGATTAAACGCCCTAAACTGCCATTCATTGAGCAGCAGCCTTATTTCTTCACGCTCTTGTGCGCGCTTTACCTTGTCGAGTTGATTAATAGTAAAAGGCCCTACTAAGCTTAGCGCTATGCCTAATATTGCCAATACAACCAGTAATTCAACTAAGGTAAATCCTGCCACACGCCTGACATTTAAATGCCTTGGCTTTGATCCTAATGTAAGCACGCTAGCCACGACTTAAAAGTCCACGTTGGTGATAGCAGAAATGCTCAGCATCATGATAACTACCACAGTGCCCACTATTGTGCCCATCACTAAAATTAAAATGGGCTCTAATAAGGTGGTGAACCGAGTAACCCAGTTATAGAAATCGGTGCGTGAACGGTCGGCTATTTCGGTGAATACGCGCTCTAATTTGCCGCTTTCTTCGCCAATGCTCAATAACGACGCGTAATAGGGGGGGTATATTCGGGTTTCACTCATACTTTGCGCTAAGCCTTCGCCGCGCTGAACACTTTCGCAGGCAACACCCACTTCATGACGCAAAGATTTACTGCGCAACGTTCCTTGCGCAAGCTTTAGCGCGCGATCTATGGCCACGCCTGACGAAAGCATGGTGGCAAGGGCGGCGTTAAAGCGAATACGCTCAACTAACAAATTTGCGCTTGACACCACCGGCAGGCGATCGCGCATAGTGTCAACTAAGCGCTCAACCCAAGCGCTATTGCGCTGCTGGTACAGTAAAAAACCGGCGCCAAGAAACAAAACAAGCAAGTAAAGTTGAAAATCTTGCATAAACTGGCTCACGTTGAGTAAGGCAACTGTATATAAAGGCAAATCATCTTGCGCACTGAATAATGAGGTAAGATTTGGTACAACGAAATTAAAAATAAAGACCAAAGCCAGTACACACACGGCAAGAATAACGCTCGGATAAATTAAAGCCTGCTTCACTTTATTGGCTAACTCAAGCTGATATTTTAGTTCGGAAGCAAGGCGCTCAAAGGTTGTTGCTAGCTCTCCGGTTTCTTCTGCAATGCGCAGCAGGCCGATATAAAGTGCATCAAATATAGAAAATTTTGCCAGGGAGGAGGATAAGGTAAGGCCTTGTTTTACGTCTTGATAAACTGAATCAAGTAAATTCTGCAGCGCTGGCTTTTCCACGTTATTACGCAAAATGGTTAGGCCTCTGTCGACTTTAAGACCGCTGTGGAGCAAAAGCGCCATTTCAGCGGTGAAAAATTCGACATCTTTTGTATTGAGCGTACTGCCGCCAGGCATACTTATACTGAAGCTGTCGTTGTTGCGAATAGCAAGAGAAACCAACAAAAGACCATCAGATTCAAGTCGCTTTCGGGCCTCAGCAATATTCATCGCATTAATCAACGATTCTTGCCTAACGCCCGATTTATTGTACGCTACGTAACGAAATTGATTCACTATCCGGCCACTCTAACCACTTCGTCTATAGTAGTTATGCCTTTCATCGCTTTTAAAACGCCATCTTCTAACAGCGTTCTTCTGCCTTTACTCTTATTCAGCTGGCGCGCTTCTATCAGAAAATTCTTATTACCAAGCAAAGCCCGCAGATCGTCATCACAGCGCATGTATTCAATGGCGGCTATACGGCCATTGTAACCGGTATTTGCACAATGTTCGCAGCCTACTGCTTTTTTATAAGTGGGTTGCTCTTGTAATAATGTTGAAAGCCAGCTCATTTGTAAATTTTTGACTATGTCTGCTGCAGTTTCATCAAGCTGGGCGCAGTGTGGGCACAATTGACGTACTAAGCGCTGTGCCACAATGGATTTTACGGCGGCGCTCAATAAAAACGGCTCTACGCCTAAATCGAGCAGTCGAGTATATGCACTTGGGGCATCGTTGGTATGCAGTGTTGAAAATACTAAGTGACCAGTAAGCGCCGACTGCAATGCAATGGAGGCGGTTTCAAAATCGCGTATTTCACCTACCATGATGACATCAGGATCTTGGCGAACAACGGCTCTTAAAGCGCCGGCAAAGGTATACCCAATATCGGATTGTACTTGCACCTGATTGATCCCTTCAAGTTGGTACTCTACCGGATCTTCAATAGTAATGATCTTGATGCCAGATTCGTTGCGGCGCGATAAAAAGGAATACAAAGTGGTCGTTTTGCCCGAGCCAGTAGGGCCGGTAAGTAATACCACACCGGAGGTGGAGGCAATGTCGAGCATTAAATCGGCTTCAATATCGGCCTCAATGCCCAGTTTGGCAACATCGTACTCTAACGATTCTTGTAATAAGAATCGCATTACAACGCTTTCACCGCCAGATACGGGCAATGCCGAAACGCGAATGTTTACATCTTTACCGTCTACTCTTAATTCAATTTTGCCATCTTGGGGGCGGCGTTTTTCTGCTATATCCATGCTTGCCAGTAATTTTAAACGGGTAACGATTGGCAATACCATGAGTATGGGGATTGAGTCGGTTTCATGCAAAACCCCATCAATACGGTAGCGCACTCGGCCTCTACCGCTGCTTGGTTCAATGTGCATGTCGGAAGCTCGTCGCCTTAGGCCACGCGAAATGAGGGTGTTTAGCAGGTTTACCGTGGGCGCTTCTGACGCCATTTCACGCAAGCGATCTTCTTCAAATACACTTAGCCCAGAGGTGTTTGAAACCGGCGCGTGCGCCTGCAGCTGTTTTTTAATGCGTTCAAATACAACTTCAGAGGCCAAACTGACCTGCAGCTCATTCACGGGTACATCGGCCTGTGACAAGAGCTTAGGTAAGCGAATTAAGAGCTCATTTAAAGCCGGCATGGTCGGGTCTTGCACCAACAGCGTTAGCTTTTTATCGGTATTGTGTAAAGGTAAGATATTATGGGCAAGCAATGATGACTGCAGCTCTTTGCTAAGTGATCCCCAAAGCTCTTCACTTGCTTGCGCGTCTTCGTAAAATGGCAGCGCAAAAACCTTGCTATAAATATGGGGGAGTTGCTCAGAAGATAACGCGCCCAAGCTCACTAATATTTTTTCTAAATTACCACCATTACGCTCCTGATAAAGAACGGCTTTGCGTAATTCATCTTCAGCGATTGCAAAATCATTGCGTAATAAACTTTCCATCTCACTCCTGTCAAGTGCGCTTGTCGTTAGTTTCGGATAACGTCTTCACTGGCTTCTTGCCCTTCAGGGCCTAATGACATGAGTGCAAACGGTCTTCCATCTTCGCCTGGCACTCGGTAAACATAAGCGTTGCCCCAAGGATCCATTGGCACTTCTCGCGGCAGGTAGGGACCGTTCCACATTGAATGCTCGCTTGCGCGAAGCTCTGCAAGGTTTTCGGGAAATCTGCCGGTATCGATTCGAAATGTGTTTAAAGCGGTTTCAAGCATTCGCATTTGCGTTTCTGCGGTTTGCACTCTTGATGAATCAACTCTGCCAAACATTTGCGGCGCTATTAACGAGGCTAGCAAGCCTAGAATTAGCATAACGATGAGAAGCTCAACGAGGGTAAAGCCCCGCACAACTCTTATTTTATTCATATACACCTGTGTTATTTTCCATGCAAAAATGTAAGTGCCGCCACGGGGGTAAACCGGCGGCGCATTACTCAGCATTTTACTTGCCCTATAATACTTAGCAAGTCATTTATCGACATTACAAGTTCTTTATTTAGCCATGTTTAGCAGCAAACGAATTGGGGAAACCATCGCTTTGCTCATCATAAAAAACGCAGGTCGCGTTTTTTGATGCACACAAAGGCTAAAGTAAGACGCTACCGCGTACGAAATTATAGTCGCGTACGCCGCGCCTTCGCCACCAAAACGAGGAATAAGATATAAATTCAAGCCCACATTCACAAAAGCGCCTAAGCCTTGGGTTACCAGCGAAAATACAACGAGCTTTTCAATCAGTATCCACTTGCTAAAAGCCGCGCGCATAAATATGAATAAGCCTGCCCATATATGAATAATTAAGATATCTGCAGAGCCTGCATAATCACTTCCAAACAGACTACTAATGATTGGCCCAGCGAACAAGGTGACTAAAATTGCGATGGACACTGCAATTAGAAACAAAACGTCATACAGCTGCTGCATTGAGGGCGCATAGCGTGGGTCGTTCTGTTTTTGCATATTAATGAGCTTTGGAAAAAACGATGTCACAATTGCAACCGGCACAAAATACCAAGCTTCAGACAAGATCGCGGCAACGGCGTAAATACCCACTTCTTCGGTGCCAACGAGCCACTTCAACATTACCTGATCGGTTTTAAGGTAAATTATCGCAAAAATAGAGCCAAGAAATACCATCCAACCCTCAGAAAACAGCTGTTGGGCGCGTTTCCTAGATGCTTGCCAACTGAAAAGCGACAGCTTACTTTTATGTTGATACAAAACGATGAGTAACACAGATGCAAGCACAACTTGCAATGTATTGGCCAGCGCAAAATAAAGAATATGCGCACCCATATATACAAATAATACTTTTAATCCAGCAACAATGAGCATGGCGCTTACTTTAGCGTAAGTATTGAATTTAGACTTAAGCTGTGAGGTAAACCAAAAATCGATAACATCAAAGGGTTTAAGTAGCATTGTAAACGATAAAATAATGAGTATATAAAACCCGTCGCTACCCAGCTCTTCAGTACTAAACGTAAATATTAGCACTAACGCTATACCCACTAAATAGCCAATTGCCTTCATCACTAGGCTGGTGCCCAAAACTTCATGGATTTTATCGGGATTACGCACTAACTCGCGCATAACCAAACCGCTGAGACCCGCATGCCCGGCCACACCAAACAGGGCCGTTAACGACATAGCATACGCCAGTAGACCGAACTGTGAAGGCCCCAAATAACGAGCGACTAGCAGGGTAACTAAAAAGGTTATACCAAGGGAGAGGATCTTCTCGAGCATTATCCAGCCCGAGTTAAACAAATATCTTCGCATTTTGGCGACAAACGCAAGCACTTCTTTAAACATTTTACGCCTGTTTAATTACTGTTGACGCAATCATGAATACCCTTAGTGATTTTTGTAAAGTCTTCATTTTCAAACTTGACCGCTTGTTGCACTAGATAATTGCCGATGAGTATACTTGAGACCATATACAAGTAAAGCAAGGGTAAATAACAGATACAGTTAGCGCGGCAAATGAGACTATTATCTACCAACTTTGTAAGGACTATTTTGAATATGGGGGTGTTGCCTATCTACAAAAGAAAACCTCAACTTTTCGAGCTTGAATGAGGTTTTGTATAATTGGGCGAGTAATCTAGATTAAGGGTGAGCCTGAACCGAATTTAGGACTCCTGATCATAATTATTAGCAAATTGATGATTTGCGTCTCTGTGGCCAGCTTCATCTTGTCTAACCACAATAATAACGTCGCGAAGTCTTGCGTCTTTCGGCAAATTCCAATAGTCGATAGCAATATCAGGAGCCGGCACGTTTTCCAATAGACCACTGTCTACTGCAGCTAAATATTCGGTATAGCTATATACCGCTTCTTCTTCGAAATACCCTACTAGCCTATGCGCGGTTCGGCCAGAAACTACGTATAAAATGAAAAAACTAGCAAAGAAAAACCCTTGTGCAAGTATAATCAACCACCGCTCAAATAAGCTGGGCTGGGCAATTTTTATAAAGGTCATCAAATGCATGCGCTCATTTTCAGCTTCTTCAAGCAATGTATGAATCGCTTCTCTGTCGTCTTTCATTCGACGCAATGAGCGCATATGGCGGACCATGCCAGCAACCATGCCAGGCACAGCTGCTACGGTTTCAAGTACAACGGCACGATGCCCGTAGCGTTTCGCAAAAAAATGGTCGGCAAAAAAACGTAATAACTTAGTTAAGCGAAAGGCGAATCGATCAGAGGTGCCAGCCGGCATATGATGTTTACTAAGCGGATCTGCGACTTCTTTTTTGAATGAATATTCAAGTATTTGGCTCATGGTAATTACCCCTTTAATAACAAATTTAATAGGCGTTTTAAAACGTTTCTATCAGTCATAACAACTACTATATTGTAACTTAATTACGCGTAGGATATGCATTGTGACCCTTATGTTACGCGAGTTTCGCGCTGCTCCGTAAATAAATATTTACGTTAATTATTCATTAACAAAATAGTCCATAATAGGCGACATGCGCATAACAAAATGCACACTTTTTCATCAGTAAATAAGACGACATCTTTGATATTGAAAAACATTGAGAGTACGGGTAGATCAGACTTGTCTGACTGCAAGACAAAAGGCTATGTGAATGGTCGTAATGACCTTGTTGTGGGCGAAGATGAAAACATGCGTAAGTTCTCAGGTTCTGCTTATAAACTTAGTAATAGCGGTTTTTTTAAACCATAGAATAAGCGCGAGCCGTGCAATTATAAGCGCGCGGCTCGCAATTTACGCAGACTACTACTTTAAAGAGGATTCATTTTTTGGCAAACCCAGTGCGGATCCAACAATCGGTTCGCGTTGATTATTTTCCTACTGTCGTGAGAGGCGCTCTTTCATCCAGCTAATTAATCCGCCACTAAGCAAGAACTGTACTTGTCGCGGTGACATGTCATGACGCACCTGAAACGTGTGCTGCTGAGTGACGTTTTCGACCACCAGTTCACCCCCCTCAGATAGCACGCGCCGAAGGTCAGTCAGGCGCAGCACGTCGCCGGCCTGAATCGCATCGTAATCAGCAAACTCGGTGAAGATCAGCGGTAACACGCCGAAGTTGATTAGGTTTTGCGCGTGTATTCGTGCAAAGCCCTTAGTCAAGACAGCGCGCAGCCCAAGATACTGCGGGCCTAGTGCGGCATGCTCACGGCTCGAACCTTGTCCGTAATTACTTCCTCCCACCACAACGTGACCCGGCATCTGCTTGGCTCGCTCGGCGTAGGTAGGATCAATTCTGTCGAAGGAGAACTCAGCAATCATGGGAATGTTGCTCCGAAACGGCAGCACGCGCAACCCTGGCGGCATTATCTCATCGGTAGACACGTCGTTCGCTGTCTTAAGTATCACCGGCACTTCAATCTCATCAGGCAGTGGCTCAAAGTTCGGCAGCGAAGCAATGTTAGGGCCCTTCACAAGGGCTACTTGCTGCGCCTCCTCAAGCGGCAACGGCGGCATAAACATCGCGCGGTTGATAATAGGATCATCTGGGTCTGCAATTCGAGGATAAGGGATGCCAAGTGTGCGTGGATCGGTGATCACGCCGGTGAGCGCAGACGCCGTGGCGGTCTCTGGGCTGACCAGACAAACCTTGTCCTCGCGCGTACCGGAACGACCGGGAAAGTTGCGCGGCACTGTACGCAAAGAAAGTTCATTGCTAGCCGGCGCCTGACCCATGCCAATGCAGCCATTGCAGCCAGCCTGATGAAGCCGTGCACCAGCGTGCAATAGATGAGCTACGTGTCCATCACGCACCAAGGTTTCAAGCTGCGCGCGAGAGGTGGGGTTAATATCGAACGAAACTCGGTCATTCACCTGCCGACCCTTTACCATCATAGCGGAAACAGCTAAGTCACGATAGCCGGGATTAGCTGACGAACCAATGTATGTTTGATAGATCTGCTCCCCCGCTACTTCGCTAACCGGACGCACGTTGCCCGGGCTGGACGGCATAGCGATCAGCGGCACCAAGCTGGCCAGATCGATCTCTTCATATACATCGTAGGTCGCGCCCTTATCGGCAACTAATTCGATCCAATCTTCTTCGCGCTGCCAGGCGCGTAAGAAACGGCGCACCTCCTGATCGGATGGGAAAACCGTACTGGTCGCGCCAAGCTCGGCACCCATGTTGGCGATCACGTGCCGATCCATCGCACTTAATGTGTCTAGCCCTGGTCCATAATATTCGATGATCCGGCCATGACCTCCTTCCACGCCGTGGCGGCGTAACATCTCTAGGATCACGTCCTTGGCGCTCACCCAGTCCGCCAAGATGCCGGTAAGCTTCACTCCCCAGACCAAAGGCATACGTGTAAAGAACGGTTCACCCGCCATTGCTAGCGCCACTTCTAGCCCGCCAGCGCCAATAGAAAGCATGCCAATAGCGCCGGCCGCCGGGGTGTGACTGTCAGAGCCAAGCAGCGTCTTGCCTGGCTTACCGAAATTTTCTTGGTGGCAGGGATGACTCACCCCGTTTCCAGGCCGCGAGTACCAGACGCCAAATCGCTGACATGCGCTGCGCAGAAAAAGGTGGTCGTCGGGGTTTTTGAAGTCCTCTTGAATGATGTTGTGATCAACATACTGGACGCTCACCTCAGTTTTCACTCGGTCCAGGCCCATTGCCTCCAGCTCAAGCATAACTAGCGTGCCGGTAGCGTCCTGCGTCAGAGTCTGGTCAATGCGGATACCAATCTCCTCGTTCGGTTTCATATCACCGTGCATCAGATGCGATTGGATCAGTTTCTGTGTGACGTTCATGTTCATGTTCATCCTCCCAAGTGCGAAAAGGTAGCGACCCCCACTCCATGTCGTGCCGTATAATATCTAAAACAGCTAAACCAGTATCGATCCAAAGCTATATTCTTGTCAAATGCCAATTGCAATAGCCAATCACTAGACTGCCTTGAACAATCTTTCAAGGTCTCGTTAGATGAATTTGCTTTTGTCCTGCGCTTTTGTCCTGCGCTTTTGTCCTGCGCTTTTGTCCTGGGTAAGTTTTTAGCAATATTGTACTTGCATATATTATTTATGAATAAAAAGGTACTTGTTTTGTCGTCAGTGTGGCTTTAGAGTTAATACCATTCTATTTTTAAATATAATAATTGGATAACAAGTTATGAAAGTGCAGTCAGTTTTAGAGACTATTGGTAATACCCCGCATATTAAAGTTCAACGTTTGTTTGGAGATAAGCAAAACGTGTGGATTAAAAGTGAGCGATCAAACCCAGGTGGTTCAATCAAAGATCGTATTGCTTTGTCAATGATTGAAGCTGCAGAAAAAAGCGGCTTATTAAAGCCCGGTTCAACTATTATCGAGGCAACCTCGGGTAACACCGGTGTGGGTCTGGCGATGGTAGCGGCAGTAAAAGGCTATAAATTAATATTGGTAATGCCAGAAAGCATGTCGGTAGAACGCCGTCGCTTAATGTTAGCCTACGGCGCAACATTTGCATTAACACCAAAGGAAAAGGGCATGAACGGTGCAATTGCTAAAGCAGAAATGTTAGTGGCTGAGACTCCAAACTCGTGGATGCCGCGACAGTTTGAAAACCCAGCCAACATAGATGTGCATGTTGATCATACCGCACAAGAAATTCTTGCCGATTTCCCCGATGGTTTAGATGCAATTGTGACAGGCGTAGGCACAGGCGGGCACATTACGGGTTGCGCGCGAGCGCTTAAAAAAGTATGGCCACAACTAAAAATATTTGCGGTAGAGCCATCAGCATCACCTGTAATTTCAGGTGGCGATCCTAGCCCACATCCTATTCAAGGTATTGGTGCAGGTTTTATTCCTAAAAATTTAGACATTACACTTTTAGACGGCACTATTAAAGTCGATGCTGACGATGCAAAAGATATGGCAAGACGCTCCGCAGCAGAAGAAGGCGTGTTAGTCGGTATTTCATCGGGTGCAACGCTAGCGGCTATTAGCCAAGTGCTACCTACGCTAGCGCAAGGGGCACAGGTGCTAGGGTTTAATTATGATACCGGTGAGCGTTATTTATCTATAGATGGATTTTTGCCGCAAGAATAATTATGAGCTTCGAAACAACAAATTAGCACTTATTGTCAACTTACACATTTTACTAGAAGAAAAAAAGGCATCGTGGAAGATGCCGCAAAACGCACTAGGGAAAACTAACAACTGCTAATGAAGCAATAACTATATTGAAATAGATCTAATCGGTTAAAAACTTGTGCCAGGCGGACCGTTTGGCACAAGGTGATATCGAGTATATGTGCCGGTAAATGGCTCTCATATACCGTGATAGTCATTTGTAGCGTGATAGCATTTAGCGTATTTACAGGCCTTTATGACTTCTATTAGATATGTAAGGTACACGTAAACAAAATTTACACTTGACGTCGAATCTAATACCCCCTAACCTTAATGCTAACGATTATCATTAAGGTTAGGAAATGAGCATGTATTTATACCAACTTGCCTGCTACGAGCGAGCAATACGAGCACAAAACCACCACCAAACACTCGATATTATAAACTGTTATTTCAATTCAGGCTTGCAGGCTGCGCAACAGTGTCAAACACCTGCAGCAAGGGAAAAAGTATATTTCAGGCTTCTACGTACCCTAGAAGAAACCATGTGTGACCTTCTTATGTCTGAACATTGGCGTATACACTGCTTCAGAGTTATTAAAATACTCACGCCGATTATTTTTGAGTTAGTAGACACCAAGCAGTATGAAGCTATTATGGCTAAATTAAATGCGCTAGCCACATACTTTTTGCCTACTCAACAGTTTCAGGCAGCAACTAGTGCTGCATCAACAAAAACGCCCCGTTGAACTACGCGTTATCCTGCTGCAATAAGAAAGCCCTTCAGCAACACTAAAAGCTGCCGAAAGCTGAATTTCGGTATATCATGTGTGCGAAACTCAATAGGACACATGATATTATGCGCGCATTTGTTACCACTATAGTGCTAGTCAGTTTCACTCTTAGTATTACTGCTTGTAACACTGCACCGCCGCTAAACGAAAGTATTGACGGATCACAGGTTCGCTTTCTAACCATACTGCACACTAACGATAACCATGGTCGCTTTTGGCACAATGAAAAAGGCGAATATGGAATGGCAGCGCGTAAAACGCTAATTGATGAACTTCGTAATCAAGCGCAGGCACAAGGGCATGCGGTCTTATTGTTATCGGGCGGTGATATTAATACTGGCGTGCCGGAGTCTGATTTACAATACGCCGAGCCAGATTTTAAAGGCATGTCATTGATTGGTTATGACGCAATGGCCCTTGGCAATCACGCATTTGACAATCCCCTTAGCGTGTTAGATTTACAACAAACATGGGCAAATTTTCCGTTTTTGTCGGCCAACATATTCTTTAAAGATAGTGGGCAAAATGCGTTTAAAGAATATGCAATCTTTCAGCAACAAGATTTAACCATCGCCGTTATTGGCCTTACCACCACCGACACCGCTAAAATAGGTAACCCACAATATATCAATAACTTAGAGTTTAGGGAGCCGATTCAAATCACGGCCGCACTCACACAAAGACTTGAGCAACAATATCAGCCCGATATTACCATTGCCGTTACGCATATGGGCCACTATGTAGATGCATCTTACGGCAGCAATGCCCCAGGAGATGTGACGCTCGCACGTTCTTTACCCAACAATACTTTGGATGTGATCATTGGTGGGCGTTCTCAAAAACAGGTATGTATGGCCTCCGGCAACATCAACGACGATAATTTTAAGCCTGGAATGAGTTGTAAGCCAGACCAACAAAACGGTACGTGGATCATGCAAGCCCATGAGTGGGGTAAATATGTGGGTAAAGCTGAATTTAAGTTTGCAGATGATCAGTTAACGTTGCTTGATTATAAGTTGTTACCGGTCAATTTATACCTTGATAAACCACAATCCGATGGCTCCATCAAATTAGAATTGGCCACGAGTTATATCCCCGCTGACACTGAGCTAAAAGCTTTTCTAATGCCCTTTCAAGCTAAAGGTGCTGCGCAAATTGAAGGTACGATTGGCTATGTAGATGCAAAGCTTGAGGGTGACCGGGATAAAGTGCGTGTGCAACAAACTAACTTAGCACGAGTGATCATCCAAGCACAAATGAATGTTGTCGGCGCTGATTTTGGTGTCATCAGCGGTGGTGGCATGCGCAACAGTATAGCGCTAGGAGAGGTTAGCTACAAAGATGTATTACAAGTGCATCCATTCAAAAACACAATTAGCTATATGGATTGGCATGGCCAAGCGCTATGGGACTACCTTGAAGTACTCACTGCTTTTGAGCCAGGCTCAGGCGCGTATTTGCAATACCACAAACTGAGCTTTGAACGCGAAAATGGCGTGCTTACTACTGTTTATATAGACGGTAAGCCATTTGATAAAAACCAAACATATCGAATGAGCATTAATAGTTACAATGCCGCAGGCAGCGACGGCTACCCAATCTTAGATCAACTTGCCGGATTTGTGAAAACCGAAGAAACTGATGCCCAAGCACTTAGACGCTTTTTTGTTGAAAATAGCCCCGTAAATGCTGCTGAATTCAGCCCTATTTAAGGTTGGTTAAGCGGTATTGGGGTGAAATTATTCACAGCAACCCTTTTTTCATGAGTACTCTATGCTTAATGTCTTGGGCGGTTGATTGACTCAAACCGCTGTCAAACCCTTCTTTTAGTAGAGCCCGCAAGGTGTTTACACTGGAGTTTGCTTTTTCTTCTCGGAGCAGGCGTAACGCTTCTCGATGTAAGAACTACTCTTATAAAGACTACATTTAGCAGTACATCAAAGCAAGTTTTGTCTAGGTAATTTGAGTGATAAAACGGTTTATCCATTCTTTCAAGCGGCTGTGCAATCACGAGCGATGCTGGTGCAACAAAAACGGGGAAACCTGTTCAATTTGAAATAATGCCAAAAACTAAAGCGACGATTATCTTTTTGGTAGTAGAGTCAAGAACCATGAGCATATTTCAACGCGCCAATATTCCAAAATAGTAAAACGTTGGGTGTCTAGCATTGGCGTCGATACTACTGCTTATGGAACGCACACGATGGGAAGAACTAAAGCACCGCTTATTTATAAGAAAACAAAGAACCTTCGGGCAGTCCAGACATTGTTAGGTCATCGCAAGCTAGAAAGCACGGTAAGTAGCGCGGCAGATACGATTTCTGTTGTAGCAGCAAGTGCAAATTCTGTGCCGGTAGCAAATGCCGGTAATGACCAAAATGTACCCGCGATTACTACTGTGTATTTGGACGGGAGTGGGAGTACCGACGCGGATGGCAATCGCCAGCAGGCTGTCGCGCGGGGCAAAGTCAAAAGAGGAAAAACAACATGAAAATGCCAAATAGCTAACTATCAAAATGTTCAAGATAACTTCAACATGTTCAAGCTTTTTCCCCATCTGATTTAACACTATTACGAATGCTAAAAAGATTCGGTTGCTCTTTATAAATCTCGTCGGCTACTTTTTCAGTAGCGATAATATCCATATCGCTGAATTGATTAAGCACCTTACCTATCTCCTTTAAATTTAGTCACTGTGACTAGAAAAAAAAGTGGGTGACATTTACCCAATTTTGACCCCTGCAAATTTTTCATGCTGCTAGGTATACCAAAATAAGATTACATTAACTTAATATACGTAATCTTTAATGAATACATTAATTTTGTATTAGTAACCTTATTAGATTACAATATTAAATTCTCTATTACAAATAGCACTTCTAACATGCCTATATCTAATACTAAAAAGTCTAGTAACACTGTTCGCTCAATGATTAAGGAGCAATATAAGGATATTGCAAACTCAGCAAGCGCTTTGAAAAAACTCCCAACAACACCGGCTGAGGGTTGGATACGGAGCATTCGAAAAGCCTTAGACATGTCCGGTGCCCAATTAGCCTCAAAGCTGAACCTGAGTCGTAACCGTATTTCCGTGCTAGAGCGCAGGGAAGTTGACGGTGACATTACCATCAAGCAGTTAACCGAAATAGCACATCAATTAGGATGTGATTTAACCTATGCCTTGGTACCCAAAAAAGATATCAATCAGGCTCTAGAAGAGCGCGCTGAACAATTAGCAAAAATGCGCCTAGCGACTAACTCTCAAAACATGCTTCTAGAATCGCAATCGCTCACACCGCAAAAGAAAGCATTTCTGATTGAGGAATTAAAAAAAGAATTTCTACAGGCAGGTGGCCGTGCGCTTTGGAAAACCAATAAGGGCGAGACCGAAGCGTGAGCTTATTAACCGATAATCCAGACGGTGCAACACCGCTATCGCCAGACGACCTTATAGGTTTGAAGCTGCCGCATATCCAGTCCAATAGCCAGCTGAATGAAATTGAGGCGGCAAACATACTACAAGGCCAAGCTTGGGTAGCCAGCCACAATACACTTACCAGGGATGAGATATTTAGCCGTGAATTTGTTGTTGCACTGCATGAAAGCTTATTAGGTGATATTTGGACATGGGCTGGCACATTTAGGCAGCGCGGAGTAAATATTGGGGTCGATCCAGTCAATATCTCTGTCGATTTACATAACTTTCTTGAAGACGCAAAGTGCTGGGTAGAGTTTAATCACTTTACCCCTCTAATGCTTAATGCACGCATTCAACATCGGCTGGTACAAATTCACTGCTTTGCCAATGGTAACGGTCGCCACTCTAGGATTTTCGCAGATACAGTCACCATTTTTTTGCTGAAAAAAAAGCCATTAAAGTGGGCAAATGTCGAGCTTGAATACGTTTTAAATGAGCGAAATGCGTATATTGGCGCTTTAAGAAAGGCAGATGCTGGCGACTTTACTCACCTCGAAAGCTATCTGCTTAACATTGGTAATTAGTGACTACGACAAAGTCGCCTCGTATTAACAATCGTCAGTTGCAATACGTTTTCTGCAAGCTAGTCTGTTCACGACAACGAAAATTCTGGTACTGAAAATCAAAAACAATTTGCCCGTTTCTTTGCGAAATCTAATATGCCCCATTGCTCATGCCTTAGAAAAAGCTGCTTAACCAGGGTGTTCGAAAAAGGTTGACCACGTCATTACTGGGCGGTAGCGCAAACACGGCGGATGTGGGCAGATTAACGAACATTGGTAACGGAAGCTTGCTATAGGCCGCCTATAGATTTAGCAAAACCATGATGTTGGAAGAAATTAATTTTGTGTGGAAAATCACCTCAGTAGTATTGTACTTGGTATGACTACACTCACATGTAAACAGGCAGCCTTTCTAAAAGATAAAATCAGATTAACAAGGTAACAAAACACTGTTATTATATAAATGTTTTGTTAACTTAGAGCTGTTTGTGAAAAGTGATTTATTGAGGCTTCAAAAAGAGATGGTCTGTGCTATACAAAAAGGCCATACGGGATTTTTTAACACTAGTGATATTGCTTACTGGGTTAAAAAGAGCTCTCGTGATGCATTAACGTTATTTATTCATAACGCTATTAAAGCAGGTGTATTAGAGCGTGTGTGTAAAGGTGTGTATGTTGTTAGTATTTTCAAGCCATCTGGGGAAGGAACATTAGAAGCCTTAGCGAAAAAAATTAGAAGCGACTATTTTGTGTATGTTACCGCCGAAACCGAGTTATCAAGACTTGGGGTGATATCTCAATTGACGATGGGGTATTTAACGGCAATGACAAACGGGCGCTCAGGTGTATTTAAAACATCTTTTGGAACGGTCGAGTTTACCCACACAAAAAAGAACATTCACGCTGTAATGGACGATATTTGGTATGACACTGACACTGGCATACATCGCGCTAGAGAAGCGCTTGCGCTAAGAGATTTAAAACGGATAGGTAGGAATGTCGGTATGTTAAATGAAGGGCTTGAATGATGATATTGCCAATAGTGCAAAGTGTGTTGCAACAAAATCCAGAGTACTCTGGTTTCGAGAATGTGATAGAAAAAGAAATATTTCATCATGACATCATAAGTGCGCTTCACCAAAGTGGCTTTTTGGAAAATTTGACGTTTATAGGGGGGACCAGTCTTAGAATGTGCCACGGCTGGAATAGATTGAGCGAAGATCTTGACTTTAATGGCGGTATGGATTTCACGCCAGAGAAGTTTTCATCGCTAGCGAACATCGTGTCTGATGCATTATCAAAAAAGTACATGCTAGATATATCTGTCGCGCAGCCCAAGCCGATGAAAGGTGACACGGCGACGTGGCGAGTTTCTATAGAAAAAAATGCAGCAAAGCCAGGTGGTGCTAAGCAGAAAATTCATATAGACATTTGTCGTTATGAGACTATAAACCCTATCATGAAAACCACCATGAATTTCTACCCGTTCAAATCTCCAATAGAAGGTTTGCCAATCCCCTGTCAGTCCTTAGATGAAATATTAGTGGACAAAATCATTGCCTTTGCGATGAGGGAGTATAGCAATAGGGTCATTAAACCGCGTGATCTTTGGGATATTACCTTTCTCAATAATAGGCATGTTCAGCTAGATAATAATGTGTTGATGCAAAAGCTGTTGCAAAGGGGGGTTCCCTTTGATGTGTTTTTTGACAGGACGATAAGCAATCTCAACGGTGTTAATGTTAACGAGGAAATTAAACTAGATTTTCATAGGGAAATGTCAAGATTTGTATTGCCAGAGCTTGCGAAAAACACCTTGGAAAATGCGCATTTTTGGGGGGTAGTAAAAAATGCCGTCGCAGAAGTGGTGTCTTCCATAAAGAACCTAAATGACGCCCCGAAAACCCCACCTGAAATATAGAAGTAAGTATCATATAGCGGCATAAGTGAACATCGTTCTTGCGCTAAAACCTGATACCTAAACTTCCGCCGCGTTAGCTTATGTTAAATTATCAAACCCGAAGAGTTTGCGCATATTGAGCTTTTGCATTCTCGGAGGTACTGTCAAGTTATCGCAGACATCAGTAACTATCAGATAATCCAAGTATGAAAAACACTAAAATGTACGCGGATCTTCACCGGCGCTAACAATCGCTGTGAATTGTCTCACCAACCGGGTAGGCAACATGAACGGCAAATGCGGCGGTTTACATCACAAGGGCAGGCTCAACGATTTCTATCGTGTCATGGCATTGTAAATAATCTGTTTAGGCTTGGCCGCCATAAAATGCAAGCCGATAATGACAGGATACTGCGTGAACGAGCATTTAGTGAATGGACTAGGGTTAGTTGCGTCGAGAATTTGGCATGAACTACTGAAAATTCGTTCTTACCATCTTAATTCAATAAGTTGACAATGCCAGCGCTTGTATTAGGCAGTGCTCGTAATAAAGCTGGCAATAGTAATGCATTTGCATTACTATTGCTGGATAACATAAGTTAAGGATAAACAAATGCCACAATTACCTTTACAAACAGAGTCAACATTAACTGACCGTTACCAAACGACTGTGCCCAGTGTTGTGCGTAAAGCATTGCACCTTGGCAAAAAAGACAAGATTAAATTCACCGTTGAGTTAAATGGCAGTGTGACTTTATCGCGTGCTGAACAAAGTGATGCTGACCCCGCATTAAATGCCTTTCTAGAATTTTTAGGCAATGATATGCAAGCCCATCCAGAAAATATTCAAACGCTCAGCGCAGAAATGAAGCAAAAAGTTGATGAGCTAATTCAAGATGTTGATATTAATTTAGATGCACCGCTTAATGACGAAGACGATTAACATTGAGTAATAATAAGCCCATGATTGTTAACGGTTGGACACTTTACGCCCATCCCTTGTTCATCGAGCAATATCAATTGTTGACTGAGGAAGTTGAAAAACTCAAAACAAAAGACCCTAAAGCTTACGCGAAGAAAAACGCGACCAAGCGATTAGCCGCGATGCAGAAACTCGCGTTTGACATCATTCCTCAGGACCCAACTAAGGCCGAGTATCGGCAAGGCACGACACTTGGTGATAACAACAAACACTGGTTTAGAGCAAAGTTTTTTCAGCAGTACCGCTTATTCTTTCGATACCACCAAGCATCAAAGGTAATTGTTTATGCGTGGGTCAATGACGGATCCACAAAACGCGCCTATGAAAGTAAAAGCGATGCTTACAAAGTATTCACTAAAATGCTAATCGCTAGTAGTCCCGCATTGACGCGCTATACCTATGCAAGCTTATGAGCATTTCATGCGTCATGGATTAAGTCGTAACTATTGGCTAGAATTTATCTTTTTGTCTTACATTAACCATGAGGGTGGCGCTATCTTTCTTGGCGGTTACCCTGATATTCGTGAAAGTTTAGCGCACGGGGAGCTGTCTTCGCCAGAATCGTCTGGAATATGACTAATATCTTTCGTTATTTACCAAAACTTATTTCGCTGTATCTGCAACATTAGTTTGTTTGGTAAATGTGCTTTCAAGGGCTACTAGCTCACTGCGTTCTCGCGGAAGCACCGCTAACTCAAGCCCCATTAATGTGAAGTAAGCCTGTAAGCTGTCTAGTCTAGGATTGCCCATGTCGTTTTCAATATCACTTACTACTTGTCTACTTAAGCCCGTTAATTTGCAAACATTCGTCTGAGACATTTTAAGGGCATCAACTCTCAGTGCTTTACCAACCTCGCCCATCGTTTTAGTGCCAGCTAGCATATCACCCACTAGCTTTTGTTTAATTTCAAAGCGATCAACATCATATTTGCGTTTCATGGTATTAACTCCCATTGCCCCAATTTATCTGTCAAATGTTTAAAACCCATTACCGGCATAGTTAAAATACTACTAGGGACACCTCGTTTTGCTAGCCGATCAGGTAAATTTTCAAGTTGAAGCGCCAGCTCCCGCAGTTCATTTTTAAAGTAAGCCGGATCACCGTAAGCTGATAGTGACTCACACAAAGCTAACCAATTTATGTTTCCTGCCTGTTGGAACTCATTATTCCAATTTGTTGTTCTTGGAATGGTTTCAGGATCAGCTTTCATTGGAGCGAAGTCGTAAATTGGCGCTAAATATATTTTGTCGTCCTTTTTCAAAACTGACGTATTGCGGCCATGATTATCTGAATTACCAAACACTATATTTAAGAAATCACGTTTAAGGTATTGTGCAGCAAGCTCAGTTGCTGTCATAGTATTTATTACCGTGGCTAACTTTGCTAGTACGTCTTCATGTTTAAGATAGCTGCCAGATGCCGCGTTAACTAATGAGTAAACAGATTCAACACCATAGCGATGAACGGTACCTTCAACCATCTCCCTATCGAATCTAGGGAGCCAGAGCGAAGGGTTTCTAATCCCTTCATGTAATTCCATTGCATTAGTGCTTATCGTATTAAATCCAAGTGATGCCAATTCATGGTAATAGTGATATTCAGTACGTAAAATATCCTTATCTATTTCCCCTTGATTACGTGGAAATTTTACTAAATAATACCGATCCGTTGTGTTGTCATTTTGCTCAGTATCTACCCAAACTTCATTCAAATCATTTTGTCTTAATAGAACCTTAGGAGCGGCGCCGCCAGCACCCGTTGCACCACCTGATACTGCGCCACGCTGGCGGGAGTAATCAAGAAAATCAGTATCTCGCTCAATAGCTTTATCTTTGTTAAACCGCATCTGCTCTAATTGACCCACTTGTTCATTTAGAGCGGCTTCAATTGATTCCTTTATTCGCATATTGCCAATTGGTGCAATCGTACCTAGCGTTAATAGCGCTATATTTTGTTCCGATACGGGGCTGTTTTGCAGATTAAGCATATTTAGCCATATTGTTTGTGCATATCCCATCGGCATAATGTCTTCAAACACGGCTGGCCAACTTGAATAAGTCTTTGTGTCCATTGGATTTACACTGACCTTTGCGGTAAAGCTTCGTGATCCTGCCTCACCAAAATAATTAACCGCATAATCAAATAAGGGTTTCAGGGTTAGCTCGCTGAGTTTACCTAGTTCAGGCGAAGCAATGTCTATTTCAAATGCGTCTTGCCAACGGTTTTCATTAAATAGTTGTAGGGTCAATTTCATAGTTCACCTTGCAAAGCACAATGTCTAACATAACTTGCCATTAGCGCTGTAATTACAATACATTGTCTAATATAACGTACATATAATTTATTTTCAACATAATTCTGTCTAGTATAGTAGACATTTATTATTTGGCATCAGTAAGCTAATTATCAAAGTTGCCGGACGTTTACGCTTCAAGTTGCTGAATACGTCGATGCTCATCTGTTGTGGTGTTGGCTATGCCACGGCTTCGGAGACGGAAGGTCATAAGCATAATTTGCAATTGGGGGTAAAGGTCGTAGCAACTTTTCTATGACCTGTGATATTATACTGCTCTCAAAATCGTTGCACCTTTAGCTCAGCTGGATAGAGTATTGGCTTCCGAAGCCAAGGGTCGCAGGTTCGAATCCTGCAAGGTGCGCCATTTTTTGTCTTTTTGACTATCGGCTTAAGTAACTGCCTTTAGCAGTTTTTCGATGCTGTGGTGTATATGTGACCAGAATAGTCACTACAATAAAATTTTTACTGTCCATTTATCTAACACTCAATCAAAACAATTGTCTTAGTTGTAATAATCAATAGAATGGTTATTAGTGTATTTTTTGTGCGTCACTGATACAATAACAGTATTACAATCATCATATTATGAGTATATTAGATACGGTTATCATGAGGCTATGACTTAAGAATTACATGGAGAGTATTTTATTGTGAATATAGGCGCGTCATTTAATTTCTCTTTCCTAAAAGAACATGACCCTATCTTTGAGCATCTAGCTACAAATGCTGAGCAAGCTTTCGCGGCTGATCCTAACACTACCTTAATTAAACTGCGCCAACTTGGTGAAGCCTTCGCTCAGGAAGTTGCCGCGCGTTGCGGTGTTTTATTTGATGACACTACCTCACAATCAGATTTATTTTTCAAAATTCACCGCCAAGTAGCTTTTGAGCCAGAAATTAAAGAACTGTTCCACACCTTAAGAGTTGAGGGAAACCGAGCTATACATGAATTTAAAACGAAGCATAAAGAAGCAATGGACGGTCTCAAAGTAGCACGAGATTTAGCTGTGTAGTTTCACCGAGCTTTTGGTGAAAATACGCACTATTCTCGGCCTAATGCATCGTTTTCTAAAAACAGAGCAATTTAAGCGCATCTTGTTCTTGGTCGATCGAACTGCATTAGGTCAGCAAGCCATCGATACCTTTAAAGAAGCGCCTCTTGAACAAAACCTAACGCTTTCTAAAATATATAATATCGTACTTTTGAGTGATATGGCTGCCGAGGCAGAAACGCGAATCTAGGTAGCTACAGTACAAGTCATGGTTAAACGGGTTTTCATGTCAGAGAATCCACCTCCCGTGGATCAGTTTGACTGCATCATTGTTGATGAAGCCCATAGAGGTTATACCCTCGATCAGGGTATGACCGAAGGGGAACTCGCGACTTGCGATGCCAGCCAGTACCTATCAACATATCGCCGAGTTTTAGATTATTTCGATGCAATAAAAATAGGGTTAACGGCTACACCGGCCAAGCACACTAGCGAAGTTTTTGGTAAGCCTGTATACACCTATTCTTATCGCGAAGCGGTCGCCGACGATTGGTTAATCGATCAGGAACCCCCGCTCCGCTATAAGACCCTTTTAACACAAAAAGGTATTCAGTTTGAAAAAGGCGCTGTTGTTAGCAGTATCAATATTGGCACCGGAGAAGTGGAAACCGACGAACTGGAAGACGACATAAGGAAATTCGAACTATCAGCCCATATTGTGCGAAAAATAATGGTCAGATTAATCCAACCTGACTGTCCGCAAGGAGCGAATAGGGGCCAGTCAGAGGCTCATTGTAAAGTCAAGGCAGTATCTCGCTCCTTTTGCATACAAAAACCGTCTAGTGACCAGTCTGAAAGCTTCTTACCTTCTGCCAGACTCTCGTCCAAGTAGGTCAATCAAGGATGATTACCTACTAGTCGAATTCCCCGCTAGTATGCCATTTTCGCGCCAATTAGCGATATGAGAGCACAAGTCGCGGTATTTCAACGTCTGCTTCACAGCGAGGAAAAAACAGCCCTAAGCTTGTTACAAAAGGAGATAGTCAATCTGATAACTAGCAGGTAATCTGCCGTACCATGCTAAGTGCATGACATGGCTAGCAGGGACTGATCAGAGACCGGTGACCGGCTAGTTAGAACGCGACTTCAACTTTGGGGCATATGCTACCCACTCGACACAATACTAAGGATTAGACTATTTCATGGTAGGAGCGGTTGCAAACGACTCTCAAGATTTCTGTTCCAAAGGACTACCAACATAAGAAATTAACGGCCACTATTTTCACTAAAATTACATCTAACTCCCTTAAGCAATTTTCAATCTAACCTGAAAGACAGCTGTAACGATGGGTAGTGCATAGCGTTAATTTGTCCTATACTCCACTAAGCCGTATGAACACCTATTTTTTCCGCCGTTTGTAAAGCCTTGTAGGTTAAATGCTAGATCACGAGACAGTTCAAAGGATCAGTTTCGCAAGCCTAGGTCTTTTGTTAATCTTTATGGGTAGGCAAGGAATTACAGCTTACCCAAAAGCAATCCAACGGTAACTAGGAATGCTATAACTTTGGGTTTAGGGCGCGCAAACTTGGCGTTTCAAAAACTCATCTTAATGAACGGGTTACTTGAATCGACATTAAGCTTAAATGAGGAGTATGCGCCCATAAAACTTTAATTTTAAATAATTTCAAGGAGAGACAATATGCAAGAATTAAAATTTGATCAAGTAGAGAATGTAAGCGGTGGATTTTATCAATACATTGTAGGCTGGGCCGTTGGAGAGGCAATAAACCATGCGATAAGGGGCTCTGTGAGGCACGCACAGGGGTTTAGCGGGAGAGACCATTCCGCAAGCAACGAGTATTTCAAAAAAAATCAGCATAAATTTAATGCAATGATCTAATATTAAACGGATGTAAATAGGGCAAGCTTTTGCCCTATCTTTTTACAGGATTTATAAAGGTAAATACCCATGAAAAGTGCACTTTTAGTAGTCAGTGGATTTTTAACATCAATTATACTGAATAGATTTTTTGATTTTTCATTTGTAACTGAAGTCGTCATAGTCTGCGTTGTTGCCGCATCTATATACTTCATCGACAAACGTGTCGTCAAAAAGAAAACATAATGGCGAATAATTTAAAAGTCGAATGTCTGTTTTTTACAAACGCTTTAGTCTCAACTGTGGTTTTTAACGATTATTAAATGTCAATTACCTTGGCCGGTCGCATTGCCTCACAAAATACCACACTACCCATAGGTCGTTGCCTCATCTAAGATGACACTACTTGTACATTGCGATGTAGGGGATATTTGATGATGAGAACAATGAGCTTAACAACAAGGCGCGAGTTGCTAGATAGTGTTAGGCAACGATATGAAAATGCTAATCGGATTGATAAAGGGCGAGTATTGGACGGCTTTGTTGCTGCCACTGGATATGAGCGCAAATACGCAACACGACTTCTCAATAATGATGAAACAACCACAGCGCTCAGAAAACGACACGACTCCCAGAAGTACGACGAGCAAGTTAAGCAAGCGCTGATTTCCCTTTGGTGCGCGGCGGATCAAATTTGACACGGCTTCGGAGACGGAAAATTTCTTGCGCATAAGCATGGTTTTTAAATGGGATTATTTGATATTTTTCGGCCAAATTATTTTAACCAACTGATACCAATGAATATTAATAGAACGTTTTGTACCTATTTAGCCCAAGTAGGCCTTTCACAGTTTTATAATCGACAGATTTCTATCTACAATTTATGTTTGTTATTCGTGATTTTCGTCACAGAAAAATCATATATGTATAATAAATGTAACTACAAGTTAAAAGACGGTTAAAGGCTTAGGTTAATTTCTTTTGTCTGAACAATTGCTCAGTATGATTTCTTTGCCCTTTGATGTTGACCTAACTTCGCATTAGTTCAAGTTTGTACAGTACATGGTAATACCTCACAAGGTATAAGTTGACACATATACCGGCTAGGGTATAGTTAAACCTATATACCTCTTGGGGTATAGGCTTTTGCTTATACCTTCAAGGGTTTAATAGTGGAGAGGCTTAATGAAGCTTAACAACTCAAAAGAGCTGGCAGATTATATAAAGCGGCATCGAAAAAAGCTTGCTCGGACGCAAGCCGATGTGGCCGAGCATGTTGGTTTAATGCAAAAAACCATCTCGGCTATTGAAAACTCGGCGGGTAGCTCGCGTATTGATACATTATTTAAAATTGCACATGAATTAGGTCTATCAATTGAGTTGAAGCCGAAACATCCATCACAAAGCGACCACAAGGAAAGCAGTCGCTGGGATAAGGAGTGGTAATATGGAAATGATGGTAAGCCTTAACGGGATCAAAGTAGGTACACTCTCAAAAGATAAGAACGCAGGACTACATTTCTCCTATACCGAACAGTGGATGGAGCGCCCCGGCGCACGTCCCATTTCTTTGTCGTTGCCTATCACGAAACAAAAATATTCTGGCGATGTGGTTTATAATTTCTTTGACAATTTGCTTCCAGATAGTTCTGACATCCGAAATAAAATACAAGCCAGATTCAATGTAGGTTCTGGGCATTCGTTCAATCTTTTGGCGGCAATAGGCAATGACTGTGTGGGTGCTATTCAGTTGTCTTCAAAACAGCCTGCGTCAGTAAACAAAATTTGCTACAACGTATTATCAGCGCAAAAAATTGAAAAATTATTGCAAGGCTACAAACATACGCCTCTTGGCATGGAAATCGACGATGACGATTTTCGGATTTCGATTGCGGGTGCTCAGGAAAAAACCGCTTTACTTAGAATTGGTAAACAATGGACAAAACCAATAGGTGCTACACCAACCAGCCACATATTAAAATTACCAATGGGCGAGTTGCCGCAAGTAGGTATCGATTTAACCGATAGCTGTGAGAACGAATTTATTTGTTTGGAGCTTGCTAGAGCCTTCGGTTTTAGTGTGGCCAATTCAGAGGTGCTATACTTTGGCAAGCAAAAAGTATTAAGCGTTGAGCGCTTTGATCGCAAATATTCATCTGATGGTTCATGGCTTATGCGCCTCCCTCAAGAGGATTTTTGTCAGGCAATGGGCATTTCGTCAGCGCAAAAATATCAATCAGCTGGTGGCCCCAGCATCGCAGACTGCATAAATTTACTCACTGCTTCGTCTAACGCTAAAGATAGAGCAACATTTTTTAAGGCTCAGATCTTCTTTTGGTTAATTGCCGCGATTGACGGCCATGGTAAGAATTTCAGCATATTCTTAGAGCCTGAAAACCGATACCGCATGACCCCATTGTATGACATCTTGTCAGCGTTTCCTGTCATGTCGAAAAAAGCCTTACAGCCGCAAACGATCAAAATGGCAATGTCTTTAAAAGGTAAAAATATCCATTGGAAATGGAACAACATTCAGCCTCGTCATTTTGTATCGACTGCTGAGCACGTAAAGTATCCTGTAGACAAAGTTATATCCCACTATGAATACTTTATTGATAATGTGGAAGATGCCATCGCTAAAGTCGAGGGTAAAATTACAAAGAACTTTCCAACCTATGTTACAGAGGCTATATTTAAAGGGCTGAGGAAACAAGCAACCAAAAAGTTGTTGATTGATAAACGCTAAAGGTATTGTCAACTTATGCAACTGAGCCGACTAAATTCGCCGAAATAAACATTAACCTAAGTTTTGGACACAACTCACCCTATCCCATTCTGCGAAGGAGCGTTCACAGAAAGCGCTCCTTGGTTCCTGTTGTCACTTTTGCGGGTACTGTCAAGTTATCGTAGACACCAGAACAATCTAGGGTGTCCGAAAAAGGTTGACCACGTCAAGAGCAACTGGACTCGAAAAGATCATCATATCCTCAGGGTAATAAAATCGATAATAAAACGGGTTGGTTGTTTGCTACAATCGCGCGTCATTTACAAGATAACTATAAACTACAGTATAAAAAGCTGGAAGCAGGTCGTTCTATAAATCAGGTAATTAAATCGATTGTAACTACTGACTAAGAGACTCGTCATTGTTACACCAAGCAATTAAATCGGCTTCGGAGGCAAATACTCTATCCAGCTGAGCTACAGGTGCATAAACAACAAACATCAACAACCTAGCGGCTGCCCGACAAAATATGCAAGGTCAATAAACTAACCCGAAAGTCATCACAAAACATATCGCTGGCCAGTTTAAAGATTTACACTCGTTTTTCCAGTCTTATTTGCGACTTATGGATTTTTCTTATCGTCTTCACCTAGCTCAATCACAATCGGCAGAATTACTTTAGGCTTTGCCTTTTCAGCCTCTATTTCCTTACTTTTTTGATAATCACGAAAATCATCTTTATAATCTTCGATGGTCACCGGTTCGCCCCGAAGGCAGCGATCGCGGTCTTGTTCAATGTATTGATCACAGCGCTGCATACGCTGTTGCTGTTCAGTAAAATCGACGTCTTTTGCGATACAGCCCGTTAATAAAATAGCGCTAACTATAATAGCCATACTGTAGTATTTTTTTGCCATGATGTTTTATTCTTCCTTTCAATATTCTCTTACGTTTAAATACGTGTTCAGCGTAAATAAATATCATAAATGATTGCTTATTAACCACTTACGCCATAGTACGAGAATGAGTTTATCTGACACTGCGACTAAGCGCTTATCTTAATACATAAGCCGATGAATAATTAAGTTGAAGACAATAAAATTATAAAAATAGCCAAGCAAGGCGACATAAAAATCAGTGACAGCATCTAAGTTATTGAGCTGCCTGACCAGGTCTTATTGCCCGGCGTAATGGATATGCACGTCCATTTAAGCTCTGACGCAACCGGCAACTTCCTTGCTTCGCGCAGTAATTCGATACCACGGCAAACCGTAAAGGCGGCTAAAAACGCTGAAATTACATTAATGGCCGGACTCACCTTCCGTTGAATCGCCTTTAACGCCACCTTTAGACACTACCACTTCAATCTCAACACTATCAACGCGCTGCAATCCCCTAGGCAATTTATTCCCACGGCGCCCCCTTTCCCCGTAGTAATGACTCAAGTCAGCAGGCGACAGCAACATGCCGCGCTTACCCGCCACCACTTTTACGCTAGCGCCTTCAGGTACAACCATAAGCTGAGTTAAGTACTCTTCGCGCGTTTTTGCTTTAGCAGAAGGTATATTCATCAGCTTATTGCCTTTGCCCTTGCCTAAAATCGGCAAATCGCGCATTGGAAATAACAGCATACGCCCGTCGTTTGAAATACTTAAGCACCAGTCGGTAGCCACATTGCTTATAGCGATAGGCGCCATTATTTTCGCCGCCGTAGGTAATGACACATAGGCCTTACCCGCTTTGTTCTTGGTCAGCATATCTTCAAAGCTAGACACAAAGCCGTAGCCTGCATCGCTGCCAATTAAAAACTGTTGTTTGTCTTGTGCCATCAGCACAAATACCGCGTTTTCACCCGCAACAATCCCAAACCGCCCGGTCAGCGGCTCGCCTTGGCTGCGCGCAGAAGGTAATGAATGCGCATCACAAGAGAAACTGCGCCCGCCCGAATCGAGGAACACCACGAGTTGATTACTTCTGCCTTTAGCGCTGGCTAAAAAGCCATCGCCCGACTTATAACTAAGCCCTAATACATCAACATCGTGCCCTTTCGCGCAACGCGCCCAGCCTTTGTCAGACAGCACCACGGTAACAGCCTCTGACGGTATTAGCTCTTTTTCAGACAGTGCTTTAGCTTCACCACGATACACAATGGGGCTTCGGCGATCATCCCCGTAAGTGTGCGCGTCGGCCAATAGTTCTTTTTTCATGAGCGTTTTTAAGCGCCTGTCAGATCCTAACAATAGTTGCAGTGCATCGCGCTCTTTGGCGAGTTCGTCTTGCTCGCCGGTAATTTTCATTTCTTCTAGCTTGGCCAAATGACGAAGCTTAAGTTCTAATATCGCTTCGGCCTGCCTGTCAGACAGCTTAAAGCGGCTCATTAGCACTTTTTTAGGCTCGTCTTGAAAGCGAATTATTTCAATGACTTCGTCTATATTTAGAAAGGCAATTAACAAGCCCTCTAATATGTGCAGACGTGCAAGAATTTTATCAAGACGATACTGTAGCCTGCGCGTGACGGTGTTTTTACGAAACACCAGCCATTCGGTTAAAATGGTCACTAGGCCTTTCACTTTAGGACGCCCGTCTAGCCCTATCATATTAATGTTAACGCGGTAGCTTTTTTCTAAGTCGGTGGTAGCAAACAGGTGCTGCATTAGCTGTTCAATATCAACTCGGTTAGAGCGCGGCGTAATCAGCAGGCGTGTTGGGTTTTCGTGATCAGACTCGTCGCGCAGGTCTGACACCATAGGTAGCTTTTTAGCCTGCATTTGCGCCGCAATTTGTTCCATTATTTTACCGCCTGATGCCTGATGCGGAAGAGCGGTAACAATAATATCGCCACTGTCTTGATGATAAACGGCGCGCATTCTAATAGAGCCGCGGCCACTTTCATAAATTTTAGCAATGTCGCTTTTAGGCGTAATTATTTCTGCGTCGGTGGGGTAGTCTGGGCCTTGCACAAACTCAAGCAATTCGCTTAGTTCAGCCTTGCTGTTATCCAGTAAATGCGCGCACGCGTTAGCTACTTCACGCACATTATGCGGGGGTATATCAGTTGCCATGCCTACGGCTATGCCGGTTATACCATTAAGCAGAATATGCGGTAAGCGCGACGGAAGCACTAAAGGTTCGTCTAAGGTGCCGTCAAAATTTGGCTGCCAGTCGGCGGTGCCTTGGCCAAGTTCGCTCAGCAACACTTCACTAAATTTAGACAGCTTGGCTTCGGTATAACGCATGGCCGCAAACGACTTTGGATCATCCGGCGCGCCCCAGTTACCCTGCCCGTCTACCAGCGGATAGCGGTATGAAAACGGCTGTGCCATTAACACCATCGCTTCATAACAGGCGGAATCACCGTGAGGATGAAACTTACCTAATACATCACCCACCGTGCGCGCCGATTTTTTATATTTCGCATTGCTATTTAGGCCCAACTCAGACATCGCATAAATAATGCGCCGCTGCACAGGCTTTAAGCCATCGCCAATGTGCGGAAGAGCCCGGTCCATAATTACATACATTGAATAATTCAGGTAAGCGTCTTCGGTAAAACGCCCCAGCGGCATTTGTTCAATACCATCACTATTAATAGTGGTGTCGTTATTCATATTGCTCGACTCTTTATAGTTCTATTTATTGTAAAAGTGCTTGTAATATAACTAAGGCTTAATCTGTGTTAGCCAGCATGGGCAAAGTATTCTTTTTATTGTCTATACTTATTACAGCGTACATTTTATATTAAACCCATGGTAGCGTATTTTAATCAAAAGCATAATAGACCCTTGCACAAACATAAGCGACTCATTCAGTTTTTTTTGCTCATTTGCTGTGTAAGTGTTCAGTTCGTGGCGATTGCGAGTAAAAAGACCATTATTGTTGACGACAGCTTTACCTCGCGCCTGCTATCGCAAGAGTTTTCAATATACTATCAAGCGTCCAGAGCGCTCAGTTTTGACGAGTTTAAAAAGTCTCGTCATTTACTCCCCTATCGTAGCTTTAACACGCCAAACTACGGCTTCGTTCAAAAAGGTGCATGGCTGTATGCGAAAATTGAAAATCGCAGCGATATCAGCCGATGGATGCTCGAAATTCGGTTTTCCCAAATGCAACACGCACAAGTATTTATCACGTCACAAGGTACGTTAATACAATACCTTAACGACGGTATCCAGAACAAGACAAGCCCCTACCCGCTGCCTTCTTTTGAACTCGACTTACCCAGTAACACACCGCTTGAAATGTATATTTATATTAAGTCGAGCAGCATGGTGCTAGTAGCACCTATATATTTGCACACCGACAAGGCCCAACGTACGCAGTCTATGCTCGACTTCAGTATATGGGGCGTGTTTTACGGCGTCTTATTAGTACTTTTTGTGTATGCGATTACATTTTTTGCGTATAAAAACCGCCTTATCGGCGCAGTGTACATTGTGCACTTGTTCATAATGCTGTTGTTTCAGCTTTTGTGGAGTGGCCACACGGCATTATTGTTTGATTGGATAAACACGCTATTTTTGTATGTGCGGGCCGAATCAATGGTTATTGCAATGTGCATAAGCGCCACCTTGCTAAATTTACTGCTCGTGCCAAGCAAAATGCATCGGCCAAAAATCCGCATTATGCTGCGGTATTTACTGTATGTTAATTTACTCTTCTTTTGTGCTTTTTTGGTGCCCGGCTTTTTGCCTCAAATTAAGCTCGGCATTACTTATGCACTATGCTTTGCCACCCTTTCAATTAATTGTGCTATATGTATTAACGCCTTTATCAACGATTATTTTCCCGCACGAGCACTGCTAATAGGCTGGGCGTCTTCAATAATAGGTTCAAGCTTGAGTATTTTGTTTATCTTTGGCATCTTACCCAACAACCCTTTTCATCAGCATATATTTCACTTTACCTTACTTGTGCAAACAGGCATATTTTTACTGGCAATGGTACTGCGCAATCAATACAACTTAGAGCTTGAAGTAAAAGAAGCTGAAAGCGACGCACTAAGTAATTTCGATGTTATTGAAGAACAAAATGTCCGCTTAGATTTAGCGCGCAAAGAAGCGATTAAAGCAAGTGAGATTAAATCGCAGTTTTTAGCCAACATGTCGCATGAAATAAGAACCCCACTTAATGCTATTATGGGCTTTAGTAAAGAGCTTGAAAACAATCAAAACATGCTTGAGCGCGAAGAGCATGTGCGCATTATAAACTCTGCTGCGACCGACCTATTAACGGTGGTTAACGATATTCTTGATCTTTCGAAAATGGAGGCTGGCAAACTAACCTTAAATACACGGCCTTTTTCACCTCGCAACTTGCTTGAAGATGTGGCTGCTTTAATGTCTAAAACGGCACACTTAAAACAGTTAGAGTTTATATTTGAGATCCATGAACTGCCACATTCTTTGCTCGGCGACGCCTTTAAAATAAAACAATTACTGATTAATTTACTGAGCAACGCACTCAAATTTACCAACTATGGTTACATAAAGCTAAGCGCTAGAGTGAGGGAGCAAACACAAAGCCATGCGACCCTAGAGTTTGAGATAAAAGACAGCGGTATAGGTATCAATCAAAGCGATATAAGCAAGATATTTACCGCGTTTCAACAGCTTGATGACGACTTAAACCGCTCATTTCAAGGTACCGGTTTAGGCTTGGTTATTTGTAAAGAACTCGTGAATTTTATGGGCGGTAAAATCACTGTATTAAGCGAACCTGCCCAAGGCAGCACGTTCACCGCTAGCATTGGATTTGGTATAGACTTCAGCACAAAGCGGCTGAATAAAACGCGTAGATTTGAAGATAAAACGGCGTATATTATTGACGACTGGAATGAATCGAGCCGCGCTTCTAAACTACAGCTAGCAGCGCTTGGGTTCTTAACCGTAACATTAAAAGAGGTTTCCCAGTTAAAAAATTACGCCATTGGCAACGCGTATGTGTTTATTTTTTTACCCTTTAGAAATCTGCAAAACCGAAACCACGTTAATAAACAGCGCAACGAAATGCGCATTGTTAATACTGTATTTGTGTATTCGGGCCCTGAGCCAAACCAACTAGAGTTGGATGCCACTTTAGCGCCACCTAAATTTATACGCATGCCATTGACGAGTCGCAAACTCAAAGATTTAGACACTGCTGCGCATAAACCAAATGAAGGGGCTTCACATGAACATGTCAAGAAACTTCCCGCAATTCGAATGCTGGCAGTAGACGATATGGCGCTAAACTTGCGCCTGTTGCAAACGTGGCTTAAGGCATCCCCTGTTATTTTGGATGTGGCCTATGACGGCGAAAGCGCTATTGAACGCTGTACAAATACCGATTACGATTTAATCCTAATGGATATTCAAATGCCCGATATGGACGGTCTAAAAACCACTCGCTTTATTCGTAAAACTGAGCTAAATATAGGTACACCCATTGTTGCAGTAACGGCACATGCAATGGAAACTGAGCAGCAGCACTTTTTAGACTCTGGGATGGATGATTTTTTATCGAAACCAATCAGTATTAATAACGTGGTTGCATTGATTAATACGTGGTGCGAGCAAGTGCCAGATAGTAAACAAAACGCCGTAATTAACAGCGCTGTCACGAATTCAATTGATTGGGAAACTGCGTTAAAGCTTTGCTACCATAATCACGACTCGGCTATTGAGTTCTTAGATGCATTCACGCATCGATTAACAACACATGCCGCACAAATTGAATCAGGATTAAAGCAGCAGCGTAACGATTTAGTATTAGCGAGTATTCATAAACTCCACGGGGCATGCTGCTACACCGGGGTTCCACGTTTACAAGACTTCTGCCAGCAGGCTCAAAACATCTTAAAAACCCATCAGGATGAAATACTTCCTGAAACAATTACCTTCCTACTGCTTGAAATAGACAATATTATTGAAATATGGCCAAAACTCAGAAAGAGCTTGCTTACGTCACCCCACTAGTTAGGTTGAGTTAACTGCAGGCTGTCTTGACACTCGCGCAAGAACTTAACGAAATCTCTACCGTCGCGGTCTAGTTCGTTTACCGACAGGTAAATCTCATACCCTATGCCTTGCTGTAGTCTGCGCATTCTGTTGGCAAACATAGCGCTTACACCAGTGATCATGACGCCGTCTAGGCGCTTGTATTTAACGTCGTTAATAATGTCATCGCCAGGACAGTGGCCAGTGGCGCAGTCACTCATGGCTATTTGCGTCACGAGTGGACGCTGCTCCATTAGCAAATGCGTGATTAAGCGCATCGAAATATTACCCAGAAAACGTTCGGGGTCTTTCAACTTAAAGCCAACCATTTCTAAGTCAATATGCTCTAAGCCTTTGCGCACTCTCGGTACGTCTATTCTTTGAATGTTTTCCCATTCAAGGCGCCATTTGCCTTTACGGTGGTGATACACAATGGCCTCTTTGGTAATTTCAAGGCTGTGTTTAGGCTCGCGCAGCTTGTAAAAGCCAATCACAAAAGCCACTATGCTACCGCTTAAAAACATAATGCCCACTAAAAAAAATAACTGCGGCAGCACCAGAATAATAACGGTGCCAAATAAGGCCACAATACCGCCTACCAGCAGGCTGGTAATGCCATTGCCAGCGGCTGCCCCTTTGATAAAAATTGCTTCAGGCTCTACATTAGTACCAGACATAAAAATATAACAACATTATGATAATTGCGCGTACAACAATATACCGTGATCGCTTGCAAAAAGCACAGTCTGTGTCACCGTTTATGAAATTTATTCACGATGCGTGTAAACCGATTTGTTGTGCATGCGACGACTGGCGTCTAAAGCGAGCCCGACATAGCGTTGCTACTAGCACAGGTGTAAACACAAGTGAGAGTATTACCGAGAAACCCACGCCACCGGCAAGCACCACTGCTAATGGCGGCCAAAATGTCCCTTCACTGAACAAGAGCAAAGGAATTAGTCCGCCCACTGTGGTGAAGGTTGTTGATAAAATATGCCTAGAGCAACTCATGGTTTCGTTTACTATGGCCACCGTATTGCCTTTCATTGCATCAGGGTTTGCTGCTATTGCAGCAATAACCACAATAGATCCGTTAATAGCCACGCCTATTAGGCCGGCGCTGCCTAGCAGTGGGTTAAAACCAATGGGTAAACCCGAAAGCCACAGGCTTAAAAAACCTAAGCCCACAGACAATACCGCCACAACCGCGATAACCGCGGCAAAGCGCACACTGCTAAAGCTCAAAATTAAAGCCGTTATCATGAGTACCAGCAACACCGGTAGGTAGGTGGCCAACTGGCCTAATGCCTGCTGTTGCTCGTCTGCATCACCTGCCATTTTTATGCGATAACCGGGGGGCAAGGTAATGCTACTGTCAATAATACTGCGAAGCTGCTCGCTTACGCTTACCGCAGCGATACTAGGTAATAAATACGCTTGTATTTTATTTACGCGCTCACCGTCTACCCGCGTTATACCGCTAATACTGGGATTTATTGTGAGTGTGCCCAGCGCACCTACGCCAATTACTTGCTTGTTTTGACCTTGTCCGCTTATAAGCGGTATGGCGTCTAATTGGGCAAGAGTAGCGCGTTTTTCTTCACTTATACGTACTCGAATATCAAGCTCTTCGGTGCCTTCTAATATTGACCCACCGGTGCGGCCGATAAGAGACGCCTGCAGCTGTTGAGATATTTGCGACAGCGAAAGCTGCGATAAGTAAGACTGATTTTCGCTCACCTCTAGGACTATTTCAGGCTCACCCGACGTAATCGACACCAAGGACTGAGTAATCCCTGGTATTTTGGTCATAGCGACACGCACTTGCTGACCCAGTTCATCTAAGACCGCTAAGTCGGTCCCATATATGTCAACTTCAAGAGGGGCTGCTATGGGCGGACCTTGGCCAAATTTACGCACCACTATTTTAGCATTTGGCAGGCTGTCCTGTAGCTCATATGTTAAGTCGACTATTAGGGTTTCAGCTATCGCAACCGATTCAGTGGTAATAACTGCATTAGCAAAATTTGGGGCATTGTCGCGGCTCATTACTTGGTTGTAATACACCGAAGGAGTAGACGCGCCTATCAGCCATGTAACCTGCCGTATACCTTCTTTTTTGGCGATAAAAGCGTCGGCTTCAAGCACAGTTTTATAGGTGTTTTCAATACTACTACCGTCGGGCAATATGACATATATTTCGAACTGGTCCCTATCTGCGCTTGGGAAAAACACATTCGCTAACTGCTGCGATAGCACAAAACCCATCAGGCAAAACCCCACCACAATAGGCAACACCAGTAATGGTCGTTTAATCGCTTTGCCAATTACCTGACGAAAGGCCTGCGACACCTCTGGTAGTTGATATCCTCGCTTATACCACGGTGCACTGGCATCTGCCTCGCGCGGCAAATAACGTGCTGCTAAAGCTGCAATAAGGGTTAATGAAATAGCTAAGGATCCGATAAGTGCCATCACTACACTTATGGCAATAGGCCCTATAAAATCGCCAATATTACCTGCCAGTAAGAAAATGGGCATAAACCCCAAAATAGTGGTTAGGGTTGACGCTAGCAACGGTGAGAATAAGTGACTGACACTTTTTTGCAAAACAGCTAAGCGCGACATGTGTTTGTCAAGCAGATTTAAGCGTATTTCGTCGGTAATAACAATAGCATTGTCTATGAGCAAACCAATGGCGATAATAATCCCAAAAATAGACATTTGGTGTATTTGCTGATTAAAGAAAGTCAAACTAAACACCGCAAAGCTAGCGCATAAAGGCAAGGCTAGGCCTACAATCCAAGACGCTTTGGCCCCCATAAAAAACAGCACCACTAGCATTACCACGACGCTGCCGAGCAAAAGATTGCCGCTGAGCTCGCCTAAGCGAGCTTCTGTATATTTGTTTTGTTCAAATATTATCTCACTGGAAATTGAATTACCAAATTCTTCATTGAACTGCGCTAGTTTATCCTTTACGCCTTGAGTCCACTGGTCTACTCGCACCGAGGTTTGCATGCGCGCTGCAATCATAATGGTGCGCTGTGAGTTTAATAAGGCTATTTCAGAAAAAGGCAGTGCGGGGCCTTTTTCTATGGTGGCAATGTCTTGCAAACGCAAATAATTACCGTTGACGACCTGCAATGGTATTTGCGCGAGCACTGCGGTGCTTGCTAAAGGCTGTGACACCTGCAGGCGCATTTCTTTATAAGGATTACGAATAATGCCGGCAGGTGACTTAGGATCGGCTTGCTCTATACGCTGGCTGACCTCACTTAACGATAGTCCGCTTAGTGCAAGCTGCTGTGGGTCTATCACCACGGTAATTTCTTCTACCGGCTCGCCGTAAATCAGTACAAGCTCGGTGCCGCTTACATTTCGGATACGATCTGACAGTTCGCTGGCCATTCGCCCTACTTGCGTCAACTGGGTGTTTTCAGGGTATTTCGCAGTGACTGACAACAAGACAGTAAAGGCGGTTGCACCGCGCTTGTCTTCTAGTACCGGGGCGTTTGCGCCTGGGGGAAAGCGTTTTGAGGCGTCGTCTATGGCGTCACGTATTTTAGAAAAAACCTGCTGGTTACTGCTGCTGTCTATTGCGTCTTGTAGTTCTACGAAAACAGAGGAGAAACCTGCTTTGGAGGTCGACTTTATTTCCTTTATTTCAAACAACTGGCGCAGTTCATCTTCTAGTACATCACTGACTAAGGCCTCTACCCGCTGCGCTGAAGCACCCGGGAAACTGGTTAGCACCGCCACGTTGCGTAGGTCTATACGAGGATCCTCAAGGCGCGGCAAAGTATTAATAGCTGACAAACCTGCCACTAAGATGATAATGATACTTAAGGCTAAGAGGTGACCCTTACGAAAAAAAGCGGTGTACCACGGATAACTGGTTGCACTATTTTGTTCCTGCGGTGATGGTGAACTCATCGTTTATAGCCCTTTTACTGCAGTGGCTTTTGAACGGGCCGATGCATGCGTAAACTGGTTTTCTACCTCAACTACATTGCTCACACTTTGCTGAGGCACTAAGCGATGAATACCCGATACCACTACTTTTTCGCCGTCGTTAATAGCGCCGCTAACAAAAGCATTTGTGTTGTCAGCATATTCAATTGACACTAAGCGTGTTTGAATAGTGTTGTTAGCGTCAACCACATACAGCGTCCACAAGCCTCGCACACTGCTGGCTAATGCAGAAAGCGGCACCCATGCACCGCGCGTTTGCATCGGTATGTCAACGGTGAGCGACACCAAATCACCTGAGATTATCAGCGCTTTTTGCTGCGCGCTTAAAAGGTTCTGGTCTATACTAAACACTGCATCGATAGTCCGAGTGGCTTGATTACGCTGTTTAGCAACTGAGGCAACTTGCGCCATAAATATCTGATCATGCATAGCCAACTGCCGGTTTTCGCCAATGCTAAGACCAAAGGCGGTTTGCTCAGGCAAGCCTATGCGTGCTTCTAGCGCATCTTTGGCTAAAATAGAAAATACGGCTTGCCCGGCATTAAGCACGGTGCCGGCGTCTACATACTGGCGCACAACTTGGCCAGCAAATGGGGCCTTAAGAGATGATTTAGCTAATTCTACGCCCAAGCTAGCTAAGCGAGCCTGTGCCTCACTTGCTGCTGCGTTAGCGGCGTCTAACTGCGCCTTAACTTCATCTAAACGTTGCTGCGGCTCTAGACCCTTTTCGACTAGCTGTACAATACGCGCTTCGGAAAGCTTGGCTAAGGTAGCGTCGGCTTTAGCGCTTTGCAGTTCACTGTTAAGTTCGTTTTCGCGCGCTGCTAAGCGAGCAGTATCAAGATTAGCAAGGACTTGACCTTTCACCACCGAAACACCTTCAAGCACCGCTAGCTGACGTAAAGTGCCGTTTAGCTCAAAACCAATATCTGATTGTTGCACCGCGCCAATTTGTCCATATACCACACGCGGCTTAATATAGCTGGCGTGCATCTTAATTATGCTTACTTCCACCTTCGCCTGCTGCATGACCAAGAGCTTGTCTTCATCTAAAGCCAGCGCCGATTGATTGCCTGAAAATATCATGAGTATCGCTAGCAGCGCAAAGCTCACCACGGTAATAAGCGCTAATAGCAGTCTATTGGGCTTTACTGGTTCAATACCAGAAGGCGCAAACTTTGGGGGGTTCGATTCTTGGAGGTTATCGCGATTAGACTCTGGCATGTATTATTTTCCGAAAAAAAGCTCAAAGCAAGTTTGCCAATCCTTGTTAAAAATGGACATTGCTTGGGGTAGAATGGCATACTAGAATAAATATACTAGACTGTACAGTCTAGTAATGTTAAATTTTCGCCATCAGAAAAAAAAGCACCAACTTGAGCAGGTAAGTATTTAAAAATGACAGTGTCAAACACGCCAAAACAGCCCGTGCTTGGACGGCCTAAAAGCGCGGCTAAACGTCAGCAAATTTTACGTAGCGCTGGTGAACTGCTGTTGTCGCTTGGCTATAGCAACACCTCTATGGATGCGCTTGCAAAGCACAGCGGCGTGTCAAAACAAACCGTTTACTCACACTTCAATAATAAAGAAGCGTTGTTTAACGCGGTGATAGAAAGCAAATGCAAAATGTACCAGGTAGAAGAGGCAAGTGTGTGTATTGACACCCAGCCTTTACGGGCCATTTTGAGCAGCATAGGCCTTTCTTTAATTAGCTTACTGAAAGACGACAACGTTATTGCGATGTATAAAGTGGTGATTGGTGAGTCCAAGCAAGACTCATCCGTTGGGCAATTATTTTACGAAGCTGGGCCGCTGCATAGTATAAATATGGTGTCTGAACTGCTGCAAAAACATCCGCAAAGTCAGCTTAGCGAGGCACAGGCTTATGAAGCGTCAATCGATTTTTTTAATTTACTGAAAAGTGATTATCATATGCGCGGCATTTTACACTTGCCATATGAACTAACTCAGACGCAGCAACAAGGTTTAGCCAATACGGTTGCTCGCAAGACTATTGCTTTATTGGCTGTAATGACATGAAAAAGGCAACTATGTTGGCACCGTAGTCCTAGTTTGGTCAATTTTTCTGAGGCACGACCTTCACTTTTATCATTACCATAGCAATACCGCCCAGCACCATAGCCTGCGCAATTAACAGTGGTAGCGTTATCGCTTCACTTACCCATATAAGACCACCAAAGGCAGCAATTACCGGCACCATTAACTGCACGGCGCCCGCCTGTACGCGGCTAAGGTTGGGCAACGCAACATACCAAATCGCATACCCCAACATAGATGTGACTACGCCCGATACCACCGCCAACCCCACACCTTGCGCCGACAGCACCGCAGGCATTAACAAATAAATCAATAGCAATGGTATGCAAAAAACAGCACTAAGGATAAAATTACTACCTGTATCGAGAAAAGGAGCCGAAGATCCTCTGCCTAGCAAGGTATATACGCCCCAAGCAATACCCGCAATCGACATGCATATTAAGCCAAATATCGACAGGATGACATCCTCCCCTACAAGCTGGGAATACACGAGTAAAAACAGGCCGCAAAAAGCAATAAACACACCCACAATATGCAGCCAAGGCAAGTATTCTTGTTTATAAATGCTTACCCCAATCATGGTTAATTGCACCATGCCAAACAGCACCAAAGCGCCCACTCCCGTGCTTAGCTGCACATAGGCAAACGAAAACCCCGTAGCATATAGCAACAGCATCATCGCACCCAGCCATCTTTGGCTTATAGCCTTAAACGCTTGTTTTAACGTACATATTGCATTAATGTCATCGCGTCCACTTAGCGCTAAAATAATAACAAAGACTACGGCGCCTGACATTAAACGAATAATAGTAAAGCTAGTCGCATCTATTTGGCCCTCGCCTAGGGCTAGCCGGCACAGCACTGAGTTACCCGCAAAGGCCAAAAGCGCAAAAACGGTCGTAATTAAAGTTTTGATGGTCATTCTTGTCATGTCAATAGTTTACTACACAAAGGTGGGTGGCTGCCTTGGGCTTTTTGGATTAAAAATAAGCTTGAATAGCGAAAATTTGATATAATGCGGCGCGCCTTATTGGTCATATTTATTATATTTTGAATATCGCACTAGTAAAGTGTCAGTTTATGACCACCCTATTGACACGCGGTATTTCTAAGTACCACTATTAAGCACTATGGATAAACTAACATGAAGTCTTTTATTGGGGAACATATACTCAGCGTTGATCAGTTTGATCGCAGCGCGGTAGAACATGTTTTTGCCGTTGCCGACAACATGCAGCCATATGCATTGCGTAAAAAACGCACCACCGTGTTAGACGGCGCTATTTTAGGCAACTTATTTTTTGAACCAAGCACTCGCACCCGTGTAAGCTTTGGCACCGCCTTTAATTTATTAGGCGGTGAAGTACGCGAAACCACCGGCATGAGTAATTCAGCGTTGGCAAAGGGTGAATCACTATACGACACTGCGCGTGTATTAAGTGGATACAGCGACATTATTGCAATGCGCCATCCAGTGTCAGGCTCGGTGGCTGAATTTGCAAAAGGCAGTCGAGTACCGGTTATTAACGGCGGCGACGGTGCAAACGAGCACCCCACCCAAGCGCTGCTAGATTTGTACACCATCGCTAAAGAGCGTGCCTCCTTTGGACACGGCATAGACGGTTTACACATTGCCATGATTGGCGACTTGAAATTTGGCAGAACCGTGCATTCACTTGCCACCATGTTAAGCTTGTTCAAGAATATAAAGTTTACGCTCATCTCACCAAAAGATTTAAGCATGCCCAGCAAGGTATGCGACGTAATAAGCTCTGCGGGGCATTCACTCACCATTACGCAAAAACTCGAAGGACTGGTTGAAGCTGACATTTGTTACCAAACGCGTATACAAGAAGAACGCTTTGCCACGCAAGAACAAGCCAATCAGTTCAGGGGGAAGTTTAGACTGAACCAGCAAATTTATACGCAGCACTTTAAATCGCAAACGGTCATTATGCATCCGCTACCACGAGACTCTAGAGCTGAAGCGAATGAGCTCGACAACGATTTAAACGTTCACCCTAATCTAGCCATATTTAGGCAAACCGACAACGGCGTATTGGTAAGAATGGCCTTATTTGCACTTACATTAGGGGTACACAACATTGTCAAGGATTATGACCGCAGCGTGCACTGGTTTAGCAACAAAGGGGCACCTGCCAAGACGTGACAGCCAAATTGTAGCAGCCCTTATACTGCTACAAACATCTTCAACCTTATTAAACAAAAGAGAGCCAAAGATACATGACTAATTCTGAAACTTTATTTGCTAGAGCACAGCTTACTATTCCAGGCGGCGTTAACTCTCCGGTGCGCGCGTTTAAAGCGGTAGGCGGTACACCGCGTTTTATCGCCCGTGCTGACGGCCCTTACATGTTTGATGTAGATAACAACCGCTATATCGATTACATAAACTCATGGGGCCCTATGGTACTAGGCCATAATAATCAGGCTATTCGTGAAGCGGTAATAAAAGCGTCTGAAAACGGCTTGAGCTATGGTGCGCCTACCGAGGCAGAAATACAAATGGCCGAATTAGTGTCATCTATTGTGCCGTCTATGGAAATGGTCAGAATGGTAAATTCAGGCACCGAAGCCACCATGAGCGCAATACGTTTAGCACGCGGATACACCGGCAGAGACAAACTGCTTAAATTTGAAGGTTGCTACCACGGCCACGCCGACTCGCTGTTAGTAAAAGCCGGTTCTGGCGCGCTCACGCTTGGGGTGCCAAGCTCACCAGGCGTGCCTGACGATGTTGCCAAGCATACGCTCACCGTCGACTTTAATAATATAGATTCGGTTAAGCAAGCCTTTGTTGAACACGGCCATGACATTGCCTGCATTATTGTAGAGCCGGTTGCTGGGAACATGAACTGCATTTTGCCTGTGCCCGGATTTTTAGAAGGCCTACGCACTATCTGCGATGAATATGGCGCGGTGTTAATTTTTGATGAAGTGATGACGGGGTTTCGCGTTTCCTTGGGCGGCGCGCAAGAACGTTTTAATGTGATGCCCGACTTAACCTGCTTAGGCAAAGTGATTGGCGGCGGCATGCCCGTAGGCGCCTTTGGTGGCAAACGTGAAATTCTCACGCATATTGCCCCCACGGGACCTGTGTATCAAGCGGGAACGCTGTCAGGTAATCCTATTGCTATGGCCGCTGGTCTGTGTGCACTAACGCAGCTAAAAGCAGAGGGCTTTTACGACAGTATTTTCAAGAATACCCAAGCCATCGCTGATGGTTTTCAGCAAATGGCCGATAAAAATGGTATTGCACTTTCAACCAATGTAGCAGGCAGTATGTTTGGTATCTTTTTTACGGATGAAAAAGTAACGAGTTATAAGCAAGCGACAAGCGTTAACCAAGCTCAGTTTAATCAGTTTTACCACAGCATGCTAAGTGAAGGCGTTTATATGGCGCCGGCCTCATATGAAGCAGGTTTCGTCTCAAAGATGCACACCAGTGACGTTGTCGACGCTACCATAACTGCCGCAGACAAGTCGTTTGCTAGGATTACTGCTAAATAAATGACATCCTTTGCTGTTATCTCTGTCATTTTGGCGCTTTATGCGGTATCCACTGCCGCGCTTTGGTACATGCAAAAACGCAATAATAAAGTGCACATTTAGAAAGTGCACATTTAGCAAAACGATGCGGATAAGGCTGAAGATATCGTACTTATCCATCATATTACTACCTGCAAAAAAATCGCGAATGAAACAGACTGAGATGGAAAAGTACGCGTTTAGAAAAATTAGCACTTGCACAGATACATTGCATTCTTGCCAGCGCTGATTACGCTCACAACAGCGACAGACATTACGACCTCAAATAGCCGCTAACCTTTTTCAGGCTCGTTGCTTTGGGTTTCACTTGCAGCAAGAGTACTTTGACTTCGGATAAAGCCAATAGAGGGCGCAAAAAAAGCAGCGCCCGTTTCCGCGCTTGAATAATCAAGCAGTTTGTCGTAATGACCATTGTCATCACCATAAATCCGGCTATGAAGTAAATTTTTGAAAGCCTGGGGGTGATTGCTACAGGCGATAAAATAGAGGCCTTGAGTGGTCATATCGCCATACGGCATACTCTGATTCAAAAATATAGGATACTCACCGCCTGGGCCCACAATTTTAGTTCTAAAAGCGTGTGAGTCTAAGCCAGATCCCATCACATCCATATTATGCTGTTTGGTTTTACCCATTACTTGCTGCTGATGCTTGTCTGACAGCTTACTCCATTTTGACATATCATGCCGATAGCGTTGAATATGAATGTAGGAGCCATCGGCAAAGGCCTCATCGTCATTGCCCACTAAGCTAATAGCAAATTTTTTGCGTCCGCGGGGATTTTCATCAGCAATTAAGAAACCCGTCCAGTTGCGTCCATCTAAATATCTAAAGGCTTGTACTTGTTCAACTAGCTCAGTATGTAGTTTCAAAGACTGCATAACTTCCATGCCCAATGCTTGACAAATGTCTAAGCGATCGGCGCGTATTTGCACAAACAAATCACACGGCAATACTGGTGCACAACGATCTTCGCACTGCATATCAGGGAAGGGTCCAAGCTGCGCTGGTCGATTACTAGGATATAGATCATCCCAAAACGCGCTGCCTACCCCAATTACGCCCGACACCATCGCCTCGTAGTGCTCCTCGTTAAAGTGTTCAAACAAATCTAGCAGCGCTGCCAGCTTTAGGCGCACGCTTGATACGTCATCGTCTACCACATTGAAGAGTAGATACAGTGCGTGCAAATTAGGTTCCGCGCAAACACCTTTTTGAGCTTGAGTCATTAATAACCAGCCGCTTGACCATCTTTTCGAGATTCAGATGCGCCATAGTAAACTTTATTTTTACTATCGAACATGATTGCCTGATAGCCGCCAAACGAGCCTAAACTGTCCCGCATTGTGTGGCCTTTTTTTATCAACTGCCGGCGCGTTTGTTGGCTAAAACCGCTTTCTAAACTAACATAGCCGCCGTCTGTCATAAGCTTGCCCATTGGTGTGCTAGACCCGGTGTGCAGTATTCGCGGCGCGTCGCCTGCCTCTTGTATATTCATACCAAAATCTACCATGTTAATAACAATTTGCGCATGCATTTGCGGCTGAGTACCGCCGCCCATAACACCAAAACTCATTAGTGGTTCGCCGTTTTGGGTAATAAACGCCGGAATTATAGTATGAAAAGGCCTTTTGCCCGGTGCGTATTGATTAAAATGCCCTTCCTCCAAGGCAAACATTTCACCCCGATTCTGTAACACAAAGCCCAAGTCTGTTGGGATCATGCCCGAGCCCATGCCGCGGTAGTTACTTTGAATTAACGACACCATGTTGCCTTCTTTATCTGCCACAGTTAAATAGATGGTGTCACCTTCATTTATGCCGGCATCCACGCGCTTGGTCGCTGTTGTAGGCGAAATAAGCGCTTGGCGGGTTTTGGCGTATTCTTTGGAAATTAACCAATCCACGGGGATTTGATTAAACAAAGGGTCGGCATAAAATTTAGCACGATCGGCAAAGGCTAACTTTTTCGCTTCAACAAAGGTATGCACGTACTCAGGCGAGTCGTGCCCCATGCTTTGGATGTCGTATAACTCAAGAATATTTAAAATTTGCAGGGCCGCTATGCCTTGGCCGTTTGGCGGTAGTTCCCACACGTCATAGCCTCGGTAGTTGCTAGACACCGGTTCAACCCAGTCAGAATAGTGGGCAGCCATGTCTTGATAGCTTAAAAACCCGCCTTGGTCTTGCATAAAGGCACCAATGGTGCGAGCAATATCGCCTTTATAAAACACATCACGGCCACCGGTGGCTATTTTTTCATAGGTGTTCGCCAGCGCTGGGTTTTTAAACACTTGGCCTTTTACGGGTGTTGTACCATCAATGGTGAACGTGTCAGTAAAGCCTGGATATTGACCAATGCGCTTTTGGTTACTTTCAAAGTAATAAGCGATAAGTTCAGAAACAGGAAAACCGTTGCGAGCATAGTTTATAGAAGGCGCAAGCAACGTTTTCATGGGTAAAGTGCCAAAGCGTTCACTTAGCATAAACCAGCCGTCTACCGCGCCGGGCACTGATACCGGCAGTGGACCAAATTTTGGAATTTCAGTGATGTTGTTTTGCGTGAAGTACTCTAAGGTTAAAGACTGCGGAGAACGACCTGATGCATTCAAGCCATAAAGTTTTTTAGTTTTAGCGTCCCATATAATAGCAAATAAGTCTCCGCCAATACCACTGCCCGTTGGCTCCACTAAGCCTAACATAGCATTTGCTGCAATAGCTGCATCTATAGCATTGCCACCGCTTTTTAAAATATCAAGCGCAACTTGAGTGGCTAAGGGTTGGCTGGTCGCTGCCATGCCGTTTTGCGCAATAATCTCTGAGCGACTCGCAAAAGGAGCACCAGTTATGCGATCATAAGAAAAGGCGGTGCCGGCAAGGCCAATACTCAGTACCGTAAGGATAGAAAAAATACGTAATGTCATAGCAAACTTACCTCTAATTTTTGAGTTATACTTATAATAGAGAAGAACATAGAAGAATATACAAAAATACCGTTTTATTGCCTATTTGGCTATGTTTGTTTGAAATTTAAAGGCGTCAACAAAATATACGCATATGCTATGGTAAACTATCACTATAAACAAGGAGGCTCTATGCACATAGACAAAGCAAAAAAGAGAATAGCCAAGCAAGTTAATAAAGGCTTTAGAGGCTTCCCGCTCATTGCCATTGAGTATTTTGGCAACACCGCTAACGTTGCTACTGAAGTTGTTGTCCAATTTACTTTAGAAGAAGAAAGCCAGGCGCAAGAGGAGCGATTTGCCAGCCAAGGTGACGCCAGAGAAAATGAAACTATTCAAACATCCTTAGTCAAAATAATTGAACGCGCAGGTGCTAATTCAGTTACGCAAGTAAGCGGCGTTACGCTTATAAAATGAAAGGTTAGTCAATTACAGTAGCGAGCAGCAGCACTATTTTTCACAATTCATATATGTCTTTACACAGTTTAAAAATAGGAAAAAGGTTTACGTTATGCAATATTTGCACACCATGATAAGAGTGACCAATTTAGAAGATTCACTGCATTTTTACTGCGATTTACTGGGTTTAGTAAAAACAAGTCAGTATGACAGCGAAAAAGGTCGGTTTTCCTTAGTATTTTTAGCCGCGCCCGAAGATGAAGCGCTCGCCAAAAAACGCAGCGCACCTTTGCTAGAACTTACTTATAACTGGGATCCGCAAGAAGATTACACAACGGGACGTGCATTTGGTCATTTAGCCTTTAGGGTAGATGATCTTTACGGCTTATGTGACAAACTACAAAGCAGCGGCGTGACCATTAACCGACCGCCTCGCGATGGCCACATGGCCTTTGTAAAATCACCTGACAACATTTCAATTGAGCTGCTGCAAAAAGGTGACTCCCTAGATCCAGCTGAGCCTTGGTCGTCAATGCAAAACACAGGAACGTGGTAGCTACACATATTTATGAAGAAAAAAAAGCCAGCTAATGCTGGCTTTTCAATAACATACGGCAGTTTATTCTATATTATTATCATTATTGATTGTTGTATTACCGCACCTTTCTTCAAACTCACTTCTTTTCAAGCGCTTTATATAAAGGCTTATTTAAACTCAGGGTATGCCTCTAAGCCACATTCACTTATATCCACGCCTTCGTATTCTTCTTCTTCAGATACTCTTATGCCCATAATCGCTTTGAGTGCTAACCACACTAAGAGACTGGTCACGAATACCCAAATAAAGATAGTAAAGGCCCCTGCAAGCTGACCCGTAAATTTAGCGCCTTCATTGGTGATAGGCACCAGCATTAGTCCTAAGAAGCCTACTGTGCCATGAACAGAAATTGCGCCCACCGGGTCATCTATTTTTACTTTGTCTAACGCAAGAATGCTTAACACCACTAATATTCCGCCCAGTGCCCCAAACAATGTGGCCTGTAAAGGAGTGGGTGTAGATGGTTCAGCAGTTATGGCAACTAGTCCGGCTAATGCACCGTTTAAGGCCATGGTTAAATCTGCTTTACCAAACATGAGGCGAGCTAATAATAGGGCAGACACCAAACCACCGGCTGCGGCCATATTAGTATTCATAAATACTACAGCGACTGAATTAGCATTTTCAACCGAAGAGGTCGCCAGGACCGAGCCGCCGTTAAAGCCAAACCAACCTACCCATAGTATGAATGTGCCTAAGGTTGCAAGCGGCAAATTTGCCCCGGGAATTGCATTTGCTTTGCCGTCTTTTGAGTACTTACCCGCTCGTGCGCCTAACACTAATACCCCAGCAAGTGCTGCTGATGCGCCTGCCATATGCACAATCCCTGAGCCAGCAAAATCGCTAAAACCCAATTCTGCTAAGGAGAACAAACCAAGTACCTTCTCACCGCCCCACGTCCAACTGCCTTCCATTGGATAAATGAAGCCTGTTAGCACCACCGTAAACGCTAAAAATGCCCATAGTTTCATGCGTTCAGCCACCGCACCTGACACTATCGACATGGCGGTGGCAACAAACACAACTTGAAAGAAGAAATCGGCCGAAGGTGCATAGCCTGCTGGTTCCTCAACACCGGTTGCTCCGTCTGCCGTAATGCCGCTTAAAAAGAGGCTAAAATCATCGCCGCCATACATTATGCTGTAGCCACAAATCATATACATGATAGAAGCGACTGCATACAAAGCCACGTTTTTAGTTAAAATTTCGGTGGTGTTTTTTGCACGCACTAGGCCCGCTTCTAACATCGTAAACCCTGCGGCCATCCACATGACTAATGCGCCGCATATTAAAAAGTAAAAGGTATCTAGCGCATACCCTAATTCAAATGTAATTTCCATTGTGGTGTTCCCCAAAAAATTTACTTATAAGGCTTCGTCGTCAACTTCGCCGGTTCGAATACGCACGGCTTGTAACAAGTCGTACACGAATACTTTGCCGTCACCGATTTTGCCGGTTTTTGCTGCGCCAACAATAGCTTCTATTAAGCGCTCTACCTGATCGTCTTGCACCGCTATTTCAAGTTTTACTTTGGGTAAGAAATCGACTTGATATTCAGCGCCTCGATAAAGCTCGGTGTGGCCTTTTTGGCGGCCAAAACCTTTTACCTCAGTAACCGTTAAGCCATCTATACCGATGTCAGAGATGACTTCTCGAACATCGTCTAGCTTGAAGGGTTTTATGATGGCAGTGACTAATTTCATGTGTTGCTCCTGCGTGATTACACGTTAATGTGATGTGTTAACACAAAACAATACAAAAGGAATGCCAGAAATTAATAATCTTATTTTTCATAAGCTTACATTGAGAAAGGGATGGTTATAAATAAATAAGAGCACTGCAATGGTGCAAGTGCCCTATCTTGAACATTTATGGTGCGCCTATGCTAAGGACCAAATAAACGCTCCCACCACGACTTTTTACCCTCGGTGGGTTGAATAACAGGTTTGGGTTGACTAAGGCAGCCGCTTGGCTCGCCCAAGGCAGACTTAATCGCTGGCACACTAATCACGTCAGGGCAGCCTGGCAGTGTTTGCTCGCCCGTAACTTGATTGAAATGGGCGATCGTTAAGCTACGCGGAAACCGTCTTACCAAGGTTTTTGGCGACTGCTGCTTTTGCAGGGCTATAAATATAGGTAAAGCACCCGTTGCACCCGACATATTAATAGGCGTGTTGTTGTCATTACCAAGCCATACAGTGGTCACTAGATTTCGGTCGAAACCTGAAAACCAGCTGTCACGGTAGTCATCGGTGGTGCCGGTTTTTCCTGCCATATTAATGTTAGGAAACTCAGCTTTTATGCGTCTAGCAGTGCCGTGGGTAGTCACTTTATGCAACGCGTAGTTGACTAAATAAGTCGCGTCTTCGTTAGCCCGTATTTGCTCACGATTGGTACGTTTCCATAAAAGCTGGTCTTTATGTGTGGTAACCGCATACAACGAGTACAAAGGCTTGAATACACCGTTGTTTGAGATAGTTTGATACACCTGATTCACCTGCAGTGGCGAAAGCTCCACCGCGCCTAATGCAACCGACGGAAGCGCTCTTGTTTGGGTATTAGCACCTAGCCTGTTAAGGCTTCGAACTACTTCATCAAAGCCTATTGCTGCGGCCAAGTTTACGCTAGGCACGTTGTATGATTTTATCAGCGCATCGACTAATAATACTTGTCCTCTAAATTCTTTATCGGCATTTTGCGGCGCCCATTTTTTGCCATCGGCATCGTCAAAGGTGATTGGCTTGTCATCTAGCAGCGTGGCTAAGGTAAACTGACTGGGATCTTCAAGCGCGCTTAAAAAAGTTACCGGTTTAATCAGGGAGCCAATAGCCCGCTGCGCTCGCAGTGCTCGGTTAAATCCTGCAAAGGCGGTATTTTTGCCGCCTACTATTGCTCTAATCCCGCCTGTTTTAATGTCTGACATGACCAGTGCCGCTTCTAAATTCGGCTGCTTGTAGGTTTTTGACTTAGCTGAGACTACTTGTGTGACCGCATTTTCTGCCCGTCTTTGGGCGTTTATATCCAGCGTGGTAAAGACTTTTACCCCCGACATTCTCGATTCTTTAGTTTGTACCACTTCGCTAAGCTCTGCGCGCACTTTATCCATAAAAGCAGGGTGCTTACCCGAAGCAAGACTAGGGCTGTCATTTGTTACTAAGGGTCGACTCACCGCCGTTTCATATTCTTGGGGCGTAATTTCACTCGCTTCCAGTAAAAGCCGCAGCACTAAGTCTCTGCGCTTGGTTGTGCGTTCAATATGCCGTTTAGGATCAAAATACGACGGACCTTTAACCAAACCTACCAGCGTGGCAATTTCTTCAATCGCCAGCTCGTTCAAGGGCTTGTTGAAAAAATAGTGGCTGCCCAAGCCAAATCCATGCACCGCTACGGCGCCATTTTGGCCTAAGAACACTTCGTTTATATAGGCGTTTAGAATTTCATTTTTGCTATAGCGTGCGTCAATAACCAAGGCCATGGCGGCCTCTTTAAGTTTTCTGAGATAAGACTGTTCGCGGGTTAAAAACAGGTTTTTCACCAGCTGCTGGGTAAGAGTACTGCCGCCTTGCACCGTTCTGCCGGCGCTTATGTTAGCCATAAGAGCGCGTAAAATAGAAAGAGGCGCGACGCCATGATGCGTGTAAAAGTTTCTATCTTCAACCACCACCAGGCCTGCTTTTAATAGGTAAGGGATGTCGGCGTCAGCCATTAACATGCGGTCTTCGTCTAGGCCGCTAACCAAGCGTGATACCAGCCAAGGCTCTAAACTCGTGCGCGATAAAAAATTGCCGTTATCAAGTATTTCAATCCGAGAAATACGGGGGCCTTCCCAGCTTATTTGCATTCTCTGGGCAGGGTATAAAGTATCGGGATAATTAAATTCACGGCGATAAATAACGAGGCTATTGCTGCTTTGTGAGTATTCGCCTAACTCACTAATGGTGGACTTTTTACGATATCCTAGAAAGGAAAGCTCATCCACGACTTCTTGCATGGTAATTTCTTGTTTAACATCCATGGTAAGCGGGCGTGCATATATTTGCGCCGGTACTTGCCACTTATTGCCTTCAAATCTTGGTTTAATTTGCGCGTCTAAATAAACAAGATAGGCCACTACAACTGCAGCAGATAGCAGTATTAGTTTACCAAAATGACGTTTTAACCATTGAAACGGCGTGAAATTTATCCGCTTTTTGTTCACTTGTTTACCTTTTTTTCGCATTTTGTTACCAATATTTGCCATTCTTAGGATGTTATATTACGGTAAAGTTCCCGGATGTTATTCATTGTATGCAACATGATTGAGAACCGCTTTCTGCGCTATACTTTAAGCTGTACCCGCATGAACTGATACGCCATGAAGATAAGGTAATTAAGCTCTTCGTTATGGCTGCATGTTATAAGAGCTTGATCGTCTTATTCACCTTTATTTGATTGTTTAAGGAAGTAATTCTCGGTAGAGTATACCAAGCCTTTGTTACCAATACCTTATCCAAGGATGCGCTTTTTGAAAACTAACTTGAATACATTACCTTGCGTTACACTCGTGGATCAAGCTGCGATGAAGCAGACGCATAAATCTCGCGCTCCATTATCGTTGCACGCCTTATTAAACAAATGTAGTTTTTCGAAACCCATAAATCTATTGAGCGCTATCGCTGTTCTATGCAGTGTGTCTTTTACCACACTCGCCCTTCAAACCCAAGACGTAGCGTCGCTTGTAGCTCAAAACAAGGCCAATTTTGGTCAGTGCCTTGAAGGCAAAAAAGTGGAAGCCCTAAATGCAGGCGTCAGTCAGTCTAGAGTAAATGCTGAGTTTGACGGCTTCACTTTTATTCCACGGGTGATTGAATTAGATCGCAGCCAGCCTGAGTTTGTATCCACCTTCCCTGACTACTTTTCAAAGCGTGTAAACGAGTGGCGCATTACTAAGGGCCGTGAAAAATACGCAGAGCATCGCGAGTTCTTAAGAACATTAACTGATCAGTACGGTATACCAGGTCATTATTTGATTTCATTTTGGGGCCTTGAAACTAACTATGGCGGCTTTAAAGGCACAATGTCAACGCTTGATTCCTTGGCCACCTTGGCCTGTGACGAACGCCGCTCTCGCTTTTTTTCCAACGAGCTGTTTTTAGCCTTAAAGCTGATGGACTCTCAAGACTTAAAGCGTGAAGAGATGCAAGGTTCTTGGGCCGGTGCCATGGGACATACCCAATTTATGCCTACCACCTACACGAATTATGCAATAGACGGCGACGGCGACGGTAAAATAGACTTATGGGAAAGTGAAAAAGATGCCTTAGCATCAGGTGCGAATTTCTTGTGGCAGTTAGGCTGGCAACCAGGACTTCGTTGGGGACGTGAGGTGAAACTTCCACAAGGGTTCGACTTTCAGTTAGCTAATAACGAAGTGAAAACCATTACTCAATGGAAAGCGCTGGGTATTGTGAAGGGCGACGGTAGTTCACTGCCCAACAGTGACATAGAGTCACGCTTACGGGTGCCTGCGGGTCATCAAGGGCCTGCATTTTTAACCTACGCTAATTTTCGCACCATTATGCGTTGGAACAACAGCGAGTTTTACGCCATTGCAGTGGGCCAGTTAGCCAATCAAATCGCGGGCGGCGCAGGTTTGCATGCCACACTGCCTGATTTACCCAGTTTCAAGATAAGTGATATTGTTAAGCTTCAAAACAAGCTTAATGAATTAGGCTATGATGTGGGCGGCGCCGACGGTATTATGGGGCCAGCAACACGCGAAGGTATAAGGCAGTTTCAAGCTCAAAATGGCTTGGTTGCAGACGGTTTTCCAAGCCCTTCTACCGTCGACACGGTGCTAAGCACACGGTAATTACCCCTAGCGATTTTGGAGATGCGTTTTGCCTAGTGCAGAAAATAATATGGATGCAAGTACCTATAGAGTAGTCATAGATTGCCCTGACCAAGTAGGGCTTGTGGCAGCGGTTTCTCAGTTTTTTGCGTCGGTAAACGCAAGTATTCTTGAAGCCAGTCATCATACCGATGTAAAGCTGGCGCGTTTTTTTATGCGCCATGAAATAGCCGCGAATTCGCTCAAGCTAAATCACACTGACTTTAAGCAGGCCTTTGCGCAGCTTGCACAAAAGTATGATATGCGATGGAGCCTCAACAGCTCTCGTTCTAAACCTAAAGTAGCCTTGCTGGTGAGTAAAGAAGAACACTGCTTAAATGATGTGTTACACAGATGGCATACTGGCGAATTAAACTGCGATATTCCCTGTATTATTGGTAACCACAAAAGTATGCAAAAGTATGCTGACTGGTATGAAATACCTTTTCATTATATCGACTTTAGCAACAAGACTGAGGCCTTTGCTCACATTGAGGCGCTTATTCGCGACTACAAAGTTGACTTGACCGTGCTAGCCAGATTTATGCAAATAATCCCGGATGACGTATGCCAGCGCCTTAGCGGTAAAATCATTAATATTCACCATAGCTTTTTACCTTCATTTGTAGGCGCTAAACCCTATCAACAGGCCTACGACAGGGGCGTTAAGCTTATTGGCGCAACCTGCCATTACGTGACCAGTGTACTAGATGAAGGGCCTATTATTGAGCAAGAAGTAATGCGAATATCGCATAGCGACAGCAGCGATGATATGGTCAGAAAAGGTAAGCGATGCGAAATAAACGCCTTAGCTAACGGCCTTCGTTACCATATTGAAGACAGAGTAATTGTATTTGAAAGCAAAACAATTGTGTTTAACTAAGTCAGTCGTATTGCTAATTACAGCATTATAATTAAAGCATTAATCGTATAGTAAAAGCAAAGTGCGCCCATTAATGGTGCTACTTGATAAATCAAAATAAACGTTCATATTTAAGGAAATACTTTTGAAAAAAATAAGTACTAGCCTGCTCGCCGCAAGCATCGTATTGGCATTATCAGCGTGTTCGCCACCGTCTAACAATTCTACAAGTACAGGTTCAAGCATTGAGCAAAGCGCTGCCTCGGCTCAAAGCGCTCAGTACGACAACATTTTATTAGCCGAATTCAAAGGCCCTTATGGCGGCGTGCCTGCTTTTGATAAAATGGATTTGGGCTCACTCAAAGACGCCTTAACCATAGGAATGAAAGAGTCCTTAGCGGAATATAATGCAATAGCGAATAATCCTGAGCCTGCAACTTTCGCCAATACCTTCATTGCCATGGAAAGAGCCGGCAGTGCCCTTAACCGCGTATTCACCTACTATGGCATTTGGAGTTCAAACAAATCAAGCGCCGAATTTAGAGATATTCAACGAGAAATGGCGCCGTTATTGTCGACCTACCGCTCTGAAATATCACAAAATAAAGCGCTATTTGAACGCATAAAAGCAGTGCACGACAGCGATGAGATAAACACGCTCACCATGGAAGAACAGCGCATAGTTACCAATGGCTATCAAGGTTTTGTAAGAGACGGCGCACTATTAAATGATGCGGATAAAAAGCGTTATGCTGCCATTAATCAAGAGCTTTCTTCACTACATACTCAATTTGGCAACAACGTACTGGCAGATGAAGAAAACTACGTTTTATTTTTAGACAAAGACCAGCTAGCAGGACTACCTGATTCTTTCGTTAAAGCGTCAGCCTCTATGGCACAACAGCGTGGCCAAGCCGGTAAGTTCGCAATCACTAACACGCGTTCTTCTATGGATCCATTTTTAACCTATTCAAGCAATCGTGAACTGCGCCAAAAGGTATGGGAAACGTATTATAGCCGCGGCGACAACGCCGATGAATTTGACAACAATGCGCTAATCAAGCAAATATTAAAGCTTCGCCACGAACGCATACGCTTACTCGATTACGACAATTATGCGCAGTGGCGTTTAGAAGATCGCATGGCGAAAACGCCTGAAAACGCGATGAATTTAATGCAGCGCGTATGGCCTTCGGCCATTGCCCGCGTTAAAGAAGAAGTTACCGACATGCAGGCGATAGCCGACGCACAAGGCGCTGACATTACTATACAACCGTGGGACTATCGTTTTTATGCAGAGCAGGTTAGAAAAGACAAGTTTGCGCTAGATTCAGACGAAGTAAAACAGTACCTGCAGCTTGATAACCTGCGCGAGGCTATGTTTTATGTGGCTAATCGCTTGTTTAATTTCGAATTCACGCCAGTACAAGACGGCAAAGTACCGGTGTTCCATGAAGATGTAAAAGTGTGGGAAGTGGCCGACAAAACCAGTGGCAAGTTTATTGGTCTATGGTATTTAGATCCCTTTGCACGTCAAGGCAAACGCTCTGGCGCATGGGCAACCACATATCGTTCGTACACGACATTTGACGGCGAAAAAACGGTTTTATCGTCAAATAACTCTAACTTCGTAAAAGGCGCTGACGGCGAACCAACACTAATATCGTGGGATGATGCCGAGACTTACTTCCACGAATTTGGGCATGCCTTGCATTTCCTTTCAGCAGATGTGGTGTATCCAAGCTCGCACTCAGGCGTTCGCGACTACACCGAGTTTCAGTCTCAGCTGTTAGAGCGCTGGATTTTAACCGACGAAGTCATTAACAATTATTTGGTGCATTATAAAACAGGTGAGCCTATACCAGCCTCTTTGGTTGAAAAGATAAAAGCGGCATCAACCTTCAACGAAGGCTTTAAAACAACCGAATATATGGCCTCGGCAATAATGGATTTACGTTATCACACTACCGATCCAGCCACTATTGAACCTGACAGCTTTGAAACAGAGCAGCTTAAAGCACTCGGCATGCCAGAAGAAATAGTAATGCGTCACCGCTCACCCCACTTTGGGCACATATTCAGAGGCGAAGGCTATGCTTCAGCCTATTATGGCTACATGTGGGCCGAGGTACTCACCTCCGACGCTGCTGAAGCCTTTGCGCAGTCACCGGGTGGTTTCTACGACGAAGAACTAAGTGAACGTTTAGTTAAGTACTTATTTTCCGTTAGAAACGCAATGGAGCCAAGCGAAGCCTACCGTAAATTCAGAGGTCGCGATGCGAAAGTGGAAGCCTTATTGCGCGATAGGGGTTTTCCAGTCGACGGTGAGTAAAATCACCATCGGGAATTTATAAGCCCAGCCTCCAAAAGGAGCTTGCTTACTTTTAGCAAGTTTCGACCTATTGCGGTCATAAGATGAGTGCTCAATCCGAGCCAGTTTGTATTACGAGAAACGGAAAAGAACAGGGCGTGCTTTTGTCAAGCCATGAATATGCAGCCATAAAAAGTCAATTATTGCAGGCTGCCGCCCAAGGAGATCGTGCTAGCGGTATTGGTGGCTAAAACTGCGGTATGCTCATTCAAATTAGCATCCTGAAAATCAAAACTAATATCGTCTGGGCAATAACGTTTGAAGAAATCTCTATCGTAATCCTGACTGCTAAAAACAGTAACTTTCATAAACTATCTTAATTAAATTAGCGCTATGTAATTAGTATATTAAAAGAAATTCTTTCTTGGCGACACTGGGCATTAATTTTTCTGGTCGAGTATGGGCCGCAGTATACTCATGGTGTATTCAACGGCGCCGGCGTTTTTAAGCAGTACTTGCAAGCCTCGTTCACCGTCTTTGGTAGCGTCTTGTGGTCGCGATAGCCAATGTTGGAACACTTCTGTTAGGGCCTGCTCACTGTGGGTCACCATGAGCGCATTTTGTAGGGCAAGATGTTGGCAAATGGAAGGGTTGTTAAAGGTACTGGGGCCCATTGCGATTGGTTTTGCATAGAGCGCCGCTTCTAAAGCGTTGTGACCGCCTTTAGGGGCAAAACTACCGCCAACAAAAGTCACTGTGCATATGCTGTAGCAGGCTTTAAGCCAGCCCATTGTGTCCACTAACAGGCAATCAATTGGCTTTTCTGTTTGCTTTTCTGGGGCGTCTGGTACTGAGACCTTACTTGATACAAATGCCAAACTCGACTTGTCCACACATTTGCCACTTTGCGACACCCTTGCCACATTAAATCCCGTCGCGCGCATCAGATGATGCACGTCCTCGAAGCGATGGGGGTGGCGCGGCACCATAATTAAGAGTAGGTCTTGGTGGCGCTGTTTAAGATGCTTATAAGTATTTAGCAGCATTTTCTCTTCAGGATCATGCGTAGACGCCGCTAGCAATATTGGCCTAGTGCCTAATTTATAATCGCTGAGTATTTGCTTACCTAACGCTTCGTCGGCTAGATTAGGCAATAAATCAAACTTCATATTACGCGTCAGTTTTAGCTTGTTCTTATAAACTCCAAAGGCCACAAAGTTCTCAAACGACTCTGAACTCTGGGCGCAGATCAAGCTAAACTGCCGAAAGGTAGGTCTAAAAAGCCATGAAAATTGTCTGTAGCGGCGCAAAGATTTAGTCGTCATGCGGGCGTTTATAAGTACCACCTGCACGCCTCGTTTAGTGCAAACATGCAGCATATTGGGCCACACTTCAACCTCGGTTATCAAGACCAAACACGGCTTAAGCTTTTTATAGAATCGATTAATAAACAAAGGAATGTCTACGGGTAAATAATTATGCGACACCCTGTCCTTGAACATATTATAGGCGTGAACACCGCCGGTGGTAGATGAAGTGGTCAGCGTAATGGGTATATCGGGATATTCTTGTAATAAAGAATGAATGAGCCCACTTGCCGCGTTAATTTCTCCCACCGATACACAGTGAATATGAATACCGCCGGTTTTGCTTAAATGGCCCACTTTGCCAAACCTTTCCAAAAACGAACGATTTTCAAGCGGCTCTACGTCAGCGTTTGATTTTTTCTTGAATAACAGCAACCCTATGGGCAGCAAACAGCATAGTAGCAGAGTATAGGCATAGCGCGCCATATTGTATATAAGCGACGCATAGGCAGAGACGGGATATTTTTGTGTCATAAATAAGGTGTAATTAGTTGTCGTTGAGCATATTTGAAAAAGCACTAACCGCCTAACATGGCTAAATGCGTAGTGGCGCCGGTTTGTCGTTCGTGTAAAAAATGTGACGCTTTCTTTGTTGCCACGACCGACTGTAAATAAGCAATAAGGTTTTCTCGCTTCTCATCGTTTAGGCCCCAGCGTAAATCGTAACCTTGCTCTCCAAATAAACACAAATGCAGTTTGCCGATAGCCGATACACGAAGCCTGTTGCAGCTATCACAAAACCCAGTTTCATATGGCGAAATTACGCCAACCTTGCCGATATAATTAGGGTGCTGGTACACCTTTGCGGGGCCCGATAGCTTGTCTGTTAACACCCTTGTGAATCCGTTTTCTTGTAACGAAGTTTCAATATTTGAGGCGCGCATATGCTGTTGCTCAAAGAAAATAGGATTGTCGCCTGTTTCCATTAGTTCAATAAACCTGAAAGTAATGGGCTTGTCTTTTATAAATACCAGCACGTTTTTAAGCACGCTGGCATTAAACTGCTTCATTAGCACCAGATTAAGCTTTATTTCTAGCCCAATATTAGCAGCAATTTCAACGCCTTTGAGTATACCCGCTAAATCGCTATAGCCGGTAATAAGTTGGAACTGCTTAGGGTCGAAACTGTCAATACTCACGTTGACACTATTTAGGCCTGCATCTTTAAGCTGTGCGGCCATTTTAGCCAGCCTAAAACCATTCGTAGTAAGCGCTATTTTCTCTACTGCGTCTTGCTTGCGGACAAGGTCGATAACACGTGGGAGATCTGAACGTAGGCAGGGCTCACCGCCGGTGATCCTGACTTTCTTGGTGCCTAACTCGGCAAAAACCGAAACCACCTGCTGTATTTCATCTAGACTCAAAAATCGCTGCTGATGAGATCTCTTATAGCCGTCTGGCAGGCAATATTGACAGCTAAAGTTACACACGTCAGTAACAGAGAGTCTCAAATATTCAAATTGCCGGTTAAATTTGTCTGACAACACCATAGCGCTTAATCATTATCCGAATAAAGTAGTCATTGTTAGAGGTTAACATTTTAATCGTGCCACGGTAAATATTAGCATTTAGTTTTGCACTCTAGTTTATGTCTGTATAGCAGACATAAAAAAAGCGCTATTCATAACAAATAGCGCTTTTTGTGGTGCTTAGAAAAGATCTGCGTTATACGCGGGCTTTTTCTAAAACGTCAACTAACATCCAAGTCTTAGACTTTGACAAAGGACGGCATTCAGTAACAGATACTAAATCGCCTTCGTTACAAACATTAGCTTCGTCGTGTGCATGTAACTTAGTAGAGCGCTTGATAAACTTTCCGTAAATTGGGTGCTTAACAAATCTCTCTACCATAACAGTAATGGTTTTATCCATTTTGTTACTTACCACACGACCTTGGACTGTACGAATTTTTTGTTCAGACATCTTATTCTCCAGCTTTCTGAGTCAATATGGTTTTAACACGTGCAATACTACGACGTACTGTTTTGATTTGGGCAGTTTGTTCTAACTGACCGGTAGAGTTCTGCATACGTAAGTTAAACTGCTCGCGTAGCAAGCTAGTTAACTCAGTGTTTAGTTCTTCTACACTTTTTGCTCTCAGTTCTGTCGTATTCATTACATCACCGTCCGAGTTACAAAGGTGGTTTTAAATGGTAATTTAGACGCGGCCAAAGCAAACGCTTCACGAGCAATTTGTTCTGGTACACCTTCCATTTCATATAAAACACGACCTGGCTGAATTTGGCAAACCCAGTATTCAACGTTACCTTTACCTTTACCCTGACGCACTTCAAGAGGCTTCTGAGTAATGGGCTTATCAGGAAACACACGAATCCAGATTTTACCTTGACGCTTAACATGACGAGTCATGGCACGACGTGCAGCTTCAATTTGGCGAGCAGTCATGCGACCACGGCCAACTGATTTAAGGCCATAGGTGCCGAAACTTACTTTACCACCGGCAACAGCAAGTCCACGGTTACGACCTTTATGCATCTTACGAAATTTCGTACGCTTTGGTTGTAACATGATTAACCCTCTCGCTTAGGATTACGACCTTTCTTCTTCGGTGCAGATGGAGCTGGTTGCTCGTGTGTAAGTGGTAAACCACCTAGCACTTCACCTTTGAAGATCCAAACCTTAACACCAATGATTCCATAGGTAGTTAACGCTTCAGATGTGGCGTAATCAATATCTGCACGGAATGTATGCAATGGTACACGACCTTCACGATACCATTCAGCACGTGCGATTTCAGCACCACCTAAACGACCACTGACTTGAACCTTGATACCTAAAGCACCTAGACGCATTGCGTTTTGTACAGCGCGCTTCATAGCACGGCGAAACATAACACGACGCTCTAACTGGCTAGAGATTGAATCTCCTACTAGCTGTGCATCTAACTCAGGCTTCCGAACTTCGGCAATGTTCACTTGTGCTGGTACGCCAGCAAGCTTAGTGATGTGATTACGTAACTTTTCTACGTCTTCACCTTTTTTACCGATTACTACACCAGGGCGGGCAGTGTGTACAGTGACACGTATGCTTTTCGCTGGGCGCTCGATCACGATTTTTGAAAGTGATGCATTCTTAAGTTCTTTAGTCAGATACTGACGAACTTGATGGTCACTGTATAAATTGTCGGCATACTCTGCTGTATTAGCGTACCAGGTTGATGTCCATGGTTTGCTGATACCCAGGCGTATACCGGTAGGATGAACTTTCTGTCCCATTATCTACTCCTAGTTATCCGCTACAATCACGGTTATGTGACTGCTACGCTTAAAAATACGATCAGCACGGCCTTTCGCCCGTGGCTTAATACGCTTCATAGTTGGGCCTTCGTCAACGAAGATTTTAGACACTGATAAGTCATCAATGTCTGCGCCTTCGTTGTTTTCGGCATTCGCGATGGCAGACTCAAGAACCTTCTTGATTAAACCAGCGCTTTTCTTTGGGCTGTAAGTAAGCACTTCAAGCGCTTTCTCGACGTGTAACCCGCGGATTTGATCTGCTACCAAGCGTGCCTTTTGAGCCGACGTGCGAGCATGACGATGTTTAGCTAATGCTTCCATTTCTTACTCCTCTTATCGTTTGGCTTTCTTATCTGCGACATGGCCGCGATAAGTACGCGTTGGAGCAAATTCGCCCAACTTATGACCAACCATTTCGTCACTGACAAATACAGGAACGTGCTGGCGACCGTTATGGACTGCAATGGTTAACCCGATCATATCAGGGCTAATCATGGAACGACGAGACCAAGTCTTAATTGGTTTCTTGTCTTTCTTTTCCAATGCAGCTTCTACCTTCTTCAGCAAGTGCAGGTCAATGAAGGGACCTTTCTTGAGAGAACGTGGCATGGTGAATCCTCGCTTTTACTTGTTACGACGACGTACGATAAGTTTATCGGTACGCTTATTGCTTCGGGTTTTCTTACCTTTAGTAGGAACACCCCAAGGGCTTACTGGATGACGACCACCAGACGTACGACCTTCACCACCACCGTGTGGGTGGTCAACTGGGTTCATGGCTACACCACGAACAGTTGGGCGAACTCCGCGCCAGCGTGTTGCGCCAGCTTTACCTAGTGAACGAAGCATATGCTCAGAATTACCCACTTCACCGATTGTTGCACGGCAGTCAGACAAGACTCTACGCACTTCACCTGAGCGTAATCGTAAGGTCACATAAGAACCTTCACGCGCTAAGATTTGTGCATATGCACCAGCAGAACGTGCTATTTGAGCACCCTTGCCAGGCTTCATTTCGATCGCATGTACTGTTGTTCCAACAGGCATGTTACGCATAGGCATAGCATTACCGGCTTTAATAGGAGCATCAGCACCAGATTGAACTGCATCGCCTGCTTTAGCGCCTTTAGGCGAAAGCATATAACGACGCTCGCCGTCTGCGTAAAGCACTAGTGCGATATTTGCAGAACGGTTTGGATCATATTCTAAACGCTCAATTTTGGCTGGAATGCCGTCTTTGTTGCGTTTAAAGTCTATCACGCGGTAGTGATGCTTATGACCACCACCAATGTGACGTACTGTAATACGACCTGTATTGTTACGTCCACCAGACTTGCTGTTTTTTTCTAATAAAGGCGCGTAAGGCGCTCCTTTATGTAGATCAGGATTGATTACCTGAACAACATGACGACGACCAGCGGAAGTAGGTTTTGCTTTTAACAATGGCATGTCAAATCCCCTTATTCAGCGCCACCGACGAAGTCGATGTCTTGACCTTCTTTAAGCACAACATATGCTTTTTTCCAGTCGCTGCGTTTACCGAACGACTGACCGTGACGCTTAACTTTTCCTTTAACATTTAAAGTGCGTACGCCTTGAACTTCAACTTCGAAAAGTTTCTCAACGGCCGCTTTAATTTCAGCTTTCGTTGAATCAGGTAACACTTTAAATACAAAAGAATTGTTAGTCTCAGATGCCATAGTCGACTTTTCTGAAACATGAGGTGCTAGTAGCACTTTTAATAAACGTTGTTCGTTCATGCTAATGCCTCCTCAAGTTGCTTAACTGCGTCGGCTGTTATTAATACTTTTTCAAAAGCAATTAAACTAACAGGGTCGATACCTTGAACGTCACGAACGTCTACCTTGTAAAGATTGCGTGAGGCTAAGAACAAGTTCTCATCTACTTCGCTCGTTACAATTAACACGTCTTTAAGTTCTAGTTCATTAAGTTTGGCTATTAGTTCTTTAGTTTTTGGCGCATCTACACCAAACTTTTCAACTACTATCAACCGGTCTTGACGTACCAATTCAGATAGAATGCTCTTAAGCGCTCCACGGTACATCTTTTTGTTTACTTTTTGCTCGAAGTCACGAGGCTTAGCGGCGAATGCGCGACCACCACCAACCCAAATTGGGCTTCGGATAGTACCAGCACGTGCACGGCCAGTTCCTTTTTGACGCCATGGCTTTTTACCACCACCACGTACTTCAGCTCTTGTTTTTTGTGCTTTAGTACCTTGACGAGCACCCGCACCAAATGCAACAACCACTTGGTGAACTAGGGCTTCGTTAAATTCACGACCAAAAGTGGCGTCTGATACTTCAAGAGCGCCTTTGGCGTCTTTCAATGTTAATTCCATCAGTTCACTCCCAGTTACGCTTTGCCAGCTGGCAACACGATCACATCGCCGCCAGTAGCGCCAGGTACGGCACCTTTAATTAACAAAAGGTTGTTTTCAAGATCTACGCGTACAAGTTCTAAAGACTGAGTGGTGATACGCTTGTTACCAAGCTGACCGGCCATTTTCTTGCCTTTAAACACTTTACCAGGTGATTGGTTTTGACCAATTGAACCCGGTGCACGGTGAGACAGTGAGTTACCGTGTGTCATACGCTGAGAACTAAAGTTCCAACGTTTAATTACACCCGCAAAACCTTTACCTTTAGATGTGCCTGCTACATCGACTTTTTTAGTGTCGTTGAAGATTTCAACAGTTAATTCACTGCCTACTTCAATATCAGCACCCTCGTTATCTGCAAGACGAAATTCCCATAGTCCACGACCAGCTTCTACGCCCGCTTTAGCAAAATGACCTGCTGAAGCTTTGTTGACGCGATTTGCTTTCTTGGTACCAGCGGTAACTTGTAGTGCACGATAACCATCGGTGTCCTCAGTACGTAACTGAGTCACACGGTTCGGGGTCGCTTCGATAACAGTCACAGGAATAGAGACGCCATCTTCAGTGAAGATGCGTGTCATACCTACTTTACGACCGATAAGACCAATCGACATTGTTATTACCCTCTTCTATTAGCCTAGGCTGATTTGTACATCAACGCCCGCGGCTAAATCCAATCTCATCAAAGCATCAACTGTTTTATCAGTTGGTTCAATGATATCTACTAAACGTTTATGTGTGCGGATTTCGTACTGATCGCGCGCGTCTTTGTTTACGTGCGGAGAAACCAAAATAGTATAACGTTCCTTGCGGGTAGGTAATGGAATTGGTCCACTAACCTGGGCGCCTGTACGCTTAGCTGTTTCAACGATTTCCGCTGTAGACTGATCGATCAACTTGTGATCAAACGCTTTTAAACGAATACGAATTCTTTGATTTGGCATCGATTAAGCTCCAATCGAAAGAACAATAAAAATCATCTTTTCGTATCCCTTACTTCTCGGTAAAGAGAACTGGGAGAAAAGATGTGCGTAAACCAATGACCTCTTATTGAGGTCCTGTTCATGGGTAGTGTGTATACAAACTTGCAAGTACTTTATGCAAAACTTCGATTGCTAACTAGCAGTTACCTAAAGTAGCGACAAGCGCTGATTGACCTAGATAACCACCCACTACAATGTGCTAAAGACACGCAATTTAACTTAGTGCATCGATAACATTGGGCGCAAAGTATACAGCCTTATTGACTTTTGGCAAGTGAGAATATGAAAAAAATCACTTAGTTCTATTATTGAGGACCCGCAAACTCAAATTTTAAATATTAACGATAACCAGATAAAACCTATACAAGGGTCAGCTTTTATCTCGCATTAATAAAGGTATGCTAACTACTTATCCTAAACATAAAGCAAATACTGCATCAAGAAAAAGCACGCGTTAGCCGATAAACGTCTATATCAAATCTGTTTTAGCGCTTAACAGCACCCTTTTGTAGCATTAAGGAAATTTCTCAGTTTATGGTCGACAGTACGCAACATGCCACTATGCTTCAAACCTTGCACACTCAGTTGAATGAGTCACATAGCTTAATGGCGGCATATCAACGAATAGAACCCTTGATTTTGCGAGTTTTTAACGCTAAGCGCATGTCCTTATTTCAGCGCCGGCTGCAGCATCAAGACTTAGTAGCCCGTTTTAAAACGGGCGAAGAAACGCGCGAAATTAAAGTATCGATGAGTCCGCAGTCTATTGTCGGCTATGTTGCCATAGCGCAGCAAGCCCTCATCATTAACGATCCCTATAACGACGAGCTCCTAGAAAACATACATTCCAGACTACGCTTTGACGAAAAGTTTGATCAGAGCAGCCAATTTAAAACCAATAACATTCTGTGTATACCGGTAATGAACGCGGGTGTGTTAATGGGTGTTATGCAAATAATAAACACCGACAACAGCGCTGGGTTTAGTGACAGCGATCTTAGCTTGGCACTTGCAATAACTGACAAGCTTGGGGATAAGTTCCGATATGAACTTGGCGGCACTAGCAAGCCTTTTGATTACTTAGTGCATAAAAACTTAGTCAGCCGTAAGATTATAGAAGAGCTCAGTCAAGACTCAACCATGAAAGAGTCGGTGCAGCGCCTAATATCGGAACATCACGTTGCTGAGAAAGAGATTGGCACTGCAATAAGCGTGCATTATCAGGTACCGTTTATACCTTACTTTCCTGACAACTATCACTTATATCAAACCGACACTAAGCTCAACCTACCTTACTTGAAGCGTAATTACGTTGCCGTATTAGCCGATATGCGCGATGTACGCGATATGCCTATTGTGCTTATGTCAGAGCCTAACAACGCTTCGCTGCTAATGGAAATAGAAAGTGCATTAGGGATAGATAGTTATGAAATAGCGGTAGGTCTACCCAGTCAAATTTTACAATATTTAGGCGAAAACAGCAGCGGCGCAGGCCCTGGTGAAATGGATGAGATACTCGACGAAATAGGCATCACGGGCGATGACGACGACGGCAATGAAGACTTAGCAGAAGATGCACCAGCCGTTGTTAGGCTGGTGAGTCGAGTACTTCACGACGCAAAAAAACTAAACGCATCTGACATTCATATTGACCCAGAAAAGGGCGCAGCAACACGCGTCAGAATGCGGGTGGACGGCGTGATACGTGACTTCACGCAAGTACCGGCTTCGCATCATAGCGCGGTTATTGCGCGTATTAAAATTATGTCAAGTTTGAATATTGCCGAAAAACGGGTGCCACAAGACGGCAAATTAGCCTTTAAGATGTCTGGGCAAGCGGTAGAAGTGCGCGTTGCCACTATTCCTACTATTGCTGGAGAAGGCGCCGTCATGCGTATTTTGGCTGCAGGTAGCGCCATGCCTATAGGTAAAATGAACCTGTCGAAACGTAATCTTGATATGCTTGAAAACATGGTTAAAAAACCACACGGTATATTATTAGTGGTTGGGCCTACCGGCTGCGGTAAAACAACAACCTTACACGCAATATTAGGCTACTTAAATACGCCGAATAAGAAGATATGGACTGCTGAAGACCCAGTAGAAATAACCCAAGCCGGCCTGCAGCAGGTGCAAGTAAATCCTAAAATCGGCTTTACATTCGCCAATGCACTGCGCGCATTTTTACGTGCCGACCCTGACATTATTCTTATTGGTGAAATGCGCGACAAAGAAACAGCGCATGCAGGGATTGAAGCCTCGCTGACGGGTCACTTAGTGCTGTCGACCCTGCATACAAATTCGGCGCCAGAAACCATTGCGCGTTTATTGGATTTGGGCCTTGATCCTGTTAATTTCTCAGATGCCTGCGTGGGTATTCTAGCGCAACGTCTTATTAGAACCCTTTGCCCAGATTGCAAGAAGGAATATCCGGCCTCACAAAGCGATATGTCTTTTCTTAAACGTCAGTATGGCGATAAGTTCTATGCTGAGTTAGGCTTAGCCGATGAGATAATGCTGTATAAAGCAGCCGGATGTGGCAGCTGCGGTGATAGCGGATATAGAGGGCGAACCGGCGTTCACGAGCTGTTAGCGATGACTGACGATTTACGGGCCTTGGTCTATCAAGAGTCTGCAGCCAGTGAAATGAAAGCTCAAGCGATACTTGACGGCATGAGAACGCTGACCCAAGACGCTGTTTTAAAAATCCTCAAGGGCGACACCGATATTTCTCAGATAAAAATTCTAAGCGGTCACGATTAAGCCTATGTAAGGCATCAAACTTAGCCCACAGCCTAACTAGCCCCTTGCACCGTCATGTATTTAAGCAACATTGATGGTGCAAAGCCAAACTCAAGTTTAAAACACTGCGCAAAATAAGAAGGCGAGCTGAAGCCAGTATCAAGCGCGACATTCGTCACACTGTCACCATTTAACAGCAGGTTTGTTGCCTTGTGTAGCCGAAACTTTCTAAGCGTTTCAACAAAGCCTAAATGATAATGCTGGTGTAACCTTCTTGTCAGTGTTTTATCTGTCATTAACATTATGTTTGCGGCTTGGGGTTTATTAAAAGACTCCTCGCAATAATGGTCTAGCAAAAGTCGATTAAACTTTTTAATAAATCGGCTCGACGCAAGATCACCCACATCTTTTGATGGAGCAGCATAAGTATTATAAGTCGAAATACAATCTTCAACCTGCAGACTTATTTGTGAGTCACTGCTGCAATTTGTTGGTGCATCGTTTTTCTTTGCTTGCGAAAGTGGCGTTGAGGCGCATGAAATTGATGAGGCACTGTTAGGCGCTTGCAGTATTTCATCTTGATCAATCTCGCCTGCTTTGGTGCTTATATTAGTGGCAGTAGGTTTATCCAGAATCGGTAGTTTTAGTGTAATTTTGGTTAAAAACTGACGCGCACTCGTAACCTTTAATGAACCCCCTACTTTGCGAAGTAGGGATTGCATGCTAAGTAAGTTAATCGGGCCATAGAGCTGAGCATAAACTATCTGTGGGCATTGACTAATAGCATTAGCTGCGCTTGAGAGTGCATTGGTAATTGTGTCAGATATGCCAGCCCCATTGTCAGACACACTGACAGTAAATACCTTATCTTCTATAAAAGTGTTGATAAATACTGTTAAATTAGATTTATTATGGTTGTGCTTGAGAGCATTGCTGAGTAGTTCATGAATGGCCTTGCTAAACCAGATTGGGCAGACGCTAATATTTGTGTTGTTAACATCGTCAATATGATTGCTGAAATTGATAGTAACAGGCTTATCCGCTAGCCAGCTTAGCTGCTCAACGATAATGTTGGTGGGCAAACAAACCCAGCTTTCGCTGATGTAATAATGACTTAAGCTAACTTCATAACGACTATGGTCTTCAATAAGCGAATCTAGCACACACCGTGGTGTTATATTATTAGGTGCATTATGGCAAACAGACTTACACTGTTTTGCGCTGCGCAAAGATATGCAAGATTTGTGTGCAGTTAGATTGTCTAGACATAAAAAGCTATACCGCAAGCGCTTGGCAAATACCCCTAGTATAAAAGCCAGAATAGCGGTAACACTCATCATTAAGACGGAAGTGCCTAGACCAAAAAATACAAACTGTGGCAAAAATACTTCGTATTCGACGCCTGTGTCTGCTCGCGCAACACAGGGCGATATATAACATGTGCCGACTACGCATGACACGGCGCCATTCCTTAAAATAAATCTCATACTACATCCTTTTAATACTACTTCCTTTTAATACTACATCCATTGGGCATAAGGATATTAAGTGTTTGTATATTGACGCTTTACGATAATACCTTTTTAAATATTCTCCACTCAATGTATACAATCCACACTTATTGCACAATCAAAAATAGGTCGGCGACTGTCAATTTTCGGACGTTTAAATGTGTTGTTTGTGCTTGTAAGCTAGGTTAATCCTGCTGTGCAGCAATATAACGTAGATTCTTACCGTAGTCATATAAATGTTCATTGCTTTCTTGCTTATATAACCAAGCCTGCATATTAGCGTTGTGAGCGGCTTGAATATCATAAATGTAGTCGCCTATGTAGGCAATATCAGGCGGCGCGATTTGCCAGTTCTTGGCAATGCTGAGAAGGCCAGTAGGGTCGGGCTTCGCGGGTGCGTCATCTCGTGTGAGTACTATATCGATGGGAATATTGTTATTAGCAATTTTAATTTGTGTCGCTAGCTGGCAGTTACGAGTGACTATCGCTAGAGGCAGGCCCGTTGCCCTAGCCTGATTGACAAAGGTTAACGCGCCCGGCAGCCAGACAGAGGTATGCGCGTCTTGTATTTCATGGTCCAAAACTATTTGATTTGCACTAGCACGCTCTATGGGGCAATCAATGCGTGCGATATAGCTCAAAATATCATCTTCTTTAGTGCAACCAATCTCTGCTTTTAAGGTGACAAAATCCAAGCTGGTTTTGACTAAGGTATCGTCCAAATCAAAGATAATGGCCCTCACATTTGAAAAATTAAACATGCTGCTTATCCTTAGGCCTGAAAATTACTGACGTCGACCAATGCCAATTTAAATAAACTGTTTATTTATACAGTATAAAACGTTATATTAGTCAAGCAGGGTGGTTTTTAATCCAGTGTGAGCATAACATGCTTTGCTAATAGCGCTGTGAACAACTTTATACAGAACGCTTTTAGCTCAGAGTATTATTTACAAACGCTTAATAAGAAAACCTGATACGGTATTTAAACATTCATCAGGTAATTTAAGACCACAAATTTTTCAACAACTCATCAACCATTGGAGTGCAACATGGCAGTCATTACGCAATATGTAGTGCAACATAAGGGAGTCGACAAATTGGTCACCACCGACAAAAAAGAAGCCGATCAATACGATAAAATGCTAGAAGTCGCCGACAATCTTACCGCCTATATTCAAGCAAAAGGAGTAAAACTTAGCGAGGAACTCGCAGAAGAGTTAGGTATATTATTGGCAAAAAACAAAGAGTCAGTCAGCAAGATCTTTAAAGGCACTTCAGCAGACAGCTTGCTAGAGCAAGAAAACGCTGAAGTGATAGAGTTGAAAAAGGCAAAGTAATGTTTATTTTACCTAATTAGGCTTATAAGAAGGTCAGTACTTACCTTCAGTATCATGCTCTTTAAGCCTGTCACTCATAATGTCATCATCCGTAAGTATCGCTTAGCTGTTATACTCAGTTAAGCGGTCCCGCCTACCGTCATTTGATCTACTTTAAGGGTAGGTTGGCCCACACCAACAGGCACAGATTGACCATCCTTACCACATACGCCAACGCCCGCATCTAAGGCTAAGTCGTTCCCTATCATAGAAATCTTTTGCATCGACTCGGGGCCGTTACCAATCAGCGTTGCTCCCTTAATAGCGTGAGTAATTTTACCCTTTTCAATAAGGTAGGCTTCTGAGGTTGAAAACACGAATTTGCCCGAGGTAATATCTACTTGTCCACCACCAAAATTAGGCGCGTAAATACCTTTATCCACTGACCCAATAATGTCCTGTGGTGAATGTTCACCGCCCAGCATGTAGGTATTGGTCATACGCGGCATAGGCAGGTGCGCATATGATTCTCGACGCCCATTCCCCGTGGGCTTTACACCCATTAGGCCAGCATTGTGCTTGTCTTGCATATAACCAGTCAGTATGCCGTCTTCAATGAGTACGTTACGCTGAGTAGGCGTACCTTCATCGTCTATTGACAGTGAACCACGGCGGTCGTCCATAGTACCATCATCAATTACGGTTACGCCACGTGATGCTACTTGCTTGCCCATACGGCCACTGAAAGTAGATGCGCCTTTTCGATTAAAATCACCCTCTAGTCCATGCCCTACCGCTTCATGCAGCAGCACGCCAGGCCAACCACTGCCTAGTACGACCGGCATCGCGCCAGCAGGTGCTGCAATAGCGTTAAGGTTAACGCGCGCCATGTGTATCGCTTGATCAGCGATTTGCTCATACCGCAGTTGCCCCGATTCAATGGTTTGTTCAAAAAAATCATAGGTTCTGCGTCCGCCAGCACCAGAGCTTCCACGCTCTCGTTTTCCATCTTTTTCTAGCAACACTGAGCAATTTAAGCGAATAAGGGGACGAATGTCGGTAGCGAATGTGCCATCAGTAGCGGCGATTAATATCTCTTCGTACACGCCGGTTAAACTAACGCTAACTTGACTAGCCTCTGGTGCTTTAAGGCGAGTGTAACTGTCCACCCTTTTAAGTATGTCAACTTTGTCGGCGTCGGTCATTTTCAGCAGCGGATTACTGCTAGTATAAAGCGCCTTATTACTTGAGCTTGTGAACCCCGTTACCGATACTTTGCGACCACTTTTGGCAATGCTACGTGAGGCTTTACAGGCTTCTTGCAGCGCTTTTAGGCTAATTTCATCTGAATATGCGAAACCCGTTTGTTCGCCAGTAATAGCGCGTACACCAACGCCTCGTTCAATATTATAGCTGCCGTCTTTTATAATTCCATCTTCTAACACCCAGCTTTCATGCTGAGATAACTGAAAATATAGATCGGCAAAGTCAATTTTGTAATCTAGAATAAGGTCTAACAACTGCGTGAGGTTTTGTTGGTCAAGCCCAGATTGGCTTAATAAATTATCGACAACATTAGGATTCAATAGCGTATCTCTCTTTATGATGGAGCCCCATAGGGTTTTGCGAGCGCTTCATTGCATGTTTCATTACGTTCTTATAGCGATAATGCAGATGCTACTACAAAACACGCCATTTCGATACCGCAGTGCTTTAATAGACATAGCAAGTGGGTGTAAAAGTATTGAGTAGTCAACACCCCCCTTGTTCAGCCGCCTTGCTCTTGTAAGTCGGTCAGACCTTCGTTGGTAGGCGGTGCAAAAGGAGGCAAGTTGCCACTAGGAATAGCCTCTATTTTGGCCGGTAATTCAACCTCAGTGCTTTGTCTGCCCGTTTCAACCAATATCGGTTGAGAAATTGTGCCCGTTATTGAATAATTAATATTAGAAATAACTTTGGCAGATGTCAGCACTTGGTCAAGTGCTAACGCGGCTAGCGCTGTAGGTGGACTAACCGTAAAAAAATAAACCAGCACCGGCAGATTCCCCGTTACATTAGGCGCGAAACTAACATTGTAGTTGAGTACTTGGGTGGTTAAATTAGTGTTGCCATATATTTCAATTTCGCCTGCTGCGCCGTCTATGAAGGTGTCACGCGTGTCTGCTATGCCTTGGGCAATTTGAATGGAGCCTTTCATGTTGTCGTAAAAAAAACCTCTGGCAAAGACATCTCGAAAATCTAAGGACAGTTTCCTGACTAAGGAGTTTAAGCTCAACAAGGTAAAAATGCGCGAGCCTTGATCACTCAACTCGGTCAGTGAGCCATCGCTCAAGGACCAGTCAAGTTGACCATCAAGATTGGCAAAGGCAATATCCATCGGTGAATCTTTCCACGTCAATGCAAATGACATATTCGCAGAGGAGTCTTTAATACCGGCATCAAATCCAAGCTTACTTACAAATGCGCCGAAGTCCTTACTCGTGACATCGCCTGCGATAAAGGTGTAATGATCTTGATTGCGTTTGTACCACTGACCCGACGTGTTTACAGAGCCAAATTCATTGTTAAACTTAAGTGAGCTTATTTTCAACCCTTTGCTGTTAGGGGCCGCTGAAAAAGCTATTTCGCCAAAATTTATGCCCTTGATATCGCAGGCTTTGCAAGTAAAATTTATACGGGGCAAAGACTGTGGCTCAAGCTTGAACTGATCAATCACTGTGTCTTGTTCATCCAAACCTTCTACTTCAATTTCTTCATTTTTTATGCTCGCTTTTGCAATGCGAACATATTCGGCATCAACCACAAGACCTTTGTCATCACGATCATCGAATAAGCTAACGTTAGCCTTAAGCTCGTTGGCATCCACATCGAAAGACCATTGGTCTGTAAGGCGTCTTATATTTATATTCGCGTTGCTTAGTATCTCTCCTGCAACAATTAATTTGGCTGTATTAATGAAAATACGCTCAGGGACCCCTAGTAAATTTATTTTTTGAGGGTCAACACCACTCGTTAATGTGTTTATGAAGGGATACCAATCCTGCGCAATTATGCGATCTAGATTGGCAGTAATACTAAAGCCAAGGCCACGATTACCTTCGGGTACTGATCCTAAGGATAAATGTGCACGGTTAAACTGCTTTTCTTGATGTGCAAGTGCCCCGTCAAAATAAGCAATATCGCCCAGGCTAAGGGTAATGCTCGACGCTATACGATCTCCACTTGCGTTAAGTATTAAGGGTAAATTCCGTTGCGCTGTTTTAGCAAAGGGCTTAGGTAACTTTGCTTCAATGCCAACTAAGCTGCTGGTAAGCTTAGCGTCATAAGTGAAATTCTTTGCCATAAGATCAAGACCAAGATTGAATTGCCAATCGCTACGCCCATCGAATAAGGCGGCAAGCTCTGCATTTATGTTTTGAGCCAGCAGCGACGCCTGCCAGTTACCAGTCATATCAGCGCTGAGAGAATATTTGTCTTTTGATTGTTTTCCGCTAATATCAATGCTAACAGCTTGATCAAACAATGTTGCCTTCATGGCGTCAATACGGATGGTTTCGTTATCAAAACTTAACAGGCCTTTGGTATTATTAAAAGCAAGATTGATGGCGGGAATAGAAACCTTATTGTTGTCTAAATACACCTCTCCCTTCACGCGGGTTTTAGTCCCATCGTTTAAGGGGATATACAAGGCTAACTGTGTGCTTAGGTCGCCATCAACTAACACATCTTTGTGTAGCAGTTGACCTAAGCTCGCGGCAAGGGAGCTTTGCAACATAAGACTGGTAATATCGGCGCTGCTGGCCGCTCCGTCAGCAATAATCGTGAGCAGCGCATTGGCATCTAGCGCATCAATATTGGCCTGCAAGTTCGTTAAGGCGACTTTGTCTAATAATCCCCTTTGACCTTTCATGTTTAGGCTTTTATTTTCAAACAGTAAATCAATGTCTAGCTTAGTCAGTGCAGGCCAACCCTTGGAAAAAGAAAAGTCGGCTTGCTCTATTGCCACCGAACTTTGAAATACGCCGGAATTATCAGTAAATGGAAAGTTGGATAAGGCTCCATGCCAAATTATGTCGGCATCGTTTGCCTTACCCTTGCCCACAAAGGCATTTTGCAAAAAACGGCGCGTTCCATCGCCCATTAAGTGCTTAGGCAGCAAACCTGGTATTTTAGCAAGCGCAAAAGGCTCTACGTCAATCGCCAGCGATAAAAATTTATTGGCAGATGCGTACTGCGTGTTAACCAGCAGTGCTAATCCATCAACTAGCGCTGTACCGTCTTTTATGGCTAAGCTTATAGCGCCTTGGTCTTTGACTAGATTGATAAGCAAAGGTAGCTTAAGTGCTTTTACGGGCACCGACCGCGAAAAATAATACTGTGAAGCAAGCAAGGAATCCTGGCTACTAAGCGCTACTTTTCCGCTTTTACCTTGCCAAAAAATAGAGGCCTGTAAATTGTTAAAGCCCGGTAGCTTATTATACTCTTGCCAGTGCATATCTTGAATCTCGGCTTGTAAACTCAAGCCACTTTGATCAACTAAAGCACTCAGCTCAAACAGAGTAGCGTCGGCATCGGCCTTTACAAGTGTTTCGCCTAAAGCGCTAGAAAACAGACTCGTCAGCGGCAGTAAAGGTTTCAAAGACAGCGCTTGTTCTAAGCGAAAAACCGCGCCTTGCTGCGGTGAAAAGTGGCCATGTATGTCGCTTTTAAAATCATTGCCTTGAGTTTGAATATGCAAGTCAGCGATGGAAAAATCCCATTTTTCTTCATCTTTTATTCCAGCAAAACGCGCGTTAATGCTGTTGCTTAAAGTCGATTCTTTAGTGACCCATTCAAAGGTGGTGGGTAATATCTGTCCGTCAATTCTTTGTAATTCGCCATTTTTGATGTTGGCCCACACTTCCAAATTGCCTTTACTCGAGACCAGCTTACCTTCTAAGCCCGTAAATTCGTTTATCCATGAAGATAAGTTTATATCTTGAGCCTTGGCAAATAGTGTGCCGCTGTAGCTATCTACATTGCCATATAAATCGAGTATGAAACGTGCACTGTTGCTAGAAAAATCCTGCAAAGTAAATTCGCCCACGCCTTGATGCCGATTGTCTTGGTTAAGCCAAGACAATTTTGTAATATCAATGACTTGATTATTTTCTTGGCTTATGAGGCTTAAGCGGCTATTTGATACTTCAAAGCTACTTAACTGCTCAAGAAAAATGTTCTCAAGTGCCGCTATAATAGGAAAGTCTGAATTAGCCGTCTTCATGCGAGTGAGATCAATATCTAAGGCTAGTTCGTTGAGTGAAACCTTATTGCTTTGCACTTTACCAGACACAATAGACGCCCAAAAATCGACTTTTAAAAACACTTCTTCGATATTCAGGACCAAAGGGGATTGGTCACCATTTTTAATGCTGACATTGCGCAAAACGATGGCTGGACCGTCGTTTTGCCAACTAGCAAATAACTCGCCTATGGCTAGCTCTATTGAATATTCACGGCTAATGTAGTTTTCAAGGTATTCTTTATTATCGTTTAAAAAAGGCAGCGAATAGCGCAGCAAGCTCATAATTAAGGCAAGTAGCACCAGAGCAATGGCAAATAAGGTCCATAGCTTTTTTAGCATGAAGGTCGCGCCAGCGCCTAGTTTACTGCCCCAACTGGCTTTTGTTATCATTACATCATTACATCATTACAACGTCAAACTTGTCTTGATGGTAAAGCGGCTCGTTAAGTACCTTAATTTGTTTCCCAACAAATGCCTCCAGTTCGGCCAAAATATCTGACTCTTCTCCAAGCAAAGCTTCTGCCACAATTGCAGACGCATAAATCACAAATTTGTCAGCGCTGTAAGCCTTATTCACCCTGACTATTTCACGCGTAATTTCAAAACAAATAGTCTCTATGGTTTTTATACTGCCGCGCCCTTTGCAAGCGGGGCATTCACCGCATAGTAAATGTTCAAGAGACTCACGCGTGCGCTTGCGCGTCATTTCAATCAGTCCAAGCGCCGTGAAGCCGTAGATATTCGATTTAGCTCTGTCTTTTGCTATGCTAATTTCTAATGAATGTAAGACTCGCTTTTTGTGATCTGGTTCCATCATATCGATAAAATCGATGAGGATCATGCCGCCTAAATTACGCAATCGAAGCTGACGCGCAATCACCGACGTCGCCTCTATATTGGTGTTGAAAATAGTTTCTTCTAAGTTACGATGCCCTACAAAAGCCCCTGTATTTATGTCGATGGTGGTCATTGCTTCGGTTTGGTCTATAATTAAGTAGCCGCCCGATTTTAAGTCTACCCGCCGGCCTAAGGCACGCTGAAGCTCGTTTTCAACATCGTACAAATCAAATATTGGCAGGTCACCTTGATAGTATTCAAGCTTGTCGAACACCTCTGGCACATATTCTTTGGTAAATGTTCTAAGCTCAGTGTAAGTCAGTTTTGAGTCTACCCTTACCCGATCAATTTTTGACCCGACGAAGTCACGCAGTACACGCCGCGCTACGGGCAAATCCTCATATAGCATATGAATTTTAGTGCCGGGCTTGCGCGACTGAATTTTTTCCCATAAGGCGCGTAAAAAGCTTGCATCTTGAATTAGCTCTTGTGCCTCTGCGCCCTCTGCTGCGGTGCGCAATATAAAACCGCCGTTTTCGTCACACAAGCCTGACACTATAGCGCTTAATCGCTCTCTTTCTGCGCTGTCCTCGATTTTTTGGGAAATGCCCACGTGCGTCACCGACGGCATGAACACTAAATATCGTGACGGTATGGTAATATCGGTGGTGAGTCTTGCGCCTTTTGTACCGATTGGGTCTTTCACCACTTGCACAACAATGATTTGTCCCTCGCGCACCAGCATACGAATATCTTTTCTATCAAGTTGGGAAGCGTTCACCTCTTCGGCAAGTTCATCGTATACCGCAATGTCGGAGGCGTGTAAGAAAGCCGCTTTGTCTAAGCCTATATCGACAAAGGCTGCCTGCATGCCCGGCAACACTCTGATTACTTTGGCTTTATAGATGTTGCCAACTAAGCCTTTTTTCGTATGTCTTTCTATGTGAATTTCTTGCAGAATTGAATTTTCAATTAACGCAACGCGCGACTCGGAAGGGGTAACATTAATTAGTAGTTCTGCGCTCATGAGATTTACTCGCTGACTTGTGTTAAAAGTTCTTTGGTTTCATAAATAGGAATACCGATAACCGCGCTAATACTGCCGCTTATAGATTTCACATATTTGCCACCAATGCCTTGGATAGCATAGCCACCGGCTTTATCATGTGGCTCGCCTGTTTGCCAATAGCTAAGTGCGCTTTGACTAGATATTTCACCCATGTTCACATGGGTGATGAGCACCTTATTTAACGTACGCATGCTAACGGTATTAATGACAGCTACGCCAGTATAAACTTGATGCTGGGTATTACTTAACAATGTCATCATGCGCCTAAAATCGGTAAGGTCGTAAGGCTTTCCTAAAATAGTATCGCCGACGCTAATCACCGTATCTGAGCCAATCACTAAAGACCTAGGATGACGCTTTGCCACGCTCTGGGCCTTGCTCAGCGCAAGGCGCAGAACTAGATCGTGCGGACTTTCATGGGGAGACGGCGTTTCGTCTATGTCGGCGCTGTCAAAACTCAACTCAGGCGCAATATAAGCCACCAGCTCTCTACGCCTAGGAGATGCTGATGCTAACACAACCGGCAAACAATACATTTAGGTAACCCGAAGGTTGCGTCGAAATTTTCGTAACAGCCAGAAAAGCCATGGCCAGAGGATCATAGACGCCAAACATGGCCACATAAACACCCAGCTAAATTCAATACCGGTGATTAAATACACCAACCAGTACACAATCAGGTGATATAACGCCGACAGTACAAGCACCATTACTGCTTGCTGAGGCATAGAGTAATTACGTAAACGCTGATAATTAGCCGACATTAGATAAACCGGAACCGCTAAAGCAAAGCTGTGAACGCCTAAAGCCGTGCCATATAAAATATCAAGAATAAGCCCTGCAATACCGGCAACTCCTACATTTACCCTATTTGGCAGCGCCATTGCCCAATACAATAGAATAAGCAAAAGCCAGTCAGGACGGTATAAATCCATTGGCGGCGGCATCGGAATAATCTGCAGGATAACACCCATTATAATGCTGATAAAAATAAAGGATTTATTGGCGCGCATTTAAGAGCCCTCTCGCGTTAATTCGTCGCTAGGACTTAATGCGTCTACCGGCGCTATGTCGGGAGGCCATAGTAGCAATAAATATTTAATACGGTCTAATTGAGCTGAAGGCTTTGCCGTAATACTGGCAAAAGGTAAACTCTCGTCTCGCACAATATTAATAATGGTGGCCACCGGGTAACCGGCAGGGAAAATGTTGCCTAAACCTGACGATATTAATAAATCGCCCTCTTGGATATCACCGCTGTGGACAACGTGGTTGAGGCTTAGCTCGTTTAAGCTGCCACTGCCGCTGGCAATCATGCGAATATTATTACGACTTATGCGCACCGGAATAGCGTGCGTTATATCAGATATGAGTAACACCCGCGAGTTGGTGGTACCAACTTCAACAATCTGCCCCACAACACCCGTGTCATCTAGCACCGGCTGGCCCTCGTAAACACCGTGAATAGCACCTTTGTTAATCACTATTTGATGGCTATACGGATTATTGTCTACCGCCATTAACTCCGCAATCATCCTATACATACCTTCGCGCACGGGGGCATCGAGTAACTCTCGCAAGTTATTATTCTCGTCTTCAAGCACAACAAAACGCTGAAGTTTTTCATTCATGAGAGTAATCTGATTAGTCAGACGTGAGTTCTCTTCAAGCATTTTTTGACGAGAATTAAAGCGAGAGGCGCTCCAATCAAGGAGCCCTCCGGGTAAATCGGCAATGTACTGCAGCGGACTCACCAAAGAAGTAAGGTAGGTGCGCAGAGTTGACAAATTATCCACTTTGGTGTCGATCACCATAGCCCCAACGCTTAGCATGAGCACTATACATAAGCGTGTTAGTAAGGAAGGGCCGCGGGCGAATACTTCATTCATATAGGCGTGGCCTACTCGTAGCTAAACAAGTCGCCGCCGTGCATGTCGATCATATCGAAGGCTTTACCGCCGCCGCGCGCTACACAGGTGAGCGGATCGTCTGCAATAACCACCGGAATGCCAGTTTCTTCCATTAGCAAACGGTCAATGTCTTTTAACAAAGCGCCACCGCCAGTGAGAACCATGCCGCGTTCAGAAATATCTGACGCGAGTTCGGGCGGAGACTGCTCCAACGCCACCATAACCGCGCTAACTATACCGGAAAGTGGTTCTTGCAGGGCTTCCAAAATTTCATTGCTGTTAAGGGTGAAACCACGCGGTACTCCTTCGGCTAGATTACGTCCCCGCACTTCAATTTCTTTTACATCTTCCCCTGGATAGGCCGTGCCAATTTCATGTTTTATACGCTCTGCGGTGGCTTCACCAATTAATGAACCAAAGTTACGACGAATATAATTAATGATGGCTTCGTCGAATTTGTCACCGCCAATACGCACTGAAGACGAATATACCACGCCGTTTAAAGAAATGATCGCCACTTCGGTGGTACCGCCGCCAATATCAACCACCATGGAACCAGTCGCTTCAGAAACCGGCAGACCAGCCCCTATCGCGGCAGCCATGGGCTCGTCTATGAGGAATACTTCACGTGCGCCTGCACCTAGGGCTGATTCACGAATAGCACGACGCTCAACTTGGGTAGATCCACACGGCACGCACACCAGCACGCGAGGTGAGGGGCGCAAAAAGTTGTTATCGTGGACTTGTCTAATAAAATGTTGAAGCATTTTTTCAGTCACATAGAAGTCGGCAATTACACCGTCTTTCAAGGGCCGAATGGCTTTTATATTACCCGGGGTTCGGCCCAGCATCTGTTTTGCTTCATGTCCAACAGCCGCGAGACTTTTAGGCCCAGCATGGCGCTCTTGTCGAATGGCGACAACCGAAGGCTCGTTAAGCACTATTCCTTTGTCTTTAATATAAATAAGGGTGTTTGCGGTACCGAGGTCGATAGCCAAGTCGTTTGAGAACATGCCTCGAAGCTTTTTGAACATGGGGTGCCTTTATTATTATAATGTGAATAAACGGTACTATTGTAACCTAAGTCTTTTCATTTCCATAGCGTTGGGCTTAAGTAAATACCGAAGACAAAGGAATTTTGAAGGTATACGAGATGACTTCGCTAGCAAGCAGTAAAGACGCATTAATGTTGACAGAGCATAGCACTACACATTTTTACAAAATGATTTTGAGTATCGCATAAACCGACAAGGTTCTGCTCACGACATTAACGCTTGTTTCACAAAAACCGGTGCTGGAAAATCTGAAGTATTGTCGGTTTACGCCATTAAACGAAATAGTTTGCGTGGTGCGTGTGGCTGCATCCCTGCGCCCGTTTAGGCGTGTGACATTGCTAAAACTGAGCGCGCTTGAAGCCGTTGTATTAGAGCTTAGTGCGGCTAAATTCAAAGGGAAGCTTGTTGTGGTTGAATTACCAGTAATGAAATCGATAAAATTGGGGGTAAGGAAAATGTTGTTGGGAATACACATTACAAAACTTGTTCTTCCAATATGTTTGGTAATTGGTATGTTCGTGAAGATTTTATTACTTCCCCCTAATATTGATTAAACTATGAAACCTAACAAAACAATAAACATCGTTCGCTTTGCTTTCTGTGAAAAAAACTCGCGCTCGCTCTTCTTTTCACGTTATTATAGGCGTTATATTTCAGAGTCACTCCACCGATAAGCGGGGCACTCTTTAAAGTTTTGGAATTCAATTAAAAAGAGGACTACTAATATGCGCTCTGTTTGTTACTTTTATTTTGCCATTTTTTTATTATTCACGTGCGAACTTGCAAACGCAGAAGATGAATCTATACGTCATAATGAATTGCAAAAATCTGAAAGTCTGATTGATGCCTTTTATTCATTTGAAAAAGATCGACTAGAAGCCGAGTTAACATTTGCACAAGGTTCGATTCCCTATGTCCTATTTTATCAAGGGTGGGCAGAAGGCGGTAATTACAAAATTATAAAACGTCAGCCATGTTTAGCAAAGAAGTTAGAGATTATAAGTTGCTCTATAAAAGTTCAAGATGATCTTATGCTTGCTTTAGGTATTGATTTCAATGTTACAGATACCTTCAAAATTAAATTCTCTGGTTCGAAAATTATTTCAGTAGAAACAAGCTCTAATGACTTGGAGGTTTTTTGGCAGGCGAGAGAATGGGTTAAGATAAAAAACCCAGAATTAATTGAAGTCCCATGTATAGGAATTTGGAATGGTGGCCCAACGCCCGGGAAATGCGTACGTGCAATGGTTGAAGGTTATACTCTTTTCGCCAAGAGTGATGATTTTCCAAAACAATAACGTGTAGCGGTGTTAAGTTATTATCCATACAAGCCACTCAAGCAGGACTTTTGACAGTTGGTTAGTTTCCGCTTCGCTTCACATTTTAACCAACAATTAAAAGCCTCTTTTAATGTACAAAAAAACCCCTTTTTTTTATCAATCCTAGCTGTAGGCTAGTAAAAATAAAGAACAAAGGGGTTTTAAATAATCTTACCCTACTAATCTAAGTTTCTTTCAAATTAAAACGGGATATCGTCATCAAAATCTATATCTGGCTCAGACATTTTAGGTGCCTGCTGGGGCGCTTGCTGGGGCTTTTGTGGGTTTTGCTTATATCCACCTTGACCGCCGCCCGAGTTTTGCTGATCATTACTTTGATCGTAGCTGTCTTGACCGCCACTGCTTTGCTGCGCCGGACGCTGCTGGTAGCCGCCGCCTTGTGCGTTTTGACCGCCGCCTTGGTTACCCCCACCGCCACCGCCGCCGCCACCCATCATTTGCATGTTGTCAGCAATGATTTCAGTTGTATAACGGTCGTTACCCTGCTGGTCTTGCCATTTGCGGGTTTGTAGTTTTCCTTCAACGAATATTTGTGAACCCTTCTTTAAATATTCACCGGCAACTTCAGCTAAACGGCGGTACATGGTTACTTTGTGCCATTCTGTGCGTTCTTGCTGCGCGCCTTGCTGATCTTTCCAGCTTTCACTGGTGGCAATGCTCAAATTAGCCACTGCGTTTCCGTTTGGCATGTAGCGTATTTCAGGATCGTTACCTAAGTTACCTACAATGATGACTTTGTTTACACCTCGTGAGGCCATGATGTTTCCTTTATTAATCTGGTTTTAAATCTGTGCTTTAATATGCGCGTTAGCTACGTCCATTTCAAATATTTTAGCGTCTACTTTCAAATACATAGCATTTTCTTCAGGGTCGGCTAGTACTTCTTGCACGCCTGCCATGCTGTTAATTTTGTCGCGTAAAAGCTGCAGGCTTTGCGCGTCTTTATGTCTATTTTCGAGCCTTAGTGTGACGCGCTGTACTTGCAGCGTGCTAGAAGCTAGGCCTGAGGCTATTAAGCTTAACAAAAAGATAACGACTAAGCACATAATAAAGGTATATTCAGGTGAGAAATAGCTGTTCAAAAGGCCTGAAAGTACACCGCCTAAAAACGCCCCTAAAAACTGATGGCTCGCATAAATACCCATGGCACTGCCTTTGCTGCCAGCGGGGGATATTGAAGACACCATTGCCGGCATTTTTGCCTCTAAAAAATTAAAGCCGGTAAAGAACAATATTCCCGCCATCGCGATGCCAGACCAGCTAGGCGAAAGAATGAGTAACAAAGCAAATGCACTGGCCATAAACAACAGCGCTACCCTAAAACTGATACTAACGGGCAGTTTACCAGCCATTTTTATCAAGCCTATAAGGCCTATTACCGAGGCAAACAGTACCAAAGAATAAAGCGCCCAATGCTCGCTTAAGGGCACATTTATGCTAATTAACATAACTGGCACCTGCACAAAAAAGCAGGTAATTAGCAAATGCACCACTAATACCGACCAGTTTAGCCGCCATAAATGAGGATGCTTAAATAAACTACCCAGCAGCTTTGTCTTTGGTAGCGCATCGCCCGACGGCGCCTGATAGGCCTTATTGTCGATGCCTAGGCGCACCAGTGGAATACACAACAGAGAAAATACAGCAGTAATCAAAAAAATGCCCTGCAGACCAAAGCTCGCCGCAATCACAGGACCTAGTAACAAAGCAATGTAAAAAGAAAACCCAATTGAAATACCAATTAAAGCCATTACCTTAGTACGCTGTGATTCACGCGTAACATCGGTAGCCAAGGCCATTATAGCGCCGGCAATAGCACCACTACCCTGTATTATTCGGCCAATAGTGAGTAACCACATACTGTCTGCCAAGCCCGCTATTAATGAACCAATAGCGAATAAAACGAGCCCAATATAAATAATGGGCTTACGTCCCCACTTGTCCGAGAGCAGGCCCATTGGGATTTGAAAAATAGCCTGTGTTAGTCCGTAGCCGCCTATGGCTAAACCAACCCACAGCGGCGAATAGTCGGGGTATTCTTGCGCGGCTACTGCAATAACCGGAATTACCATGAACAGACCAAGCATACGTAACACGTAGACCGAGGCTAAACTTATGCCAGCCTGCCATTCAGATTTAGTCAGTGAATTTGCTTCCATTTAGCGCAAAAGCTTCCTATGTGATCAAAAGATTGTGTAACAATGTGTCACCATATATGGTAGACCTTTGTGGTGCATATTAATAGTATTGCACGCATACTGGCAAGCTAGTAAATGTAAAGCACACAGACATGGCACCCTTAGTTCACTAATTACAGTTAGTATGTCAAAGCCCCACATCAATGAGGAACCTATCCATTGCACAAAATAGCGATTTTTGCCGATGTTCAAAACATTTACTACACCACCCGCGACACCTTTAACCGGCCATTTAACTACCGCGCTTTTATGCACGAGCTGAGTTTACATAATGACATTGTATCGGCCTATGCCTATGCTATTGACCGAGGCGATCCCCAACAAATGAAATTTCAAAGTGCGCTGAAACATATAGGCTTTGAGGTAAAACTCAAGCCGTTTATTCAGCGTAGCGATGGCTCAGCCAAAGGCGACTGGGATGTTGGCATAACCATTGATGTGTTAGAACAAGCCCCACACGTTGACGAAGTTATATTGTTATCAGGCGACGGCGACTTTGCTATTTTACTAGACACCATTACTCGCAAGTATGGCTGTAAAACCTCGGTATACGGTGTATTAAACCTTAGCGCCAACGCACTCATACAAAGCGCGACTCAATTTATAGATATCAATAAAAAGTGGTTACTGTAACCAAAGTGTACACTTTGTTTAGATGAAGGATGTTTAACAAAAGCATCATTTTTAAGAAAGCTGTGACATAATATTTGATTACTTTAGAAAGGTGTATTTTTAGCAAACATGGATTACATAGAAGTTCGCGGTGCGCGCACGCACAACCTCAAGAATATCGACATAACCCTTCCTCGCAATAAACTCGTTGTCATTACAGGCTTATCAGGATCGGGAAAATCTTCTCTAGCGTTTGACACTTTATATGCAGAAGGTCAGCGCCGTTATGTTGAGAGTCTTTCGGCCTATGCTAGGCAGTTTTTGTCCATGATGGAAAAACCCGATGTCGATCACATTGAAGGTTTATCTCCCGCTATTTCGATAGAACAAAAGTCTACTTCGCATAACCCTCGTTCAACCGTGGGCACTATTACCGAAATTTATGATTATTTACGCTTGATGTTTGCTCGCGTTGGCACACCGCGTTGCCCCGAGCATAAAGTGGCTTTAGATGCACAAACAATCAGTCAAATGGTCGACAAGGTGCTGACCTTTAAAGAAGGCACCAAGTTAATGTTACTTGCACCGGTAGTGCAAGAGCGAAAAGGTGAACATACAAAAACCCTAGAAAGTTTAAGCGCACAAGGCTTCATTCGCGCCCGTATCGACGGCGAAGTATGTGATTTATCCGATCCTCCCGACCTAGATTTGCGCAAAAAACATACTATCGAAGTCGTTGTAGACCGTTTCAAAGTACGTGACGATCTACAACTGCGTTTAACTGAGTCTTTTGAAACCGCATTAGCGCTATCCGCAGGCACGGTAAAAGTGGTTTACATGGATGACAAGGATCAAGACGAGATTGTGTTTTCGGCTAATTTTGCCTGCTCACACTGCGGCTACAGTATTTCTGAGCTAGAGCCTCGGATCTTCTCATTTAACAATCCCGCAGGAGCGTGTCAAACCTGCGATGGTTTGGGCACAAAACAGTTTTTCGATTCACATCGAGTTGTGTCAAACAGCGAGCTGAGTTTGTCGGGCGGTGCTATTCGTGGTTGGGACAAGCGCAGCTATTACTATTTTCAAATGCTGATGTCGGTAGCCGAGCATTTCAGTTTTGACTTAAAAATACCTTTTAAAGATTTAGATAAATCTGCCAGAGACATTGTGCTAAACGGCTCAAAAGGCGAATCAATCACCTTTAAATATATAAATGAACGCGGCGACATTATGGAGCGCAAGCATCCGTTTGAGGGGATAATCCCTAATATGGAGCGCCGATATAAAGAAACCGAGTCAAACACCGTGCGCGAAGAACTCGCTAAGTACATGAGCCACCAGCACTGCACTGCCTGCTCAGGCTCGCGTTTGCGTTTAGAAGCGCGCAACGTATTTATACAAGAAACGAACTTGCCTGCCATCGCTAACATGTCGATTGAAGAAGCATTTAACTTTTTCCGCGACCTTAAACTAAGCGGTCAGCGCGCCGCTATTGCTGATAAAATTCTAAAAGAAATTATGGATAGACTTAATTTCTTAATTAACGTGGGCCTTAATTACTTGTCGCTTGAACGCAGCGCCGACACTTTGTCAGGCGGCGAAGCCCAGCGTATTCGTCTGGCTAGCCAAATAGGAGCTGGACTTGTAGGGGTTATGTACGTGCTTGACGAACCTTCAATTGGTTTGCACCAGCGCGACAACGAGCGCTTGCTCAAAACACTTCGCCACCTGCGCGACTTAGGCAACACCGTAATAGTGGTAGAGCACGATGAAGACGCCATCAAAGAAGCCGACTACATCGTAGATATTGGCCCTGGCGCTGGCATACACGGCGGTGAAATAATCGCACAAGGCAGCTTGCAAGACATTATGTCGTGCCCTGAATCACTCACGGGGAAATATCTTGCAGGCATCGAACGGATAGAAATACCAAAAGTACGCACGTCCACCGCAGACAAACATTGGTTAGAGCTAAAAGGGGCCACTGGCAACAACTTACGTAATGTAGATCTTAAAATACCCACTGGCTTGCTGACTTGTATCACCGGCGTCTCGGGCTCGGGTAAATCAACTTTAATAAACGACACTTTTTATCGCATTGCCCAGCGCGAACTTAATCGCGCCACGGTGAATGAGCCCGCGCCGTATAAGTCAATGACGGGCTTAGAACATCTTGACAAAGTGGTCGACATTAATCAGGGTCCAATCGGCCGAACGCCGCGTTCAAATCCAGCAACCTATGCGGGTTTATTTACGCCTATTCGTGAAATATTCTCAGGCACACAAGAGGCGCGCTCACGTGGCTACAAGCCCGGCCGCTTTAGTTTCAACGTAAAAGGCGGACGCTGTGAAGCCTGCCAAGGAGATGGCTTAATAAAGGTTGAGATGCACTTTTTACCCGACGTATATGTGCCGTGCGACGTCTGCAAATGCAAGCGTTATAACCGAGAAACGCTCGAAATACGGTTTAAGAATAAGAATATCCATGAAGTGCTCGACATGACGGTTGAAGACGCGCATGCGTTTTTTGAAAAGATCCCTTCAATCGCCCGCAAACTTCGTACCTTGATGGATGTAGGGCTTTCTTATATACGCTTAGGTCAATCGGCTACTACGCTTTCAGGCGGAGAAGCGCAGCGCGTTAAGTTAGCCAAAGAGCTATCAAAACGTGACACCGGCCAAACGCTTTATATTTTAGATGAACCCACCACCGGCCTGCATTTTCACGATATAAAGCAGCTGCTGCAGGTACTGCATAGGCTAAGAGATCATGGCAACACGGTTGTGGTTATTGAGCACAATTTAGACGTTGTAAAAACAGCAGACTGGGTCATAGACTTAGGTCCTGAAGGCGGTTCAGGCGGCGGCCAAATTATTGCACAAGGTACGCCAGAAAGCGTAGCGAAGAGTAAAAAATCGTATACGGGCGGTTTTTTAGCGCCAATGCTTAAGGCAAAGCGTCCTGCATAGGGTGCTAAGCGTGCATAGTTAATAAAGCCCGCGAGGCGGGCTTTTTTAAACTAATATAGAAGTGCTTAAGCCTACTATTTTGCATCTTTTTGGTAGCGTTCAGCGCTTGACACAAGTTCAGCTTTGGCGGCATCTATACCTGCCCAGCCTTCAATTTTGACCCACTTGCCTTTTTCCAAATCTTTGTAATGCGAGAAGAAATGCTCAATCTGGTTTTTAGTGATTTCAGGCACATCGTCAATATCTTTGATGTCTGAGTAAATTTTAGATAGCTTATCTACCGGCACCGCAATTATTTTAGCGTCTATGCCCGACTCATCAGTCATGTTTAATACGCCTACAGGACGTACTTTAATGACCGAACCTGCAATAAGAGGATGCGGCGTCATGACGAGTACATCAACTGCGTCACCGTCGTCAGACAAAGTGTTGTTTACATAGCCATAGTTAAGTGGATACTGCATGCAGGTACCCATAAAACGATCGACAAACAAAGCACCTGTGTCTTTGTCTACTTCATATTTTATAGGAGCCGAATATGCGGGTATTTCGATGATCACTAATACTTCATCAGGCAAGTTCTCACCAGCCGGTACGTTGTTCAAACTCATTTTTTTTCCTTTGTGTAATACTCAATTAATAATGTATATAGCCAACTACCATGAGTAGCCAGCCTTGCTGCTTGGCTACTTGAAACGCGCCACGCAGTTCTCAACTTCTTCTTTAGACCCAATAATAACGGGAACGCGCTGGTGAATTTCCTCAGGCATTACATCCATAATACGGCCACTACCGGTAGAGGCTAAACCGCCGGCTTGCTCTACCAAAAACGCCATGGGATTTGCTTCGTACAATAAACGTAATTTACCTGGCATTTGTGGATTGCGCTTATCAAAAGGGTACATGAAAATACCGCCGCGGCAAAGCACCCGATGAACGTCGCCTACCATGGCAGCAACCCAGCGCATATTGTAATCTTTTTCACGCGGCCCTTCGCTACCGGCTAATAATTCACTTACGTAGCTTTGAATGGGCTCTTGCCAATGGCGTTGGTTAGACGTGTTGATAGAAAATTCACTGGTTTGCACAGGTATTTTCACATTAGGATGCGTGAGTAGAAAGCCGCCGTGAGTTTTATCTAGGGTATATAAATGCGTACCGCGACCGGTTGTCATGGCTAACATAGTAGAGGGGCCATATAGCACATAACCCGCTGCAACCATTTGCGTTCCCGGCTGCAAGAATGCCGAAGGGTCGTCGGCTTCCATCCACTGCGGGGCATGCGCGATTGAAAATATAGTGCCAATAAGACTATTAATTTCAGTGTTTGACGAGCCATCTAGAGGGTCAAAGCTAACTAAGTAGTTACCGTTAGGTGAACAGGGCACCACGCTTTCTTCTTCTTCAGAAGAAATAGCCTTTACGTAACCCGACTCTGACAATATGTCTTTTAATATCTGGTTAGAAATAACGTCTAGTTTCTTTTGTGTTTCACCCTGCACGTTTTCGCTTAAGGTTGACCCTAACACACCCGCAAGCGCGCCCTGACTCACTCGAAAAGAAATTTCTTTACAGGCAGCTAGCAGCGTGCGAATAAGTAATACTAATTCCAGCGGCGCACCGTCATGCTGTAATTGCGAATTGAGTCGTTTCATTAGTAAACGTTTCCTATGTAAAATGGGGTGTTGAATTGTTAATCAAATAAATTATGGCATAACTTGACCACAAAATGGACTAAACCAATGAAAAAAAGTCAAACACTTTAGTCTCATGCTTCTATAGTGTAACTGGGTTACCAAGCGATTAAAAACAGTTATTTCGGCTTGCTCAACTCATCTGCTACACTTAGTGAATTATTCATTAAACAATATAAAACATGCACGTACATATACTAGGAATTTGTGGCACATTTATGGGCGGTATCGCTGCCATTGCTAAAAGCGTGGGCCATACCGTCACCGGCTCTGATCATAATGTTTATCCCCCCATGAGCACCCAGTTAGAGCAGCTTGATATCACCCTATTCCAAGGCTACGATGACAGTCAGTTTACGCCTACACCCGACATGGTCATCATTGGCAATGCATTAGGACGTGCAAACCCCGCAGTAGAATATGTCTTGAATAAAGGCTTGGCGTATACTAGCGGGCCTCAGTGGCTACTAGAAAATTTACTAAAAGATCGGTGGGTGCTAGCGATTTCAGGCACCCATGGCAAGACCTCAACTAGCAGCATGTTGGCCTGGATTATGGAGTCGGCTGGCTTAGCGCCCGGATTTTTAATAGGCGGCGTACCCGAAAATTTTGGCATATCGGCACGCGTAGGCCAGTCTCCCTTTTTTGTGATAGAAGCAGACGAATACGACAGTGCTTTTTTTGATAAACGCTCAAAGTTTATTCACTATCGACCCCGGACGCTTGTGATCAACAATCTTGAATTTGATCACGCTGATATTTTTGAAGACTTAAACGCCATCAAAAAGCAGTTTCACCATCTCGTTAGAACCGTACCTGGAAATGGTCGTATAATATCACCCGCTGACGAGCCTAATGTTCAGTCGATGTTAGAAATGGGCTGCTGGAGCGAACAAAGCTTGGTAGGAAACGCTAGTGAGTCGCGCTATAAGGCCACTAAAATAAGCCCCAACTGCAGTGAGTTTTTACTCACCCACACCAGTGATATTCAAGGAAGGGTAAGCACAATAGTAAACTGGCCGCTCATTGGCGAGCACAATATGAATAATGCGGTAACGGCGATTGCCGCGGCGCATCATGCGGGCGTGGATATAAAAGATGCGGTCGCAGCTATGGCGACGTTCAAAAATGTAAAACGCCGCATGGAAGTAAAAGGCGTGGTAAATGGTATTACTGTTTACGACGACTTCGCTCACCACCCCACGGCAATTAAAACGACCCTGCAGGGTTTACGCGCCAGCGTAGGTAAGCAGAAGATTGTCGCCATACTTGAACTTCGCTCTAATACCATGCGTACAGGCGTGCATAAGAATGCATTGTCAACGGCGTGGGAAGAGGCAGATTCAGTGCACCTGCTCGAGCCTGCGCATTTAACGTGGTCGCTCAACGATGTTATTAACAACAGTAAGACGTTGGTAATACCGCACAAAACAGTACAATCCATTGTAGATGCGGTTGTTAAATCGGCACAAGCGGGCACTCACATCTTGGTCATGAGCAACGGCGGATTCGGCGCTATTCACCAGAAATTATTAAATACCTTAGGAGAAATAGATGGGTAAAGCAATAATATTAGCGATAACAGGCGCCGACGTGGTCATAAAAGAGCGGGCAGCTTATACTGTTGCCGCGTGAAATGCCGTTTTTAAGCAATCACCTAGACATACCCCAAACCTTAGTAAAGCCTTGGGGTTATCGATTCCCTAAAGAGATATAAAAAGAGAACTATCATATGAAATTAGCAAAATCGCTCATATTGGCAGGCATGTTAGCCGCATCTGCGTATTCACAGGTAGCGAACGCGTGGGGTCAAACAGGGCATCGTGTTACCGGTCAAATTGCCGAACTATATTTAAGCATAAGCGCACGCTCAGCCATACAATCTATTCTAGACAACGAAGGTTTAGCTGAAATAAGCACCTACGCGGATGAAAACCGCTCCAACCCTGCCCACTTTTGGCAAAAAGTAGCTGGCCCCTTCCATTACGTTACCGTGCCGCCGGGCAAAACATACGTTGAGGTAGGTGCCCCAGAAGAAGGCGATTCCCTTACCGCTATTGAAATGTACACCAAAACGCTACAAGATCCGCAGTCATCGCGGGCCGACAAACAGCTAGCGCTGAAGATGGTTGTGCATATTATTGGCGATTTGCATCAGCCCCTACACGCAGGTAACGGTAACGATCGCGGCGCTAACGATGTGAAAGTTGAGTTTTTTTGGGAAGATTCTAATTTACATCGTGTATGGGACTCGGGCTTAATTGATCGCAAGCAGCTGTCATATACTGAATGGTATAAGTTCTTAGCGCCCAAAATTTCCGCTGAAAAAGCGGCGGCTTGGCAAACGACAGATCCACTCGTGTATATTCAAGAAAGCGTTGAAATCAGGGATACCATTTATCCCGACGGGGAAGTCTTATCGTGGCAGTATTTGTATGATCATACACCGGTCATGACGCTGCGTTTGCAGCAAGCTGGCGTTAGAATTGCGGCGCACTTGAATGCGGTATTTGCAAAGTAAACACGCCGTCGCTTCTCGTTTTGCTTGTCTAGTATGATAGCCGTTGGTGAAAGACGCGTTTTGTGCTTCTCACCAACTGTTTATACGGTAAGGTTTACTCTAAATCTAAGGGTTCGCCTGACACTACAATGCCAGTGTTGTCTGCATATAAATGGTCCTCAGGTAGGAAAGTCACGCCTGCGAAATTAACCGCTATGTCTACGTCGCCCACTTCACGCGAGTCGGCACTTACGGGAATAGCGCCTAGGGCATGAATGCCAATATCATAGTCTTGCAGTAAATCCACATCGCGAATAGCGCCATAGCAGATTATGCCTTCCCAGTCGTTTTCTAGGGCTAGCTGAATATTTTCTGCGTCAACTAAGGCACGCCTAAGTGAGCCGCCCCCGTCTATTAGCAGTACTTTACCCATGCCGTTTGTGGCGAGTATTTTGTCAACCAAACCGCGATCTTCAAAACATTTTACAGTGGTTATTTCACCGCAATACACAACGCGTGCGCCAAAGTTAGTAAATATTGGATCAACTACGTCAACACTGTCAGCAAACAAGTCGCATATTTCAGATGTATTGAAGTCCATGGCTATTCCTTACAAGTATAAGATTACACTATTTCAGACTAGCACACCTTTGTAATTTCTACATACCAGTCTTGCATCTAAAGCTATGTAAATATCTATTCTAAAAGGTTGCTTTTTTGCCTCGCTCAAGGCATGGTTAGCGCAATTATATTTGTCAGAATTGAACTTATGCGTCACCTAAAACTAACGGCTGTGATTGGCGTAGTGTTACTGCTTCTTAGCGGCTGTGGGCAAAGAGGCCCGCTTTATATGCCTCAAGATATGCCTCAAGAAAACACAGAACCAACGTTAGTGCCAATTACACAAAACGTCCTGCCAGCTTCATCTTCTTCGCTTACGCTAAAAGGGGCCTAACAAATGGACTTTTTTACGTATAAAGACAATCTGTTGTTTGCAGAAGAAATTGCGGTAGACGATATTGTTGCCGAACATGGCACGCCCGCCTATATTTATTCTAGAGCGACATTAGAGCGACATTGGCATGCTTTTAACAATGCAGTAAGCGCTCACAAACATCTTATATGCTACGCGGTAAAAGCAAATTCAAACATAGGTGTACTGTCGGTATTAGCCAAGCTAGGCTCGGGATTTGATATTGTATCAGGCGGTGAGCTCGCGCGCGTGATTGAAGCAGGCGGAGACCCTGCAAAAGTGGTTTTTTCAGGCGTAGCCAAAACACAAGGCGAAATAGCCTATGCGCTAGAACAAGGCATAAAGTGCTTTAATGTAGAATCATTTCCCGAACTCGACCGAATTAATACCGTGGCCAAAGAAATGGGCAAACAGGCACCTATATCGCTGCGTATTAACCCTGATGTCGACGCTAAAACACATCCTTATATTTCGACAGGTTTAAAAGCGAACAAATTTGGTATCTCAAGAGAGTATGCTATTGGGGCCTACGAGTATGCTAACACTCTGTCAAACCTTGACATTCAGGGCATGGATTGCCATATAGGCTCGCAAATAACCGAGCTGTCGCCCTTTGTTGATACGCTTGAAAGACTCTTAGCCTTAATTGACCAGTTAGCGGCAAAAGGCATCCATATCGCTCACCTCGATGTAGGTGGAGGCCTAGGCGTCAGATACAACGAAGAATCACCACCACACCCAAATGAATACGCAGCCGCTATGGCCACAACAATGGTAGGCCGCGAAGACCTTATGCTAATACTAGAGCCCGGCCGGGCCATAGCCGCAAATGCGGGCATTTTAGTTACCAAAGTGGAATTTTTAAAACAGGGTGAAGAGAAAAACTTCGCCATTGTAGATGCGGCAATGAACGATTTAATCCGCCCTGCGCTGTATAACGCTTGGCAAAAAATAGAACCCACCAATGTACGAGAAGGCGCGGGTAAAAAATACGACGTTGTCGGCCCGGTGTGTGAAACTGGCGACTTTTTAGGCAAAGACCGCATGCTAAACATTGAGCCAAACGACAACCTCGCGGTTAAAAGTGCGGGTGCCTACGGCTTTGTGATGGCTAGTAACTACAATAGCCGCTGCCGCTGCCCCGAAATAATGGTAGACGGTGACAAAGTGTATGTTGTGCGGATGCGCGAAACCCTAAGTGACCTTTACAAAGGCGAACAAAGGGTGCCTAACTAGCCTATGCAAAATGACGGCAACTACCCTCAACAAGAACAGCACTTTGCCCATAAGCAAAAAAAAAGCATTATCCACTTTTCCAAAATGCATGGTTTGGGTAACGATTTTATGGTGATAGACAACATCACGCAAAATGTATTTTTTTCGAAAGAAAAAATATTGGCCTTGGCAGATCGCAATTTCGGCATTGGCTTTGACCAGTTGCTTCTTGTTGAGCCGCCCTACGACCCTGAACAAGACTTCCACTACCGTATCTTTAACGCCGACGGCAACGAAGTTGCGCAATGCGGCAATGGCGCTCGCTGTTTTGCACGTTTTGTTAGAAATAAAGGGCTGACCAATCGTAATAAAATAAGCGTTAGCACCAAATCGGGGCGCATGATTCTGTATCTTGAAAAAGACGGCAACGTTACTGTTAATATGGGAAAGCCTAATTTCATCCCTGAGTACGTGCCATTTAAGGCCAACAAGCAAGAGAACACCTATATTATCAGAGAAGACGACCAGACTTTTTTCTGCGGCGTAGCGTCTATGGGCAATCCGCACTGCGTGATTGAAGTTGCCAACATAGACAAAATAGACATTAACAACATAGGCTCCATTTTAGGCAAACACGAACGCTTTGTTGAAGGCGTAAATGTAGGGTTTATGCAAATAGTCAGTAAACACGAAATTAAGCTAAGAGTATATGAACGTGGCGCGGGCGAAACTTTAGCCTGCGGCAGCGGTGCATGTGCGGCAGTGGCCATAGGACAAATGCAGAAAAAACTTGGCCAAGATGTTAAAGTTGTGCTGCGCGGTGGTGAGCTAAAAATACGCTGGCAGGGCGGCGACTCAATGTTGAAAATGACCGGCCCAGCAGAACATATTTACGATGGACAAATATCAATATGACAGACTTAAACGCAAAGCCAAGCGTGGCTCAGTGGGAAGTAAACGACCTCAACGATTTATCGCCACGGGTAAAAAAAGAGTTAGTCAGTAATTACCTACTAGCTAACCCAAGTTTTTTGATCGACAACCCCGATTTATTGGTGCAAATTCAGGTTCAGATGCAGCATAACGGCGTGGTGTCACTCACCCAAATTCAAGCAGCCCAGTCGCGTGAAAAAATTCAGCTGCTCAAATCACAGTTAGAAGCGTTAGTCCACAACGCGCGCAAAAATGAAGTGATTTATAAAACCTACGCCGACCTAAATCTTGCTTTAGTCAATACGACGAGTATCGTTGAGGTAGAGTTATGTTTACACACGCACTTAGTCGGTACTTTGCGCCTTGAGTCGGTCCGCCTTGTGTTACTCAATAATGATAATACCCAGCATGCACCCCTTTCTGAAATACAGCAGCGCTCACTTTTTGATAAAAAGCTTGCTCGCCAACCGTTTTATTTTGGCCGTGTGGGTAACATTGAAAAAGGCGCACTTTTTCCAAAAGCTGAAGCCGAGTCAGTTGCGCTGGTATTGTTAAATGAACACGACACATCTACGCAAAATACATTGCGCTCAGACAAGCCTGCCAACATGGGCCTTTTAGCCATAGCCAGTAAAGATCCCTTGCACTTTCAGCCTGAAATGGACACGGTGCTGCTAAACTATTTGCGTAAAAACCTTAATCATCATCTAATAAGACTGCGCTAAGGTTTATGGATACTGACGCTAGCAGCCTACATACTTGGGTAAATAGCTACATCCAAGAGTGTAGAGTTGAGCGCCAGCTATCGCCGCACACTATAAAAAGCTACACACGCCAGCTACAAAGCGTGGTTAAACATATCAGAATAAGCCAGTGGCAAGACCTAAGCCCAACCATAGCCAGACGTATTTTACAGCAGGCAAATAAAGAGGGTTTGTCAGCCCGCTCTATTAACCTTCGCCTTTCCGTGCTGCGTAATTTTTGTCGATTTTTGGTGCATAAAAAAGTGATGCCTAATAATCCGCTAGACGCTATTCATTCTGTTAAACAAAACAAACCCCTGCCCAAATATTTAAATGTAGACGAAGTCAGTAGCTTATTAAATTTTGAAGGCGATGACTTTTTAAGCCTGCGCGACAAATGCTTATTTGAGGTCATGTACGGATGCGGGCTTCGTTTATCGGAGCTTACCGGCTTAATGCATAACGATTTATTAGGCGACGGCACGCTCAAAGTCACCGGTAAAGGCAATAAACAGCGTATATTACCCATTGGCAGCAAAGCGCAGATAGCCATTGATGAGTATTTCCTCGTGCGCAAAGCGCTAGTTGATTTTTCAATAGAGCCCGCGCTTTTTATTTCTATTAGACAAACCCGCTTATCAAATCGCCAAGTGGCAAACAGATTAGAGAAATGGGCGAAACATCAAACCCTATATCAGCAAATTAGCCCACATACGCTACGCCACTCCTTTGCCACGCACTTGCTTGAATCGAGCAATGATTTACGCGGCGTACAAGAGCTATTAGGTCACGCTAGTTTGTCAACCACGCAAGTATATACGCACTTAAATTTTCAGCATTTAAGTGCGGTATACGACAACGCACATCCACGAGCACGCAAAAAATGATTGTATTTAAACCTCTATCTCATATTAGGGCTATATCATTCGATTTAGACGATACCTTATATGACAATATGCCTTATATTTATGAAGCGCAGCGCGCCTTAAACGAATATATTCTAGAGAATTATCCAATTGCTGCCGCTATCACTCCTGCAAAATGGCAAGAAATTCGCTTCGCCACACTGGCAGAGCAGCCAGAACTGGCCAACGATTTAGGCTTATTGCGCACCACCGTCATCACCAAAGCCTTCCTGTTAGCGGGTATGCCTAGTCATTTAGTATCAAAAGCAGTCACCAATTGCTTTGACTTCTTTTACTTCAAGCGAAGCGATTTTGAAGTGGCTAAATCGGTACGTAAAGTATTAAAAAAACTGTCAAAGCGCGTGCCTATTGCCGCTATTACCAACGGCAACGTAGACCTTAAGGCCATAGGCATCGAAAAGTACTTTAGCTGCATCATTCACGCTAGCCCCACTCACCCAATGAAACCCGACCCCGCCATGTTTGACCACGTTTCAGCAACCTTAAAAATACCCAGCAAAAATATCCTGCACGTAGGGGACGATTTAGACAAAGATATAAAAGGCGCCGTCGACGCCGGCTACCAAACCGCCTGGCTCGCCGTTAATCGTCCCATGCACCTACGCAACGAAAACGCCTCCATGCTTCCGCATATACAGCTAAGTGAACTAAAGCAACTCACTAAACTCGTCAAGAAACGCTAATGCCTTATTCTTTCAACACTATGATTTTTAAATACTACATTTGTGCATTTTACCCACGTTAGCATTTTTGTCATGATGACCTATTATGATTTTATGGACTCCCTTCAATGCTAACGACGAATAAATTTATCGCTATTATTACTTTCTTAAGCGCGATTCTCCTAAGTACAAGCTATTAGGCAAGTTCAAACGAGCCTGGTAAAGCAGGGCTATCACCAACAGACTACTTCAAATTCACATTCGTGAAAGACCCGCAGGTTTCACCTAACGGTGAAAATATCCTTTTTGTGAAATCACAAGCACTCTTACACGGCCGTCCTATGAATGCATTTCCTTGATGGGTGTTTGCCCAGAAAGTTTAGCCTTGCTACCACGTTTTTTCTGTATACAATATTGTTTTTTCAAACATTTCTTCCTTCTCTATGAAAACATTTCTCAAAGATTTTTCAGTGTCTGCTGCCACTGCAGGCTTTATTGCAGTGTTAATTGGTTTTGCGAGCTCTATTGCTATTGTTTTTCAAGCGGCAGTAGCCTCTGGGGCGAATGCTGAGCAAATGGAGTCTTGGGTGTGGGCACTTGGTATTGGCATGGGTTTGTGCACGTTTGGTTTATCTTTATATTATAAACGGCCCTTAATAATTGTGTGGTCTACGCCCGGTGCAGCGCTCATTGCCGCGAGTCTTAGCGGCTCTGACGGTAGTCTAGAACAAGCCACCGGTACGTTTATTTTTGTGGGCTTGTTAATTGTAATTGTAGGCGTGTCAGGCCTGTTCAAAAAGCTCATATCTTATATTCCGCTTTCAATCGCTAGCGCTATGCTTGCGGGTATTCTGCTACAGTTTGGTATTGGTATATTTAGCGCAATGAATAACATGCCAGTGCTAGTTATTCTTATGTTCGCCACATATGTTGCGATGAAATACTACCTTCCTCGATACACTATTCTTGCCGTGTTAGTGGTAGGTACTTTATTTTGTTTACAAACAGATGCACTCACCTTATCGCAAATTGATTGGTCTTTTGCCACACCGCAATGGGTGACACCTGAATTTTCTCTCGCCTCAATTATTGGTATAGGCATTCCATTATTTATTGTAACAATGGCTTCACAAAACCTTCCAGGAGTGTCCATTCTTAAAAGCAGCGGCTATTCTCAGCAGAATGTGTCGCCCATAATTACTACAACTGGTTTGAGTACATTGGCATTTGCCCCGTTTGGTGGTTTTACGTTTAATTTAGCTGCGATAACCGCGGCTATTTGCACTAGTGAAGAGGCGCACATTGACCCAGGTCGTCGATATATTGCAGGTGTGTCAGCTGGTGTTTTTAATATAATTGCGGGATTTTTCGGCGCTGCAGTCGTGAGCTTATTTGCCGCTTTCCCGCACAGTATGGTTGCAGCACTAGCGGGGCTTGCCTTGCTATCAACCATTGCCAATAGTTTGAAAGCAGCCTTACAAGCAGACTCGGAACGAGAAGCGGCCCTTGTAACTTTTTTGCTCAGCGCAAGTAGTTTGAGTTTTTTTGGGATCGGGTCTGCTTTTTGGGGCGTGGTCGTTGGCATGTTAGTGCTGCGGTCGAGTAAAATTTGAAGGCGTCAGAGAAATTTAAATTTCCTCCTAAAATCAAAGCTAGTTGCATAGGAAAGTGATGTGTTTTATTCTTTCAAATCTTACTATATAGTAAGCCATATGAGTTTTATGCCAAAACCGAATATAAGTATCATCTTAAACGTTTAAAAACAGCGTCGAAGGTGAGATTCGGTTTTGTCAGCTCGTGCAAATTAAAGCTGCAATATAACTTTGCTTCAAGTTTTTAAAAAAATAAAACACCACCAGGGATAATAATGAAACATAGCACAATAAAACTCACTCTATTAGCCACGGCTATTTCAAGTAGCATGGCTGTGCACGCACAGTCAAACGAAATCAGTCAGGTTGAACGGATACAAGTCACCGGTTCACACATAAAAAGAACCGACATGGAAGGACCTTCACCGGTTACTTCCTTATCTGCCGAAGACATCAGCAACACAGGCGTGACAGATTTAATAGGCTTATTTACTAAACTACCCATGGCGGGACAGGGTACCTTTTCCACCCAAGGTAACAGCAGTGACGGCACCGGCAATGGCGGATCAAGTGTATCGCTAAGAGGCTTAGGCGCTGACTCAACGCTTATACTCGTGAATGGTCGCCGTATTTCGGTTTCGCCTTTCGCCAATGAAATAGACACGGCCTTTGTTGATATAAACAACATTCCAATTGCGGCAATTAAACGCGTTGATATATTAAAAGACGGCGCATCGGCCACCTACGGTTCTGACGCAATCGCTGGCGTTATTAACATTATATTAAAGGATGATTATAACGGCTTAGAAGTGACCACCAGAATAGGCGATACTGCAGATGGCGGCGGCAAAGAAGCTAATACCAGCCTATTGTTTGGCAGCAGTTCAGAAAATGCCAGTCATACCTTCGTACTGGATTATTTTGACCGCGAAGAAATACTTAATGCTGATAGATTCTATACCAGCTCTGCTAACCAAACGGCTTTAAGACCCAATGACCTTTATGCCACAGACGGCAGAAGCTCGTCGGGCTACCCTGGCACTATCGCACTAGCCTCTAATAACTCTATTCGCGTACCTGACACCTTCGGCAACGATGTTTGTCCAGCTGAAGACATTGTGGGCACTTTATGCCGCTATGACTATGCACCAATGGGCTCTACCGTGCCAGCTTCAGAGCGCGTTAGCTTTATGTACATGGGCAAGTTTGAGATTAATAATGAACTGCGAGCGTTTATTGAGCTAAACGGCCAAAATTCAAAAACCACCATTAGAGGGGCTGCTAGCCCAAGTTTTAATGAATTGTTTATGTCGGCTGACAACGCAAATCACCCGTTTGCCGATGACCCCACTAGTCAATTTTATCAGCAAGAGTTAACTATGCGCCGTCGTTTGGTAGAAATTGGCAATCGTGAAAAGCGTGTCGATTCAGATTATTATCGCAGCGTGTTGGGCCTGCAAGGTGAAATTGCCGAGTGGAGCTGGGAAGCGGCTTATAGCTATATTAAGAGTGACTCAATTGAACGTGGCGTAAATGGTTTTCCAAACTCACGTCGTACTCAAGAAGCTATAGACAGTGGTTTATGGAACCCCTTTGAGCCGTCATCTAATAGCCAAGCAGCGCTTGATTTTATCGAAACTCAAACCACTCGATACGGTAAATCTACAAGCCGTTCGTTTGATGGTAAAATTTCTGGTCCTATTATGGATATGTCGGCCGGCGAGCTTATGCTAGCAGTGGGCGCGGAGTATCGTGAAGAGACTATTAGTGATAACCCCGACGACCAGTTTTTGCGCGGCGACGTGTTTGGTACCGAAGCAACACAGGCAAACGGAGAGCGTGACAACACCTCTATTTTTGCCGAGTTAGCCATACCCATTACTAACACGCTGAATGTTCAAGTTGCGGTGCGTCATGAAGACTACAGCGATTTTGGTACCACTACCGATCCTAAAGTTGCTTTCATATGGACACCTACCGACGAATTATCAGTACGAGGCTCATACGGAACTGCTTTTCGTGCACCGTCTTTGAGTCAAATTGGTTTAGGCAGTACCGACGAATCACCAAGCTTAGTAGATACCGTGCGCTGCGATGCTATCGGCAATGTGGATCAAGCCTGCGAACTTTTTGAGTACACGGCCATATTGGCGGGTAACCCAAATTTAGGGCCAGAAGAGTCTAAAAGTTATAACTTAGGCGTGATTTATGAAGTCACCGACAACATTGATTTCTCGGTAGACTATTATAATTACGACATTGAAAACGTTATTGGTAAAGACACGCAGTTTGTATTCACCACACAAGGTGGCAACCCAGCGGTTGTAGATCGTTTGGCAACTGGCATAGAGAATGATCCTGGCCAGGTGATAAACATTTTTGATCGTTTCGAGAATTTATTCGATCTTAAAACATCGGGACTAGATCTTGATTTAGGCTACCGAGTGTCTACCGACATGGGTGACTTCAAACTCAACTACGTCTTAAACTATGTGTTGAATTACGAAGATATTCGCACAGGTGGTCGTATCGACACTCAAGAAGGTGGTTTTGAGCAGCCGCAGGTACGCTGGACAACTGCAGGCTCTTGGGTAAAAGATGACTGGAGTGCAAATTTTGCCATCAACTATGTTGGCGAATTTGAAGAAGATGCAGCAGTGCGAATTCGGACAGACGGCACCATTGCGCCTGATATTGACGCGATGATAACGGTTGACACTGTAGTTAACTTTTCTGGTATCGACAATACTACGCTAACACTTGGGGTAACAAACTTGTTTAATGAAGAGCCACCGTTTAGCTACAATTCATGGACAGGTTATGTGTTAGGCACGCATAACGCACAGGGCAGATTTATGTATGCTCAGGCTACTTATCGTTTTTAAGTATCCCAATTCACAATTTGTAGACTAACTAATGTTATTGTGCAGCAAATTGTAAAGTAAATTAAAAGGCGCCATTATGGCGCCTTTTTACTGGCCTAAAATACGATAAGCCATAGCAGATAAAACAAGTCAATTTGACCCAAAACCGCGTTGGCGGACTATAACACTCAGTACATTACTTAATATTACGCTAACAAAACAGGAATGTAACTTATGAGCGGCAAGGTATATCAACCACCAAAAGTATGGACATGGGACCAATCGAGCAACGCAAAGTTTGCCAATATTAATCGTCCTATTGCGGGGGCAACCCACGACAAAGAATTACCCATAGGCGAGCATCCGTTCCAATTACACTCACTAGCTACCCCCAATGGCGTAAAAGTCACCATTATGTTTGAAGAGTTGCTAGCGCTAGGCGTAAAAGACGCTGAATACGACGCATACATTGTTGATATTCAAGAAGGGGAGCAGTTTGGCAGTGACTTTGTCGCCATAAATCCAAACTCAAAAATCCCAGCTTTGATTGATCGTAGCGGGGCAAGTCCGGTAAAGATATTTGAGTCGGGCGCAATTTTGGTCTATTTGGCTGAAAAATTCGGGCATTTTTTACCTGAAGAACCTGCCAAAAGAGCTGAAGTAATGGCTTGGCTTATGTGGCAAATGGGTGCAACACCATTTTTAGGCGGCGGCTTTGGCCATTTTTACGCCTATGCACCAGAAAAGCTTGAATACCCGATTAACCGCTATGCCATGGAAGTAAAACGCCAGTTAGATGTGCTTGATAAGCAATTAGCCCACAATGCGTTTATAGCCGGTAACGAATACAGCATAGCCGACATCGCTATTTGGCCTTGGTACGGATTACTAGTACAAGGCAAGATTTATGAAGCCGGAGATTTTTTAGAAGTTGAAAGTTACACTAACGTGCTTAGATGGGCTAATCAAATCAACCAGCGAGAAGGCGTTAAACGCGGACGAATAGTCAATCGCGTTTGGGGTGCTGAAAATGAGAAACTAAGCAATCGCCATTGTGCTAACGACATCGACGAAGTCTTAGCTAAGTAGTGCACCCGAATTACTATAATCACTCTCCGAATGCCTTGAATTTACAATATTTAAGCCAGTATAACCCGCTAGGCTTTAATAAGGCCGCGTGTTGCTCTACACTAATGTTCAATTATTCACACGACACAAGACGCAAGTATGTACAAAACAATTAGTCGCGAAGCATTTTGGCTGGCCCTTAAACAAGAGGCTAAACTAGTTTCAGCGAAAGAACCGATGTTAGCGAGTTATTTAGAAGCTTGCGTGCAAAAACACCATAACTTTGAAACGTCACTTAGTTTTATATTATCAAATAAAATAAGTGACGATGTAATGCCTGCTACTACCCTAAGCGAAATGTTCAATTATGCTTACTCGCTTAATCCTGAAATGGTTGAAGCCGCGGTTGCCGACGCGCAAGCCATTGTAGCTAGAGACGCAGCGGTTTCAAGCTACTTAACGGTCATTATTCACTTTAAAGGCTTTCAAGCTCTGCAAGTACATCGTTTAGCACATCATTTATGGCAAAGTGGTCGCAAAGAACTCGCACTATTTATGCAAAGCCGCAGCTCAGAAGTATTCTGTGTTGATATTCATCCTGCCGCTAAAATTGGCAAAGGCGTCATGTTTGACCACGCCACCGGCATTGTTATTGGCGAAACCGCGGTGGTAGAAAACAACGTATCAATTTTGCAAGACGTTACACTAGGTGGCACCGGCAGCGAGTCGGGCGACCGTCACCCTAAGGTGCGTGAAGGCGTGATGATTGGCTCGGGCGCTAAAATATTAGGCAATATAGAAATAGGCCGAGGATGTAAAATAGGCGCCGGCAGCGTAGTATTAAAAAGCGTGCCGCCATGCATGACAGTGGTAGGCGTGCCGGCTAAAATAGTGGGTCAGCCAAACTGTGATATGCCATGTGACTCTATGCAGCAAAACGTATTTGAAGATAAAACGCGAGTAACGAAGGCTTAATAGCGATTGTCTCGCCACAGTTCGCTAACAGTTGTAACTGTGGCGAGCTCTTTACTCACAATTTCAGATGAAAACCTGCTCTGGCCAAAGCAATCGCCATGTTCATATCGAATATAAACAAAGGCATAAAAATACCAGGCACAAAGCAAATAATTGCGACAGCCGTAAGCCTAAATGCTTTAGGAGCACTCAATCGTCTTTTTTAGAGGCCGGCTCAGGCTGGTGCCGTTTTTTAGATTCACTGTTTTTAAGCCTTTTTTCGCGCTCCTTTTTTTCAAGCCCGGTTCTAATATGCTCGGCGCTTTTATTCTTTGATGAATGTGCTAACTCTTCTGCATCAAAGTCGTCTAATTTTACACGATTGTCTTTACCCATTTTACTCGTCTACTTTGGAATCCACTTTATGTGTGATATTGATTGTAGTGCTAAAACGCAAATAAATGAACACTCAAATCGAATAATTTTGCACTAATGCGTATAATTATCACACCAAGGTTTAAAATATAGTAAAAACATGCTTCGCTGTATCGCCTTAACCAAGCCCTTCATCTAAGAAACGTAATGAAATGGTATAAAATAAGTAAATGCGCCCTTGCACCGAAAAATCATTTGCATTGGCTTACATGATAAATTTAGAAAAGGAAACCCAGTGAATATTGATTTGTCGACCCTGTCTAACACCAACATATACCACGTAATGACACAGACTATAATACCTAGACCCATTGCATGGGTGCTTAGCGAAAACAGTAATGCGAGTATGAACTTGGCGCCCTTTTCATATTTTAATGCAGTATGTTCAGATCCGCCCTTATGTATGTTGTCTATGGGCAAAAAGCCAGATGGTGCAGCCAAAGACACCGCAACAAACCTAGTCGTTGGCGCGTACTGCGTTATTCATATTGCCCACTTAGAACAGGCCGACACAGTTACCGCCACCGCCGCCACCCTAGAATATGGCGAGAGTGAAATAGACCATAGTAGGGTATCACTTGTTGAACACGCGAACTGGCCTCTAAAACGCATTAGCGACTGTCCCATTGCTTACTTGTGCAAAGTACACAGCACCAGCGAAATTGGCAACACGCCTCAGCAGCTTGTGTTTGCACAAGCCTTAGAGTTGTATGTAGATGACAGCGCAATTTCACAACAAAACGAGCGTTTTTATATCGACGCTTTAGCTGTGAACCCTTTAGCCCGCTTAGGCGCAAATCAGTATGCGAGCATAGGCGACGTTATTAGCAAAAGTCGGCCTAAATAAATGCCAGCATAAAAGCCTGTATAAATAGACAGCTTTGTGCGCATTTTCTTGTTATATTTAGCATATATAAGCAAATCGCTTTTACTCACATTATCACGTATATATAAAGGCTATTGAATGGATGTTTCCCTTCTTCTTGACGAACTAAACGATAAACAGCGAGAAGCTGTAGCGGCACCCAATCAAAACATGCTCATACTCGCGGGCGCAGGCAGTGGCAAAACACGCGTGCTGGTGCATAGGATTGCATGGTTAATTGAAGTGGAGCATATATCCCCCTATGGTGTGCTAGCAGTAACTTTTACAAACAAAGCGGCAAAAGAAATGCGCTCGCGCGTTGAAAGGCTTATGGGTAATTCACTCAAAAATATGTGGATGGGTACCTTTCATGGCTTAGCGCATCGCTTGCTTAGGTTACATTATGAAGAAGCGAAACTACCGCAAAATTTCACTATCTTAGACAGCGACGATCAGTATCGTTTAGTAAAACGCCTGATAAAAGCCTTAAACTTAGACGAAAAACACTGGCCACCCAAACAAGTGCAGTGGTTCATAAACGGTAATAAAGACGAAGGCCTTCGCGCCGCCCAAGTTGAAACCTTCGACGACCCCACGCAAAAGAAAATGCGCGATATTTACAAGGCTTACGAAGACGCCTGCCAGCGCTCAGGCCTAGTCGACTTTGCTGAACTATTGCTGCGCTGCTATGAAACTATTCGCGACAACGAGTCACTTAAAAAGCACTATCAAAAACGCTTTCGCTCAATATTAGTAGACGAATTCCAAGACACCAACAACATTCAGTACGCTTGGCTTAAGCTACTCACCACCAAAGACAACAACATGATGATTGTGGGCGATGACGATCAATCAATATACGGCTGGCGCGGCGCTAATGTTGAAAACATAGCGCATTTTTTGAAAGACTTTCCTAACGCCCAAACCATTCGTCTTGAACAAAACTATCGCAGTACCAGCAATATACTAAGTGCGGCAAACGCGGTTATAAACAACAACAGCGGCCGCTTAGGAAAAGAGCTGTGGACGAAGGGCGAGGAAGGCAAAAAGATCGCTCTCTACGCCGGCTTTAATGAAGTAGACGAAGCGCGCTTTATTGTGTCGCGTATTAAAGACTTTCATGAACAAGGCGCCGCGCTGAGCGAGTGCGCCATCTTGTACCGAAACAATGCCCAGTCACGTGTGCTGGAAGAAGCCTTACTGCATCAACGCATGGCCTATAGAATATATGGCGGACTACGATTTTTTGAACGCCAAGAAATTAAAGACGCATTAAGCTATTTACGCTTAATCAGTAACCCCGTAGACGACGCTGCGTTTGAACGGGTGGTTAACACACCCGCTCGCGGTTTAGGGGATAAAACGCTAGGCATTATTCGCCAGTTTGCGCGTGAACACGAAAAATCCATGTGGGACGCAGGCCAAGCAATGCTTAATGAAAAACGTCTGTCGGGGCGCGCTGCAAAAGCACTGGCTAGCTTTTTTGGCACCATCGACAAGCAGGCAAAAGACACCTTCGACATGCCGCTGCACGAACAAGCCGACAGCGTCATTAAAGGCTCTGGTTTATACGCCATGTATCAAGCAGAAAAAGGCGATAAGGCGCAAGCGCGAATAGAAAACTTACAAGAATTAGTCACCGCTGTTAAGCAGTTTGAAATACCTGACGATACCGAAGAAATGACGCCCTTAGCCGCCTTTTTAGCCCACGCTAGTTTAGAAGCCGGCGACGCCCAGGCCGATGTAGACCAAGACGCGGTGCAGCTTATGACCATTCACAGCGCAAAAGGACTCGAATTCCCCTTAGTCATATTAGCCGGCGTTGAAGAAGGTATGTTCCCTAGCAATATGAGCAATGAAGAACCCAGCCGTTTAGAAGAAGAGCGCAGGTTAGCCTACGTGGGCATGACCCGTGCTATGCAACAACTAATAATCACTTACGCAGAAACACGGCGTGTCTATGGCCAAGATAAATACCACACTATATCGCGCTTTGTGAGAGAAATTCCTGGCGACTTCATTGAAGAAATACGCTTGCGCTCGCAGGTCGCCCAGCCTGTTTATAATCGGTTTAGCGGGCAAGCCTCGCATACCTCTTTTGTCGACAGCGGTTTTGCCTTAGGAGAACGCGTTATGCACGCCAAGTTCGGGGAAGGCACGGTGTTGAATTATGAAGGCAGCGGCGAGCATGGCCGAGTACAGGTGCATTTTGACGATATTGGCAGTAAATGGCTTATGCTGGCATATGCTAAGTTAGAGAAATGCTAAACGAGTTGGTGAAAGAAGGCCCCGCATATGCAAGGCCTCAACGTTTAACGTAAGATAAATTAATTTTTTTGTGCCCTTAGTCACAAGCATGGGCGGTGCAATTTCACCTACTATGATTTGCTAAAACGCGTTTAAGGTCGCACGCTCGCTCCTGATTACTTCTATTCTTTTGCATATAAAGTGAATTTTTTATAGCACCTTTACCTTACCCATCTATTTATAAATAAACGATATTTAATAGTCTTTACGGACGCATATACAGTAATATTATGGACTGCATGTTGCTTTTCTAATTATAGCTTTTACATCATCTTCATGGTTAACCATTTATAAGGAATGAATACATGCTCCAACTTAAACGCTGGCTAATCACCATTGTTTCCCTACTGGTGATTATTGCGGGCTTGGGCTTTGTGAAATTTACGCAAATAAAAGCGGCAATGGCCTTTGGTGCGTCTTTTCCTGAAGCCAGCGAAACAGTGGAAGCAACTAAAGCACGGTGGTCTAGCTTTCAGCCGACCGTCACGGTAGTGGGCCAAGTAAGATCTAAAGCAAGCGTTGATGTACGTAATGAAGTTGAAGGTATACTGACCACGGTAAATGTGGGATCGGCTGCTAAGGTCAACAAAGGCGACATATTAGCGCAGTTCAATGTAGACACCGAAATGGCGCAGCTAGATGCTGTGAAAGCTCAAATTGACTTAGCTAAACTTGAAGTGCAACGCTTTGCCGATTTGCTGAATGTGCGTGCATCTTCAAAAGAGCAGCTTGATCGTGCAAGCGCTCAGCTTGCCATAAATAAAGCACGTGCGCGGGCATTAGAAGCTACCATTGCTAAAAAGACCTTAATCGCGCCTTTCACGGGATACACCAGCATTCACGATTGGAAAGTTGGTACTTACTTACCCGCTAACACTTTTTTTATAAATGTTACGGGGAAAGATAAGGCCGTGTGGGTTGACTTCAATCTGCCACAAATTTACGCTAATATTAAAGTAGGTACCTTGATAATGGTGAATGCTAAGGCATTGGCCAGCGCGCGCCCTTTACAAGACGCTAATGCTGCCACATCAGCAACCATAGTAGCGGTTAATCAACAGCTAAATACAAGTTCGCGCACACTGCAAGCCCGCGCTGAAATAGTTAGCCCGCCGCAAAACATGCGCCCCGGCGCAGTCGTATCGCTACAGCTGCCGACGGGCGATGAAAAGCCGGTTATTCCATTGCCTAACCAAGCTATTCGCTACGACTCTTTTGGCAGCTTTGTATATGTGCTAACTAAAGACGATGAAGGCAATTATAGAGCGACGCGCAAACCTGTGAACGTGGTGAGTAAAGAGGCCGATTTAAGCCACATTTCAAGCGGCGTTGAGGCCGGTGAACTAGTGGCTACCGTAGGCTCAGCTAAACTCTTTCCCAATATACTAACGTACGTTAAAGAATAATCAGCATCAGAGCAATCTGTTACGCACTTTCCATACTCATCGCACAATTGTAAGCAGGCACTATAAGTGAATGACAAAATAAACAGCGGATCTAACACGCTAGACAAACATGAAGCCGGTGCCACTTTATTAAACACCCCTTCCAAAATGGACATTTTTAGCAAGCGCCCGGTGCTTGCTATTGTGTTCTCGCTAGTGCTTATACTGCTTGGCATACGCGCTGCCATGAATATTTCGGTACTGCAATTTCCGCAGATCAGCAGTGCGTCTATCCAAATAACAACGCCTTATGTAGGCGCTTCAGCCGAAATTGTGCAAGGGTTTATAACCGAACCCATTGAACGGGCTGTATCGTCGGTGCCGGGCGTTGACTATATAGATTCAAACACCACACCGGGCCTGAGTTTTGTAACCGTTTGGCTTAAACTCAATGAAAACAGTTCATCCGCATTAGCGGAACTATCATCACGTATCGATCAAATTCGCTTTGAACTGCCCGAAGGCGCTGAAGACCCCGCTATTCAAGTTGTAAGAGCCGACCGTCCCTTCGCTATTTTTTACTTAACCGTAAATTATGATGAAGAAAACGCAGGTATGTCACGCTTGGAAGTAAGCGATTACTTATCCCGAAATGTCTCGCCTACTTTGGCTTCAATACCCGGTGTTCAGCGCATTGGGCTTGAAGGCGCGCGCTCACCGGCCATGCGAATTTGGCTAGATCCACAAAAAATGGCGGCGCTTGATGTCGCTGCCGACGACGTGTCTAGCGCACTTCGCGCTAATAACTTAATTGCCACAATAGGCAACAGCGAGAACGATCAGCAGCGCATATCGTTATTAACCGACACCAGTTTAAGCAGCGTAAAAGAGTTTGAAAATTTGGTTGTGCGCGATAGCAATAACAATCAGGTAAGAATTCGTGACATCGCCACTGTTATGTTAGGCGAAGAAGAAGGCGTCACCACCGCTCGTTTAGACAAAGAGCAAGTACTGTACATATCGGTTTGGCCCCTGCCCGGCGCGAATGAGCTTGAAATTGGCGATCGCCTATATGTAATGATAGACGAAATAAATAAAACCTTGCCTAGCGGCTTAAGCATTACCGACGGCTTTGACGGCACTATTTATATGCGCGACTCGCTGCGCGAAATATTCATCACCCTAGCCGAAACGGTGTTGTTGGTAGGTCTAGTTGTGCTGGTAATGATGGGCTCGTTTCGTACCGCATTAGTGCCCTTAGTGACTATTCCTATTTCGATACTAGGGGCGATAGCCGCCATGTATATGGTAGGTTTTTCCCTTAATCTGTTAACCGTGTTGGCCATAGTATTGTCGGTGGGCTTGGTAGTAGACGACGCCATAGTGGTGGTAGAAAATGTGGCGCGCTACATGCGCTCAGGCATGGGCAAAATGGAAGCGGCGCTTGCCAGCTCTCGCCAGTTACTTGCGCCTATAATAAGTATGACGATTACCTTGGCGGCTGTTTATGCGCCCATAGGCTTATTAACGGGTTTAACCGGTGCATTGTTTAAAGAGTTTGCATTTACTTTGGCAATAGCGGTCATAATTTCAGGCATAGTCGCACTAACCCTGTCTCCTATTATGGCAGCTTATGCTAGCCCTGAAGGCGGCAAGGAAGGCAAAATAACCAAAAAGATAAATGGCTATTTTGAATCACTGCAAATATTTTACGGCAAGGTGCTTGATAAAACCATGTCGTTAAGATCGCAAATTTTAGTGGCTGGCTTTATCTTGTCTTTGCTCAGCGTACCGTTTTATCTACTCTCATTAAAAGAACTGGCGCCTACAGAGGACCAATCAAGTATAAACGTTATTATTGAGTCGGCGCCTGAGGCCTCTTTAGACTATACACTCACGCACATGAACGACGTGGTAGACACTCTACTTGAGCTTGAAGGCGCGACAAACATGTGGCAAATAGTGAATCCTGCGGCGGGCTTTTCTGGCCTTAACTTTGTACCTGTTAACGAGCGTAGTCAAAGCGTGCAAGAAATATACTGGCAGGCCTTTGGCAGCCTGTCGCAGGTGCCCGGGGTAAAGGCATTTCCAGTGTTGGATTCGGCCTTGCCCACCGCCGGCAACTTTTCGGTAGAACTGGTAGTACTGAGCACCGAGCCATATGCCGACATGAAAATTTACGCCGACAAAATGGTGCAAGCCGCCAACCGCTCGGGCAAATTCTTATTCGCCAGTACCGATTTAAAAATAGACCTGCCCCAAGTTCGGTTTATCTTAGATAGAGAGCGCATTGCCGATTTAGGCTTAGACTTAGCCAGCGTAAACAGGCAGCTATCTACTATGCTCTCGGGCAATTTTGTGAACCGCTACAACCAAGACGGCCGTGCCTATCGCGTAATTCCCATGCTTTCGCCTACCGAACGCTTAAACCCTCAAGCGATTATGGATTTGCAAATTCGCATAGGCGACGCCAGCACAATACCGTTTAGCGCTATTGCTGAACTGCAAACTGAAACCGCGCCTCGAGTACTGTCTAAATTCGAGCAAAAAAATGCCTTTAGAGTGTTTGGTGAAGTAATACCCGGCACCACTAAAGAGCAAGGTCTAAGTGCCCTTGAAGACATAGCGGCGCAAATGCTCCCGCAAACTTATTCTATTGACTATGCGGGTGAATCAAGACAAATTAGACTACAAGGCAGCACATTAGAAGGCGTGCTGTTAATTGCACTGGTGTTTGTATATTTTGTATTAGCGGTTCAGTTCAATAGCTTTAGAGACCCTTTGGTGGTACTGCTTGGTTCCGTGCCATTAGCACTTGCCGGGGCGATGATGTTTTCATTTTTAAACTTCACTACCATCAATATCTATTCTCAAGTAGGCTTTATAACCTTGGTAGGCCTTATTGCTAAAAATGGTATATTAATTGTAGAGTTTGCGAACCATATGCAACGCCAAGGTCTACATAAAATAGAAGCGGTCAAAAGCGCTGCAAAAACAAGGCTAAGACCCGTACTCATGACCACCGCAGCAACCGTGCTGGGTCACTTTCCCTTAGTGCTAGTGACTGGCGCAGGCGCAGAAGCGCGAAACAGTATAGGCATAATACTAGTGGCGGGTATGCTGGTAGGCACCTTTTTTACGCTAATAGTACTACCTAACGTGTATATGCTTTTAGCGTCTGACCACACTAAAGATTACGAGCGTGAACGTGATGGCGATGCAGATTTAGTAACAGTTAACTCGTAACGCTGTGCGTTCGCTGGTATCGTCACATTATTATTTATTTTTAAGGAAAGCGTAGCGCATGAACTTGTTTTTTGAACGCACTCATACCCCTGGCAAAACGATTATTGTCTTTAAGCCTTATTCAATGTATCTGCTACTTATTATTTTAGCGGTAATGACCGCGCTTACATTCACCCCAGCGCTAGTGGCTTATGAACATTTTGTGTCGATACTAATGCCGGTAGCTGCCGCGATTATCGCAGCGCGTATTGTTCTTATGTATAAGGTGAATAAGGAAATTCAGCAGGCTATTCGCGAAGATACAGTAAAGGTTACCGGCGGCAAGTTAAGCGCGAAGAATCCGTTAACGTTTGAGATTACACAGAGCGCGCCCGTAACACAAGAACCGGAGCTGTAATTTGATTTTCAAAATCTCCCTGTTTTTATCTTTAGTTTTTATCTTTAGCTCTTCTCACAGCCTGCGCTAATATTGTAGATATGAAAAGGCTAAGAAGCGCTATAAAAAGCAATGGTATAATAAGGTGTAGATTAAGCTCGTGTGGACTAGCATGTATCTCCATTGCTTTAGACAATGTCGCTGATTAAGTAGTTCTTTTTACGCGACCCGACTGTAAACTCGAACTCATCGTCAACAAATTTCCCCAGCAAATGCCTCCCTAGCGGCGATGATGGTGTAATGACCATTATCGCCCTTTCTTCTACTACAAATTTTAGCCCGCCTGCTACGGGTGCTAGAAATAGAGATAATGACTTTTCATGCTCATCTTCTAAGATAATTAATGCGCCTACCGCAATGGCGTCACCTGGTGAATAATCGCGCGTTTCAAGCGTGCGGGTTGCTTTCAAATCAGCTAGGCATTGTGCTGCGCGCTTAGCTTGACCTTCGGCTAAATAGGCTGCCTCTAGCGCGAGCGTATCGTATTTATTTTCTGCAACATTAGCTTTGTCTGTTGATGTGGAGTATGCCCTTTTTGCTTCAGTTAAAGCTGCTTGGTAGGCTTGTTCAAGCTCCAATATTAAATGATCAATTAGGTTTTTTTTATACTGCATATGTCTGGTTGGGCTCTTGAGGCAGGAACAATTGAAAGATAGACTTGAATGTGAGTCGACTATGTCGCTAATTTAGAATCGAGTCAATGGTACTCGCTAAAAATTGACTAGACAATATAACTTATGTTTGGGGCACGGTTACGTCTGTTATCAATATAATATGGTCGAATATTTGCTAAATTACCACACTAGCGCTATGTTAGTATCTACTTTGCGAAGCGTCAATTCAGGTAATTAAGCTCACATATGACTTCAAAAAAACAAAATGATAACGATGCTAATACAAAAGAAGACTCAGCAAAAGTCGTCGACGGGCCTGACCCAAGTGAAAAGGAGCGCTCTGTCGTTTTAGGGCTTTTTAGTATTATAGAACGAATTTTATTGTTTTTTTTAGTAGTGCTGACTTTGGGCGGTGTTGGCTTTGAAATCCAGACAATATTCAAGGCTAGAACAATAATCCTTGCAGACATACTGCTCATGTTCTTATATCTAGAAGTTATTGCAATGGTAGCGGTATTTTATTCTGATAGAAACTCGGTATTTGTATACCCCATCTTTATCGCAATAACCGCACTTGCCCGCCTAATAATCCTGCAGGGTAAAGACATGGATCCGCAAAACATTCTCTACGAAGCTGTCGCCATACTTGTTTTAGCAATTGCAATTGTTGTGTTACTAAGGATGAGAAAAAGTTAAAGCACCCTTTTTTAAGGAAATTACGCAATCTTCAAAGCGCTAATATAATCTTGGCATAGGGCCGTTCACCATAGGCTTTCTCGGCCCGCTTTTGAGCAGAGTCACTACCTTGCAATAAATCGACTGCGGCGACACCGCGAACACTGGCCCCGGTGGTACCTGCTTAGCGATGGCTCATAAATACGTGAACCCATTTTACTGAGTATGGAAAGGCTAATTCAAGCGAGTGCATCCTAAATATAACTATTAAACAGCACCGTGGTTGACAAAACACCGTGTCATTGCCCCTTTTTTATAACGCAAGCCCACTTTAAAATCTGCTATGATCTTAAAAATGTTCTTTAAAATTAACTTAATGTATAATATTTTTGACATGGAGTTAATTTTAAATTACTCTTCACGCATATTATCTAAGAGAATTTAGTATGGACATGTCATTTAAAGAAAAGAGCGCATGGATTTCATTTATTAGCACGGTCAGTATTTTTGGGTATTACTTCTATAGCATTTTCATGCTGATTGGTGAGCCGCCAGAAATAGCCAAAGAAGCTGCAAAAGATTATTTAATTCAAGCCGTTTTTTTAAGCATTGTGGTTGAAATATTTTTCCACGCAGTACTAAATGCAAGCAATAAAAAAGAAGCCGCATTGCAAAGCGATGAGCGTGATAAAGCTTTCGAATATAAAGCTAATAGTCTTGGTTATTCAATCTTAGTGGTGGGTGTGGTTATTACCTTAGGAAGAATAATAACGCTAGAATATAACCCCGAATTTGCGGAACAACATTCTTCGCTGCAAATTCCATTGCTAACTGCGCATATTTTAATGTTCACATTTATATTGTCTGAAATAGTGAGATTTGGTGGGCAAATATTTTTTTATCGAAGAGGCTATTAATGCTGACACAATTTCAGATTGTAAATCGGGTCAGAGAAAAGCGTTTTTTTGCTGATGAAATGACTCAGCAAGAACTGGCTGATCTCGTTGGCGTTACCAGGCAGACTATAATGGCTATTGAAAAAGGTAAGTACTCACCTTCCTTAGAAGTCGCTTTTAAAATTGCAGTCGTATTTGAGTGTAGATTTGATGATGTGTTTACATATGAAATACTATAAGTTTTGCAAGGTAGTCAGCACCTCAGCACTTCTTAGATGTAGAGGCTTGAAACAAAAAGCGGTTACATCCTCTCATAAACATATATAAAACCATTTTGCTTAGCGTCAACAGACCATGAAACAGTGCAGCCTTCCTGCAAATGTATATCTAAAAATTGAGGTTAAATAGCCTGGCTCAGACATTTTTTCTTTTGCAGGCAGATTCACCCAAAGCTGAAAACCTTGCATTCGGCCCTGCGTTTGCTGTGGCATTTCTTCATGAATAATGCCTTTGCCTACATTCATCCACTGCAAGCCGCCGTCTTCAATTACACCCGAATTACCAATGGCGTCTTTGTGGCCCATCTTACCCTTTAGCATATAGGTAACGGTTTGAAAGCCTCTATGAGGGTGCTTTGGAAAACCTAGTATATAGTCTTGTGCGTCACGAGCACCAAATTCATCTAGCATCAAAAATGGGTCTAATGTCGGCACAAGGTGAGCATAAACCCTATGATAGTTGAAACCTCAAGATAGGATTACTTTTAATTAATGGCTAAAAAACGTTTGATACGTTCGCTTATAAATTTTATACGTTGGCTTTGGCTTACTTGGGTATGGCGACACAAATATAAGGTTTCATTTACAGCAACGGATAAAATATGGATACAAATCTTGTGTTGCGCAGCAAATGCCTTTGCAGCATACATGGGCAGAACACTGAAGCCAAAGCCACGACTTACCGGCTCTAAAATAAGGCTTATTTGATTTGAAAAACCTTTTTCAGTAAATTGGCTCACATGCTCAAATTGAGGAAAGTTTCTGCTTAATAAAGTATTACAGTGATGGTTGCCATCAGGGTGTGAAATAAAACCCAATTGCAGTAACAAGTCCCAATCAATTTTTTGAATACTACTGTGGGTAACTAATACAAGAGCTTCTTGTCCTATTGCTTCGCACAAGACATCATCGCATGAACTTGGCTGTGTCATTATGCCTAAATCAACATGGCGCAGTCTCACGTCTCGTTCAATGCTTTTGTTTGGCGCAAATGCATGAGTCATGATTAATTGCGGGTGCTGCTGTTGTAAATCGAGTAAAAATGGATAAAGGTTTAGACCTATACTCCCGGGGGTCGACAATCTTATTCTTCCTTCGAATGCATCATCTTGCCTTAACTGTTGCCCAAGTCGCTCATTGGCAGTCACCAAGGACTGGCCTTCTTGATAAAGTTGTAATCCAGCGTCAGTTAATATGAACGACTTGCCCTCACGTATCAGCAGTGGCGTACTAAGTTGCTGTTCCAGCTTTTTTATTTGCTGGCTAACGCCCGATTGGGTCATGAAGAGTATTTCAGCGGTTCGCGTAAAATGACCGATGTCAGCCAAGGTGCAAAATGTTTTTAACCAGATGATATTAATCATTACAAAAGGTACTCAATAGTAATCCAAATAATAATTTTTCATACTTTATCATTGCGATTATAGTAAGGCTACTGAATTGATAATCACACAGACAAACAGTGATTTTTGAATATACTATTAGCCTAACTTAACACAATATTATTTGGAGAGAATGATGACAAGCGCATACCCAAGAACGTTTTCACATATCGGAATTTCGGTTCCTGATGTAGATAAGGCCGTTGAATTTTATACTCAGGTACTTGGCTGGTATTTGATCATGAAACCCACTGAAATAAAAGAAGATAGCAGTCCTATTGGTGAAATGTGTACCGACGTATTTGGAGGTGGTTGGGAAAAATTTAAGATAGCGCATTTGTCGACTGGCGACCGTGTTGGTGTAGAAATATTCCAATTTAAAGACCAAAAAAATCCTGACGACAACTTTGAATATTGGAAAACAGGCGTTTTTCATTTCTGCGTTCAAGATCCAAATCTAGAAGAGCTAGCCGAGGCTATAGTCGCTGCCGGCGGTAAAAAGCGCATGGAAAAGCCGCGCTATTACTATCCCGGTGAAAAACCTTACCGCATGATATATATGGAAGACCCTTTTGGGAATATATTAGAAATTTACAGTCATAGTTATGAATTGACCTACTCAGCAGGCGCATATTAGGCTCTTGGTCAGCAGATGCAAAATATTTATGTAAGTTTACACGCTTTCTAGGACTCTTTACAAAAACATCAGGCCTGTTGCCAAGCATTTGGCACATTTGGTATCGAGTTCTTTTTCAGTCTTATTTTCATATTTTGAAACATCTTCTGCGTTGAGAACATCACGGCCATTGGGACCAATATAGATGTACTTCGCTTTTTCAGACAGTAATAATGCAGCAACCGGAAGACGCGCTTTCATAAATCTTCGATGAGCTTGTGCCTAAAGCATCCCAAGCTTAACTTCTTTAGGTGGTATACGTAAGTCTACCCAAGATGATATTTCTGCGACTTTTGTGCCTTTATGTCAAAATCAGCTAGTTTTTTTACTAAAAACGTAATTGATGTGCTAGTGCATACCTATAGTCGCGGATCCATTTCTAACGAAGCTTTTGAGCGCCGTCTCGACAAGGTGATTGAAATGACCTCGCACCAAGCAATGATGGACCAAATCGCCGACTTAGATGCAACGCCTAACGAAGACACCTTGACCTACGCACTAGAAAACATAAACTAAATATGACAAGCTCATTAGACAGGTAATGAGACTGAAGTCTAAAAATTTATGCAAAGTTAGGAATTGAATAAATGCTCACTCAAGCACAGCAGCAAGCATATCAAACACAAGGTCATTTGGTTTTGGATGAACTATTTAGCCCGCAGCAGATGCAAACACTGCGCCAAGCCGCCCTTAAAATAGTGGATGACTTTGACCCAGAGTCAACAAGATCTGTTTTTTCTACTGACAACGCCGACACTAACCGTGACCACTATTTTTTAGCGTCAGGTGACAAAGTAAGATGTTTTTTTGAGGAAGAAGCTTTCTCATCTTCTGGCGAATTACAACAAGACAAATCCTTGAGCATCAATAAAATTGGCCATGCACTGCATGTATTATCGCCAGAGTTCAAGGCCTTTAGCCAATCTAAAATAATTTCAGATATCGCCAAAGGCCTTGGCGTTATAGCGCCTGAAATTCGCCAGTCGATGTACATTTTTAAACAGCCCAAAATAGGCGGCGTAATTCGGTGGCATCAAGACGCTTCTTATTTTTACACTATGCCAATGTCGGTAGTCACATTTTGGTTTGCGATAGAAGATGCCACATTACTCAACGGTTGCCTACAAGTAGACAAAGCAGGTGCAAATTTCCCTCTAAAAGAGCAATTTAAACGCTACCCTAACGACAGCACTGAACTTGTACAATTAACAAATATTAAATGGCCAGCAAATGAACGGGCCTTACCATTAGAAGTAAAAGCAGGATCGCTTGTAGTGTTTAACGGTGTTTTGCCACATTTTAGTGAAGCTAATCGTTCTGATAAATCTCGTCATGCTTTTACCTTGCATATTACCAGTGCACAAGCGCAGTATGACAAGTTAAACTGGTTACAGGCAGAGCCGGTTCCGTTAACTTCAAGCTCAGGGCTGCTATCAAATTGATGCTAAAGAAGAGCTTGGCAAACTACGTTTACTGGCGATTAAAGATTTCTTAGCGAATATCGTTACCACTGCTCGTTGGGTACTTGGTCAGGCATTTGCAATCGTAAGACCAGCCACAAACAAAATCACCCAGTTCATATAAAGCTCACAATTAGTTTTGGGCCGTCCCCTAACAATGATCGAGCGCTGAGGTCGTCCTCACTTCTAGGTGCCAACAACGTACGTCGGACTTTTTGGTAATACATGGGGTGTAGACGTAGCCATTACTTGACTAGAGGATTACAAAGTTAAAACAAATTATTTCACTAAGGGCTTTGCACAGCCTTCTTGAGTTTACGCTCAGCCCTATAAGCCGTGACCGAGTCGTACGTGAACAATCCAAGCGCTGACCACACAAAGATAAAGGTAACTAGCCGGGCGCTTGATAAAGGTTCATCGTACATAAAGGTGGCTAAGCAAAACATAATACTAGGCCCAATATACTGTAAAAATCCTAGTGTGGAATACCTTAGTCGACGAGCTGCTCCCGTAAAGCACAGCAGCGGCGCGGTCGTTACAATACCAGCGCACATAAGCACAATATTTAAGTGAGATGAATTTTGGGTAAAATTGCCGCTCACCTCAGCAAACCATACCCAATAAATAATCGCTGCGGGCAGCATCATAAGTGTTTCTATAAACAGGCCCGGCATGGAATCAACTGCCACTTGCTTGCGCAAAAGTCCATATATGCTAAAACTAAACGCCAGCGTTAAGGCTATCCACGGCAATTCGCCATAGGTAAAAAGCAAAATAAGTACACCAGCAAGCGCAATTCCCACCGCTACTTTTTGCAGGGGCCGCAATACTTCACCCAAAAATAGGCGGGCTAAAAACACGTTAATTAGGGGGTTAATGTAGTATCCTAAACTCGCCTCTAGCATGTAATTGTTGTTAACGGCCCAAATAAATAGCAGCCAGTTAAGTGCAAGCAGCAAGCCCGCAATAAATAGTGTTTTGAGGACTTTCGTTGAAGCAATTGCCACGCGCACTTTAGCAATACCGCGCAGACCAAGCACCAAAAAACACAGCACAAAAACAGACCACACCACCCTATGCATGAGCACTTCGGGGGCTGGAATAGCGGTAAGCATTTTGAAGTAGATAGGCGCAAACCCCCACATACTATAGGCACAAAGGGCAAATATTATGCCTATTTTAGTTTGATCATTTGCTTGAGCGTTCACGTCGTGTCCAATAGCGTAGCGCGACTTTATAGCGCTACGCATAAAGCCTTGAGCTGAATAGGCAAGTATTGTCGCAGTATTGCTTATCGGCATGCAAGGTCTGTTTGTACTACACCGACAAACTATCCCGCAGATCATTAGATTACCAGTGCAAATATAAGTACAATAGGTTGCTAATTAGCGTCTATTGAAATTGAGCAGTACTTTGACCCAAACTAGCAATGTTCTGAAGAGCATTAACACCGATATAACGCCTAACATTACTTTGCAAAACACCTGCTTAAAGGTGCTGAAAAAAAGTTTTGGTTACGATGAATTTCGTGACGGCCAGTGGGACGTCATAGAAAGTGTGCTAAACGGCCACGACAGCTTAATCCTGCTGCCCACCGGCGGCGGTAAATCAATATGCTACCAGTTACCTGCCCTTGTTTTTGAAGGCATAACAATAGTTGTTTCGCCGCTCATCTCGCTTATGCAAGATCAAGTGCAGCAGCTTCAGGCCCAAGGGGTAGAGGCTGCATATATAAATTCAAGCCTGGCGCCTGAAGAGGCTAATGAAGTCACGCGAAAACTTCACAGTGGCGAACTCGACATTTTATATGTCGCCCCTGAGCGTTTGCTGCAAAGCTATTTTTTGCGCAGCCTGCAGACCCTCAACATTAGCTTAATAGCAGTAGACGAGGCTCACTGCGTAAGTCAGTGGGGACATGATTTTCGCAAAGAATACCGCCGTTTACACGAAGTTAAACACGCTTTTCCCAACGCACCGGTTATCGCACTCACTGCCACAGCAGATCATGCGACCCAAGCCGACATTGTGTATCAACTAGGCTTAAACAATCCATTTGTTTATAAGGGTGGCTTTGACCGACCCAATATACGCTACAATCTGCTGGCGAAGTATAAAGGCGGTGACCAAGTGCTTGACTTTGTAAAGCAGCAGCGCGGCAACAGCGGCATTGTATACTGCAACAGCCGCGCTAAAGTAGACGACTTAGTAGCAAAGCTGCAAAAAGCAGGAATAAGCTGCGGTGCTTATCACGCAGGTAAAGACACGCAAGAACGCGAGCACGTACAAAATCTATTTTTAGCAGACGACCTACAGGTAGTCATCGCCACTGTTGCCTTTGGCATGGGCATAAACAAATCAAACGTACGTTTTGTGGTGCATCACGACGTGCCGCGCAGCATTGAGTCGTTTTACCAAGAAACGGGTCGTGCCGGACGTGACGGTATGCCGGCCGAAGCGCTGTTGCTATTTGACGACAAAGACGCCGCGCGTATCAAAAAATGGATTGCCGATGGCGCCACCTCAGAGCGTTTTGGCATTGAAATGCACAAATTTGAAGCCATGCAGGCCTTTGCTGAGGCACAAACCTGCAGACGCCAAGTTTTACTTAATTATTTTGGCGATCACCGCCACAAAGCTTGTGGCAACTGTGATATTTGCCAGTATCCGCCTAAAATGTTTGACGGCAGCGTAGTCGCCCAAAAACTGTTGTCGTGTATTTTCAGATTACAAGGTGACACCGCAGTGCAGTACGTAATTGATGTACTTAGAGGCAAGCAACATCATAAAATACTCGACAACAAGCATAATGAACTCAGCACCTATGGTATTGGTAAAAAAGACCCAGACCAATATTGGCATAATATTATTCAACAGGTAATTCACCAAGGTCATATACGCATTGATATGACACTTAATGGTATTTTGCGCCTAAATGAGTCGGCGAAAGGGGTGCTTAAAGGCAGCACGCTTGTGCAGCTAGCGGTGCCTAAATTTAAAGTCAGTTCGGCTAAAAAGAATACCTACGAAGCCAGCAATATAGACAAGGTGCTGTATGCCAAGCTTAAGAATTTGCGCAAAAAGCTCTCGGTAGAACAAGCCGTACCGGCCTTTAACATATTCAGCGACGCGAGCCTTAACGACATGGCAGCCAAAATGCCAATCACGCTAGACGATTTTTTAAATGTAACCGGCGTGGGAGAAAAGAAACTGCTGCAATACGGCGGGCCTTTCACTCGCCTAATTGCAGATTATTTGTCGGCTAGATAGACCTAGCTGGCAGCTTTTTCAGCAGCGGCCATCTTTTTCATTGCGAGTTTGTAGCTAGGCTCACTTTGGAAGCGCTCTACGTAGGCCGTCATATTGGGCGAATCTGCTAACTTGCCTGCGTTATACATGGCTTCTAAACCAAAGCTCATTTGAATATCGGCCACGGTTATATTGTTGCCCACTAGCCACTGCTTACCCTCAAGATGATCTTCGACAAACGACATGTTGCGCGCAACTGCCTTGCCAAAATAGGCATTTATAACGGCTTCAACAAATTTCTTTACGACGAACTTTATGAAAAACGGACTCGCTTTTTCTATGCCTTTATTTAACACCATAGATGTTACCAGCGGTGGCATAAAACTGCCTTCGGCGAAATGTGACCAAAACTGCACATTAACGAAATCGTCATGCTCTTTGGGCGGTATAAGGGTGGTGTCTTTGGCTTCTTTTACTATGTACTCGCAGATAGCGCCAGTTTCTACAATGTTATTGCCATTATGGGAGATAATCGGTGCGGTGCCTAAAGGGTGAATTGCTTTTAAACTGCTGGGCGCTAAATTTGTAGTGGCGTCGCGTTGGTATACTGTTATCTCGTAATCGAGCTTTAACAGCTCAAACATCCACACTAGACGCTGTGAACGTGAGCTATTTAGATGGTGTAAAATGAACATAGTACGGCCTTTTAGATAAGTGATATTGAGTTATACACACCTAGCGACGTTTAAGATTACACCCAGCTAAATATGAGCGGCTTGTTATTTTGAGCTGTTGGGAACTTTCTTACCCGACGGGTCCATGTTTGCATAAAAAGCTGACAAATCCACGATATCTTGATCGCTGAGCCGTTTAGCATGAGGTGACATAGCAGCATTAATGCGCTGACCTGATCGGAAGGCCTGCAGTTGCAGTTCCATATAAGCTTGTTTTTGACCCGCTAAATTAGGATAAATAGGAATAATAGAGATGCCGTTTTTACCATGGCATTGCCCGCAAATGGCTGCTTTTCTTTCGCCCTGAACAATATTTGGCACAAGGCTAGGCTCTCCACAGGCCGACACACTCATCAGTAAACTTGCCAGCGCTGCTATTTTTACCAATAAATGCTTAGAGGACTTTACATAATCAAGCTGTAACTTCATCGCTAGGATCCTTGTTAACTTATGTTGTTACCAATCGTTCAATACCTTAGCATACCGTATAGTGAAATTATCGCACCTTATGTTAACTAATGAGAGCACATTAAAAAATGTGTTAGCTATTGGTAGCACTTGTTGTATTAGTTTGTAATTAGTATTAACCTTTACACTAATTCACGTTGCGTATATTTTGTTATATTTAAGTGTACCTAGTACAGAGCGTCCTGCAGACAGTTATTCGTTAAGCGCCTGACAACACAAGGTTGCCTGGCTAAATATCCTACAACAATGACAATGACAAAGGTAAATGATCCTATTGCGCCTGCTTATTTTACTAATTTCCATAATCTTAAGCTCCTTAAGCTGGCAAAGTCCGGCACAAAGCCAATACGAAGGTAAAGCGCTTGACGCTTACTTCAACAACGCCATAAACGTTAATCCTTTTGCTGAGTTTCATGTAACGCAAGAAGACGCACTACTTTCAGACGTGCAGCAGCTCAGTCAGTGGCAAACGCACACAGAGTTTACGACTATTGCAGAGAATTCGGTCTTGTGGGTGCGCTTTAACATAGCGAATAACGCAACTGTTAACCGCATGCTCACGTTAATAGCTGGCAGTGCTTTTATCGATCGCGTTGATGTATTTTTACTTGACGAGCAGGGTCGGATAATTCAAAGCGCACGATCTGAAGACGAACAGTCAAGCGCTACAAATTTAAGCCGCAAAAGCTTCAAAATGCACTTTGTGTCTCGAAGCGAATCTACCTTTACTATATATGTTCGCATACAAGACGACGCACAAACATTGCTCCCCCTTGAGCTGTGGCAAACCGAAGCTTATTCCCAAGAAGCGAGCGTGCGGCTTATATTATTAGGCGCAATGAGCGGCGGTTTGTCATTGCTAGCAACTTACTTTTTGCTGACTTACGTGCTGCAAAATGCACCCGCTCGTTTTTGGTTTTTTTTGTTAGCCACCGGCGCAATGACCACCATGCTCAACGCTGAAGGTATATTACCGTCGTTATTCTTTCTACCATCAATGACCGCTGAGCTCACCAGTTTAAGTTTAGTACTCACTCTATTTGCGAGCATAAAAATAACCCGTCTTATATTTGACCCAATTCCCTCTTGGTGGGTGGGCACAAATTATGTACTTTTAGCACTGCCCTTATTGGGCGTCTTCGTGCTGAGTGATTTTAACCAGTTAGTCGCCTTAATGGCGTTTTCCATTTTCTTTTTCACCAGTAAAATCATTGCAACCGTGGTGTACCACAAAGCGATTGATTTACGTAGCGCGGCTATATACTTTATTGGTTGGATATTTTTGGGCTTAGTGGGGATATTCGAATTTTTAAGCTTTTTGAACCGGGACGATTACCTATCATACACCGCTTTATATCCATTTGCGTTTACGTGTATAGGAGTCATGTTAATTGGCGTGGCTATTATTAGCCGTGAACAATCCATTCACGCTAAACGTATTTTCTCCCAAGGTGAACAAATAGAACAGCTGCAGCATTACAACGACCTGTTTCAACATGCCGCGGAAGGTCTTTATACCGCGCTGCCAAACGGTGACCTTATTCAGGTAAATCCTGCTATATGCGCGTTATTTGGTTATAAAAACGGTGATGATTTATTGTCAAACAAACCCAACATAGCTGACTTTTTGTCCAATACTAAAGGCGCTGACCTTTTATTAGGCGAACTGATTATACAAAAAACGGTGCTAGGTAAAGAAATGAAAGGCAAACGCGTTGACGGCAGCGAGTTTTGGTTTTCTATTTCATGCCAGTTGAAAAAAGTAAACGGCGAAAATCTGCACTTTGGTTCACTGTTTGACATTACTCAAAGACGCCTCCACCAGGTAAACCTGCAGTATTTAAATACCCATGATCAGCTCACTGGCTTATTCAACCGCAGGCACTTTTTGCAAATGATGAATGAGCGCATTCAGTCTCGTGAAAATACCAAGAAATTTGCCCTAATATTTTTAGATGTCGATCAGTTTAAAGTCATAAACGACACCTGCGGGCACTCCGCCGGCGATGTCTTTATAAAAGAGCTCTCGCATGAGCTGTTTGCTGTAGTAAGCGAGCGTTACGCTTTTGCAAGACTCAGTGCCGACCAGTTTGGCTTAATTGTCGATTTTGAAGATAGCAATGAGCTGCGCATCTTAGCCAACTCACTGCTTGCAAAAGTACGCAAATTTGAGTTTAAATGGGATCGCCACATTTTTAACCAAAGCGTCAGTATTGGTATCGCATCCTGCGATGACAGTATTCCAAGTGGCGAAGAGCTGCTAAGCTATGCCGACACAGCCTGCTTAATTGCAAAAGAAAGCGGGCGCGATAAAATTCAAATCTATTCGCCCGAAATGGGGATGCATTCACACTATAAGCGTGACTTGTTTTGGGTAAATGAAGTTAATAAGGCGATAAAAGATGAAAGCTTCGCGCTTTTCTATCAACATTATCGACCGCTTAATAAGTCAGACGAATTACAATACTATGAAATATTGGTACGCTTGCGGACAAAAGACAACGACCTGGTGACACCTGAGTTTTTTATGCCCAGTGCAGAAAAAGCGCTTATTAGCAACAAAATAGACAAGCAAGTTGTTGAAGCCTATTTTAAATGGCTGCAGGCAAACCCCGAGCATGAAGCTAAACTAGGCAAAGCCAATATAAACCTTTCAGGCTTATGTCTGTCTGACGACGATTTTCAGTATTTCCTATTAAATGCCTTTGAAAAGTATAGCATTGCGTACCAGAAAATTTGTTTTGAAATAACCGAAACGATGGCTATTATTAGAATGAATGACGCGGTTGAATTTATGACTAAGTTTAAACGCCTGGGCTGCACCTTCGCACTTGACGACTTTGGCAGCGGGTTTTCAAGCTATAGCTACTTAAAAGATTTACCGGTAGACTTTGTAAAAATAGATGGTCACTTCATTCGCAACATTTTGCACGACCCAATCGACCTCGCCATGGTAAGCTCTATTAAAGATGTCGCGGTGGCCATGAACATCCAAACGGTCGCTAAATCTGTAGAAACACCTGAAATAATGGTCCAAATTGGAAAAATGGGCGTAAACTTTGCCCAAGGTTATTGTATTGCTAAGCCCGAGCCATTAACCTCTTACACTGATTTTTCAGAGCCGCAGCACACGTAGACATTTCATCACGTGGAATATGTATTGCCGCAAATAGACGCTTGTAATTGTGGTTTGGGTCCCAGTTGCTTGTTTACGTATAAAAGCCGCAAAATAAAAGTACAAAAAGCAGAAATAAATGACATCTAACACGCCTAAATTTGAGTTTATCAGTCGAGCAAAGTTACCCACCCGATATGGGGATTTTACGATCCACGGGTTTATCGACCATAGCAATGGTCAAGAGCATGTAGCACTTTCCTACGGTAATTGGGATCCTATTGCAACCGTACCCATTCGCGTTCATTCAGAGTGTTTAACCGGCGATGCTCTTTTTAGCACCCGCTGCGACTGCGGCTTTCAACTAGAAAGAGCGCTTGAAAATATCGTAGAGCATGGTTACGGCGTGCTTTTATATTTACGCCAAGAAGGTCGCGGCATAGGACTGCTAAATAAGATCCGCGCCTATAATCTTCAAGACCAAGGTTACGACACGGTAGAGGCGAATGAACATTTAGGCTTTGATGCTGACTTACGCGACTATGCGATTTGTAAAGTTATGCTAGACACTTTATACGTTAGCAACGTTGAGATCATGACTAACAATCCTCAAAAGATTCAGGCCTTAACGGATTTAGGTGTTAATATTATTTCTCGCCGTCCCATTGATCACGGCATCACCGAAGATAATAAAGTGTATCTACGGACAAAGACCACCAAGCTTGGGCATAAATTTAACCCCGACAGCCTTAAGTGAATAAGGCGCGTAAGTGTTCGATCCTATTAATGTTTGAAACTACACAAGACTTAGGCATGACGGCAAACGTGCCACAAACTGATAGCTCGTTTAGCGTTACCACGAAAATTCGCTTTGCCTAACTAGTAACCAGAGCTTATTGCTCAGATTTTGATTCAACCAACCGCTTAAATCTCACTCTGTACAATGCGCATCGAAATGCGCATAATGGTGGGGCTGAATAAAAAGGAAAAACTTATGAGTCATCTTTACGATATCAATGCCCCTAAAAAACCAACTAATTTATCGGTTAATAGCGATTTATTAAAACGCTCAAAAAAATTAAACGTTAATCTTTCTGCTACGCTTGAACAGGCCCTAAATGAAAAATTAGCCATACTTGAAAGTGAGAGATGGAAAGCGGAAAACAAAACCGCCATCTCGGCTTACAACAAATATATAGAAGCAAATGGTTGTTTCAGTGACGAATACAGAGAACTTTAATGGCGCAATTTGAAATCTATAGAAACCCATCTCAGAAAACTAAAGAGGCTTTCCCTTATATCGTCGACATCCAACATTCAATAATAAATGACTTAGCCACTAGACTAATAATTCCCCTAGCAAATGCTGAAGTTTTGTCTAATCAAGCAATGAAAAAGTTGACGCCGTTAATTGAATACAATGATAGGAAATACTTTCTAGTTACACCTCAGCTAACATCAATGCCAAAGCGGCTTCTGAAGCAGCCGTTAGGAACCATTGAACTGCAAAGGCACCATATTATCGATGCATTGGATTTTGCTATCACCGGTATTTAAATCTGCTTATTTAGGAGGCTTTGCTCCAGTCTCCAATGTGCCATTTGTGATCATTAGAGACGACCTTATTCATTATTCCTTGCGCAAATTCAAGCTGTATCAAAAATGTATGGTTAATAAAAGTTAAGCAGATTTTAAAGGATGTTCAGTTTCAAACATTAACTCAATAATACAGTAAGGCCATTCTGATAAGGTCTTAAGCTTGCGCCCGCTTTACGATTGCCTGTGCAAACCGCAATGCCGAAGCCTCATCCATATTAAAGTACAAAGAAGGCTCTATCAGCTCTACTTCAATAATCGCTAAACCTTTGGCGGTGCTTAGCATGTCTATGCGAGCATAAAGGGCACTTTCAGGTAAAGCATTCAAGGTTTTTAACGCCAGTGCTAGCATGGCCTCGCTAGGCGCAATACTGTGCAGTTGCCCGCCATGCTCTTCTTGCACTCTAAAATCGCCACTGGCGGGCACCTTGTTAATGCTATGACTATATTCACCGCCAAAGTAGAAAAGTGAATATTCGCCCTCATCAACAATACTTTTTTCAAAAGCTTGGACCATAATTTCACGCCCTTGCAGCTCTTTTTTTATGCTTTGTTGGTTAAATAAAAAGTCTTCTTCGTTTAAGCGATAGGTGAAGTCGGCATTAGCACTTATCAGCGGCTTTATAATAATGTCACTTGTGCCAAAGTAGTTAAAGGCAGCTTGAATTTGTTTGCTATTGAAGGCGCCTAGCCAAATCGTGGGCAGAATATCCACGCCTTTTTCTGCCAAGTCTTTCAAATACGATTTAGATATGTTGTATTGCATTAACGCTAAGGGGTTTTCTAAATGTGCACTGCTAGCGTCAATGCGCGCAAGTGTTTGCATAAAAGAGTCTGCGTGTAGCTGATAATCCCAGGTACTTCTGACTATTACTACATCATACTGGCTGTAGTCTATTTCTTTATCATGCCATGATACATCGTCAACCTGCCAGCCAAGCGCGGCTAAATGCGGTTTAACTAAATCATCGTAAACAAAGAAATTTTCGAGACCTGTAGTGGTTAAGAATGCACAACGACCCATGTAAAATCTCATCTTGGGATTTGAACTGGGCCGTAGCCTAAGGTAAAAACACACTGGGGTCGAGTGAAAAAAATTATAAACAAAACAAGCTTGACAGAGCATCACATAAGCACAGCAAACTACTTAGACAAAAATGTGCCTCTGTTTTGCCTGGCAACTTCTGTCATTAAAGTAGAAAAGCGCAAACTATCTTCGCCTAACGCGCGACTAGCTTGGCGAAAGCCAATGGCATGAATACGGGCTAGCTTCTGGCCATTTGCGTCGGTGTTTAGGCGATTTATGTTGGCTAAGGTAAGGTCATACGAACCACCCGAATAGTCATCGCCAAATACATAGAGGGCAAGGGAATCGGTTCGTTTAGCGTAAACCTGCAGCGCCCGCTCTATACCTTCAACGGGAGAACTATTTGAGCTACCCGACCATACGCTCATGGCTCGCAATACTCCACTACGCTGGGCTGGCGTGTCATTTCGCCAGCGGCCCGCGCTAGTAGACAATAAATACTCACCGTTGTCGGACATAACTTGAAAGCCTTTTACCTCGGGGTGATTATTAAGTACTTCTCGCATGCTGCTTATGACTGTCGCCCACATGCTTTTCATACTGCCAGAAGTATCCACAATAAAAATAACATAGTCACTATCTACCGGAATACCGCCTACTTCGTCATCACGCTCGGGTGCATCGCCAACACTTATAGCCGCTCGTTTGCGCTGTTCTAATACTACTTCAAGGCCAAAAGCTTCGTCGTTAAGCTGCTGTAAATTTTGCTGAGAACGGTTTATGTCTGCTGCTAAGGCTTGGGCTTTTGAATCATTGCTTGCTCCTTCTTGCTGCGCACTTTGCAACTTTGCTTGCTGGGCGGCCATTTGCGCTTCTAAATCCTCTAATGTGGTTTGGGCATCAGACAACGCGGTAATCGACTCGGTAATCGACTCGGTAATTTGCGCTACGTTAGCCGACTGGCTAAAATCAGCTTCCTCGCCGTTTTTCGCCAGTAGTATAAGCATAACGACCGCGCCAAAAGCACATGAAATCACATCTAAAAACGACAGGTTAAACACTTCTATTGGGGTACGTCTTTTCTTCATGGCCAAGTGCCAGCAGGGCTTATAAATGTGCCGCCTGTTACGCTAGCCCACTGCCAATATAACGCCGAGGCCTGTGGATCGCCTTCAAGGGGCAATAAAATGACATTGGTGCGCGCACCTGCCAATTTATTTATGTTTAAAGTACGTTGCATCACCGCGACTCTGCAAGCACCCGATATAGTTGCCTGCTGGCCTGGCAATGGATTACAGCCGCGCGAAGTAGAAAATCCGCTTGATGCGTTAATTAAAGACGGCAATCCATCAGTAATAATATATAAATCGGTCATGTCAGGCATTACGCTTTGAAGCTGCGCTAAGCCTTCTTGTAAGTTTGTGCCATTTTGCGGCACTAGGGCATTTACGTCGGCAACTAGCGCTTGTATGTTAGTACTTACCTTAGCGCTGATAACCGCCTGAGAGCCAAGTACCTGCGCCTTATCGTTAAAACTTACCACCGCAACGCGCGCGCTATCAGGCAGACGTGCTAGCATCCATTTAACAATATTCAAAGTTCGCTGCCACTTAGGACCGGCCTTTTTAACCGCATCGGGGGCAAGTTTGCGCTTGATAATATCAATTAAGCCCTCGTCGGTCATAGAGGCGCTGGTGTCTATTAAAATGCCAATTCTTTGCCCTTCAACAATAAGGCCTAACAAATAGGTTTCTTCATTGATTACAGGTAGCGCAATCGCATCATCGGCAGTTTGCGGCGCAATAGCGGCAACCGCATCTTCAAGCTTGGCAATTACTGCTTTTTTATCTGCTATAGCCTGCTGCAGGGCTTTTTGCTGAATGCTCAATTGCCCAATGCGCCTTGCTTGTTCGCTTGCATTAGCCTGCTGCTGCGATACTTCTTGCGCTTGATTACTCAAACTATTAGCAAGGCTTTGGGATTGATTTTGTGCAGCGGCAAGCTCTTGCGCTAAGGTTTCTATTTCGTCACTGGGAATAAGTGTATCGTCGTTAAAATTCACAATGAGGAGGATGAGTAAAACCGCCCCTAAGCCACAGGCCATTACGTCTAAAAAGGCGAGATTGAAACCGTTTTCACGTCTTTTAGTGACCATAATTAACGACCATAACTATCCACTGTAACTATCCACTGTAACTATCCACTATAACTATCCACCATATTCAACCCGCATAAACGACACTATTCCTGCTGGTGAAGCTGCGTTAACAAGTGTTTTTCGCAGTTCTTTTGCGTGTTTATTACCATTTCGTCTTGTCTGTTATTTAGCACATGTAGTAAATACATAAGAATAATGGAGATTATTAAGCTCACAAGGGTTGAGTTAAAAGCGACGCCGAGCTTGTCGACCATGCCTGAAATATCACCTGCCACCGCTTCTTCTGCCTTTGCCAAAGCAGAACCAATACCTCTTACAGTGCCAATAAACCCGATGCTGGGAATAGCCCAAATAAAATATCGGATCATGCTGTTACCCGATTCTAATTGCGCCGCGAGCATCTCTACATTTTCGGTAATGGCGTTGGAAGCGTGCTGCACGTTCTGGGTGTTTTTATAGCGGCGTAAACAATTAATCCAAGTCGACATAGAGCTGTTTTCTGCGTAGGCGCTTTGCTCTAATTCGTTAAGCGCTTCGCTGACATTAAGCGCTTGTGTTTTGTCATATGCCTGTAGGTAATCCATGGTAAAAAGAGGCTCTTCGTGAAACACAATGCGCTGGTATTTATACATAATCAAAAAACCACAAAACAGCCCAATAGTCACACTAGCCTGCTGTTCAAAGTCTTTTAATATAACCCAAATATTGCTAGTGGCACCGCTGCCATAGGCGGCAACGGCAGCTTCAGCGAACGGCCTTATTGCGCCTTGGTAAAGCAGATGTACAGCGGTAACTATGACTAAGAAAACAATCATAGATACCACCTGCGATGGGTTCATGCTTGAGGTATGCGCGCTGATTTTTGCCATTTAAATATCGCTCGGTAAGCTAGCTGGCGAGTCTATACTAATTTGCACCGCGGTAACCACGCCAGCGGCGGCTAATGCAGCAAGGCACAGGCCTATTAGGATAAGTTTACGTCTTGTTTGTTTATTCATTATTTGCTCTATTTAGTCCTTACGTCGCTCAAACTGAGCCTTGTTTACGTGTATTAAGCAACTGCTACCAATGCCGGTTAGCGTCTATTGTAAAGCCTATTCACGGCTATCATAACGGGCAATTCTAAAACCAATCGTTTCTTTCCCCGACGAAGAGAATTCGCGAAATGCCGCACGCAGCTCTCGTAAACGTCCAGTTTCATAATTTCCGCCTTTTATTACCCACGATTCACCGCGCGCTGCCCCTAGGTAATCAAGATGGCGCTTACTCATATCGGGCAAAGAAGTGGTGTAATAATCGTGAACCCATTCACTTACGTTGCCGTCTAAGTCATAAAGGCCAATGCGGTCGGCCTTAAAGCTGCCCACGTCGGCAGGCCCTGCCTTACCATCTTCGTAGTCATCAAAAAAGATAAGCTGGGCGGTATTCATACTTTTGTCAGCAAAATTCCCTTGATTGTCCCGCAGTTTCTCTTGATTGCCCCACACGTATACGGTACTGACAGCGCGTTTCGCTTTTTTGGCAAGCCACTCCCATTCGCCCTCAGTTGGCAGTCTATAACCGTTTGATGAAACATCTGCGCCCATGTAGCGCCCATTATTGAAGCGGTAAAAAACCGGTAAACCTTCTTGCTGACTCAGCCAGTTGCAATATTGCGCCGCCTCTAACCAGCTTATGCCCGTAATGGGTAAGTTAGAATTTACGCCAGTGCTGGCACCCAAAAAAGCACTAAACTGCGTTTGGGTGATTTCTTTTTCAGACACCCAAAATGGCCTTGAGAAATCAAGATCTACTTGATGTTCGTTGCGCCGTCTGCCAGTTTCGTTGGCAGGTGAACCCATGGTGAATGCGTCACCGTTGAACTTACGCATAGCAATACCCAGGGTATTGATGAACAAAGGCTTACCTTCAGCCTTTCTAGCAGCAAATTCAGTGAGCAAGTTTATGTTTACATTATTGGTCTTGTTAGCTTGAGGAGTAAAGCTTGTGCTAGCACTTCTAAAGCCTTGTGCACTGGCTGTTACACTTTGCTTTACCGCTAAAAAACGCGCGCTTACGGGGCTTTTCTGTGTGCTATTACCGTTTATACTCAACGCGGCGGGCACATTAGTGGTAATGGTTACTTGACCATATAAGGGCGTTAAGCTCACGTTTATGCGTGTGGGAGTCTCTTTGTTTACGTTTATGGTATTAATGTAAGACGTATGCCCCGCTTTAGTGTAGTGGATTTTATGCGGCTTATTAGCCGCAAGGTCAATTTGGCCTAAGCTATATTCAATATTGTTAATCAGCAACAAGCCGTTGTTTGGCGACGCGCTAATATTCAGCACACCAGGCTTTGGCAGTAGCTGGTAATTTCTTACAGGCGATAAAGTATTGGTCTGCACTGCAATTGTCTCTTCTATAGTAAGGTAGTCGTCGCTGCTTAGACGCACCGCATATCGGCCACCTTTCGCGGCAAATATCAACGGGGTTTTCCCCTGATTATCGCCGTCTATGTTTACCTCTACTCCTGATGGAAGCGAGTTAATGGTGATTATTCCGCTCACCTCCCCTAACCTAGCCGACAGTTCTACAGTTTGCGCACGCACTAAACTAAGTGATTGTATTGAAGCTGTAAAATAAGGGTTAGTGGCCCTTAACTGATAGCTACCTGGCGCAGTTTTATATTCAAGTTCAGCGCCTATATAAATTAATACACCATCTAAAAACCATTGCGTTTGCGCTAAATATTGCGTTTGTGAGCGGCTGTTTTCGCCTAAAATAACTTGCGCATTAATAACCGCAGGGCTTGGCATTAGCATAATGTCAATTGTGCTGGGGCTTTGATCATTGATACTCACAAGGCTAGGCTCAAACGTGGGTGCACTCACTTTTATGCTCACCTCACCGCCTAAAGTATACACACTGCTGTTACCTACCCAAGCAAAGCCTGATACTAGCTCAATCTTCGCACTGCTAAGTGCGTCGCTAGGCCCCACCAGCACACTAAACCCTTTGATAAAAAACAGCCATAGCCCGAATGCGCCAAGCACCCCCAGCGTTAGCAGGCCTGTCAGCACATACACACCGGCTCCTTTACGTTGCGCTCGTTTAATTTTTGAGTCGATGGGCTGCATAGTCGTGATTATTCTCTTTGGTCTTATTTAAATGCGTTCATCGCATATTAAGGTGAGTGATATGGGCGTATTGGCGTCAACCGTAAATTCAAGGCGTTTATTTCGGTAACCTTGTCGTTGTCCTTGCAATACGTATTTTCCGGGATTCAGAGAAATTATTTTTTGTGCATGCTCGCCCACATGACCTACGCCTACGACTGTAATGTAGGTAAGCCCGTCTGAATTTATGCGCACCTCAACGGGTTTATTATATTCATCAATACTCTTTGCCACATTTTCGATTTGCTGCTGCAAGCTAGGCGACAGTAAAGACGCTAAAAAGGCAGTTTGCACGGCGCTAGACGCTGCCTCTCTTATATTGTCGTCAGCCAATCGCTTGGGCGCAGCAAAAAAAGGGGCAAGTGATTGTTTAGCCGACAGTACTTGCTGCGCTTGGCTTCTATAATTCTGCAAATCTGTGTCACTTGGGTGCTTTGCTAAGGTAGATGACACTAGCGCACTTACCTGCGTCCAGTCATCGTTTTGTGCGGCGCTCTTTATACTCTTTTTTGTCGCGGTTAAGCTTTGCTGGGCCCTAGCCTGATATATTTGCGCGCTGAGTGCTTGCGCCCCTTTACTGTTGGGCTCAATTGCTTGTGCCTGACTCACTAGCTGCTGAGCTTTATTTAATGCGTTTGCACGCAACGCTTGTGCAGCTTGCCCTAAATACTTGGCTAGCTGCTGCTTGTCGTGCTGAGCCTGTGCGTTTGCCAACGTTTGGGCCAACTCACCGCGCAAGGGATCTATTTCAATAATATCGGTAATAACCGCTACCTGCTTAGGCCAATTATTCTCAGACACCGCTATTTTTAACTCTTGCATTAATTTAGAGGCCTCACCAAAGGCATAAATTCTATTTTCTAGTGCCATTGCTTTAATATTACTGGGGGAAAGCGCCAACGCTTTGTTAACCTGCAGCTGAGCTTGCGCCATTTCATCATTGCTAAAGGCTTGTTGACCATTGCTTACATGAAGCGCTATCTGGGCCTGCCATGCATTTATTAGTATAGTTGATTTTTGCGCGAGCTCTTCAATAATCTGGGTCGATTGGACAAAAGCTCCTTGCGCAAAAGCGGTAAGGGCTTGGTCTTTTATTAACGCCAGTTCACTTACTTTGTTAGCCCGAAAGTCAGTCATCATTATTATTTCGTTTATACTGGGCTGGACATTAAGCTCGTATTGAATTAATGCTTGCTTAAAGGCTTCACGAAGCGCTGCCATGTCTGCTTGCGACATACTTACCTCAGCCTGAATTATCTCTGCGTCGATTTTTTCAGCCGGCTCAGCGCTAAGCACGTAGTACAATACAATGCTCACCAGCGTTATTGCAGCAACAATACCCGCGCCGCCGAATAGCTTTGTCTTTTGCTGCTGATGTTGTTTCCTATGCGCCTGAATTTGTGCATCGGCTTTGTTATTCTCGCTTGACACCTATCTATCCTTTTTTACACACAGTGACCAACCAAAGTATCCTTGCTATAAACAAACGATACCTTTATTGCCTTAGAGCTGAACGTCTGGCGTTTTTTCTTCATCAAATACTTTGCGTAAATGCGTTTTCCACTGCATGTACTGTTCCTGTGCGGTACCCTGCAGCTCAACAGTTTCATTTTCAAATTCAATTACCGTGGGGCTAACGCTTAGGTCGAGCGCTTGGCCTTGCTCTTCAATAACTGCGCTTTGTACTTTTAAGCGTGAGTTGTTTTTAAACGCTTCGTTTATCGCCCAGATTGAACCAATACCGGTCGCAATTGCGCCAAGCTCGAACTCAGATGTGTCTCTACCTTTGCTACCTTTAGTGTTGGCGTTTTTGATTAAAATAGCGGTTAGGATCGCACCGCCAATCGCCAAAGCAGTGGATGTATTACGTTTTCTCTGCGCTTCACGCGCCGCAATTACTTCAGGCAGTGTTTCTTCTTGCCAAGTCGCGTAAGCGGAGCGGGTTTGTGCTTGAAACACTTCGAAATTATCCTGCAGGCGGTCAACAAACAGCAGTTCTTGTGCTCTTAAATCTTCTATACGCTGCAGCATTGGATCGTTACCGTCTGGAATACCGGTTAATTCAAACTTGTAGTAGCGCTGCCCGTTTTTGCGTTTGAGCGATGAAGTCAGATATTGCGAGTAATTTTCAGGTGAGTAATAGCGTGCATAGCGCATAAGTGACATGTTCTTTATCGCTTGCTTGTCGCTTGTCGATAATTCAGCCAGCAGGCTCACAACATAGTCGCTGGCTTGATTGAATACGGGCTGATAAGGGTTTTTGCCCGCGTTTTGCTGATCGCGCAGAAATCCGCGAGAGACGGTATGCTCAAATGACCTGTTGCCAAGTATTTCGCCGCTGCTGTCTAGCACCGTTATTTCAATTTCAACTTGCTCACTGTCAGACTGTTTAATTTCGCCCAATACAAATAGATCTGAAGGCGTGCTGGCGCTTGGCACCACGCTGACGCTAGCAAATACTTTTTTATTATCTAAGGCCTCTTTCATTTGGGATGCAAATAACTTCGCTTCGGTACGCCGCAACTGCGGCCAAATGCCGTCTTCTACTAACTCATCACCGTCGATTTCACCGAAGCTATCTAAGGGTAAGCCGGGAGAAAACGTAGGGATCGCGACGTCCAAAAAAATCTCCGCGTTTATAAGCTCTGAGGGAATTTGCGTATTACTGTTAGGCCTAGTTTGTATGTCTGATGGGCCTACGAGTATCGGTGCGTTTCTACTGTTAGATGTTGTGCTTTCACAGCCCGTTATCACCATCGCGGCGCTTAATAGGGCCCAACAACACCAGCTAGCGACTCGTTTGTCAGAACGTGGCACACTGCTGTGCTTCGTTATACGTGATACTAATTGCTTATTCTTTACTATCATCTGTATTCTCTTCAGTATTATTAGCCGCAGGCATAATTGTTGTATTGCTGCCTAAGCCCCTTTAGCATATCAGGATCTTGCGTTTTTGTGATCTCTTGATACAACAGCTTACAAATTATTCGGTCGTTGTCTTTAGGTGCAATGATACCTCTTACAGAAGTTGTAGAACTCTTACCTGAGATGCTAGCGCCTATTCGATTTTGCATTGGCGGTATTTCATCGTTGCCGTTTGTGCCTGCTGCGTTAGCTTCCTCCTGTAAACTGCCCGCAGAGCCGCCGCCTGATTCAGCCAAAGCAGTTTGACCGCTGCCTGCGTCGCTAGCGCCTTGACCCGCTCCACCACCAGGCTTGTTTTGCGCTACCGCACTCACGCAGGTACTGTAACTATCAATAGATGCATACAACGAATCGTCAAGCAGTGCAATACGCTCTTCTTTTGTGAGTAAGGCTTGATTTACGTCATCAAGTGCAACTTGCGTGCATTCGTAGGCCGACGTTAACGGTACTGATGTGCTTTGCCACTCGGACAAAGCCGCTAAGGGATAAACGAAAAAAACCATTGCCACCATGCTTTTGTAAGGTCTCATTCGCGACAAAGTATCCACTAGGCGTATAAAAGAAAAGTCAGCAAAAATATTCTTTTTCTGTTTTTTGTACATGCGCTTCAACTTGTAGTAACTACTTTACAATTAGAATAACACAGTCTTAAAAGGTTCAAATGAGTCAATGAGGTTTGTTTGTTCTGTTGTCAAGAATTAATCAGTGTTTTCATTCTCAACATATTGTTTTATAACATTTGCAATTCGTGGGTCTTACTACACATAAGATGCAACGTCATTACCGCTGACACATTGGCTATTTTATATTGCTTAAACACCGCATTTGGGTAATTACTTTGCTGGCGTTTAATTTCAGCTATGTAGCCTGCACATAGGGGTGTCAAGGCGCTTCATTTGTGAAATGTTTCACCAACTTCAGCAGTGCCGAGTCTGTCTTGTCTTGTCTTGTCTTGAAAAAAAAGACACAGGTGTTGCTCAGTATTGCTTGAAAGTATAAACTTAAAGACGGGGCTGTTTGTCGCCACGGTAAACGTTTTGAATTAGAAAAAACCGACACCTACCTTGGTTTTTTATTGGTGGAATACAGGATACTTTACATGATTAATACCAAAATATATAAAGCCGTTTATAGTTTGTCTGAAAAGCTAATGGCAGCGGCTAGTGCGAACAATCAAGACGCCTTTAATGCACTCTATGGTGAACTAGAAACGCTGTGCATGAAAAACGAAAGCACTGATAAAGACCATCCTGAACAGTGGGAAACCCTTGCTGACTTCACTGAAGAATTAAACGATGCATTAATCGTTTATGAAAAGGCACTTGCAAAAGCCAGCGCGATAAATTCAAAAGACCATATGTCCTCTATCGCATATTCCATGGCGACATTGCAGATTGAGTTAGCACAAACTGGCAAGGCGATTAAAAGCCTGCAAAATGCAAAAATCAGTGCTAATAAAATTGCAGACAAAGAGCTAAAGGCAGAAATTGACGAGCTGCTTGAAAAAACACAAAGAGCCTAACACTACTGCCATCAAATATATTATTTGAAGGTATGCACGAACAAACTTTCCACTTTTTCCCGCGCCCATGGTGTCCGCCTTAAAAACTTGAGACTGGATTTAATAGACGGATCTGACTTAAAACAATTAATATTAATGCGCTGAGCTAAGCCTTCCCAGCCATATTTGCCTTGCAGTTTAGTGACTACTTGCTCAAGCGTTACTCCATGCAGTGGATTGTTAGCTTGCTGATTATTATCGCTCATAAAGTTTACCAAATTAATGTGTTGGTTATAACGTGAAATAAATAACCCGTTAAAGAATGTCATGCACACTGTCTGTGCTTATATTTTTTGTAAATTGGGACTTTTTAAAGCTTCACACGGTCTTATTATAGCGTATTAATTTAGAAACCTTTATGCTTAGAATTATTCTTTTTTTGGGGACCAACATTGCCATTTTAGCCTTGTTGAGTGTTACCTTTAGTTTATTTGGAATACAAGGCTTATTGGCGCACAACGGCGTTGATCTAAACCTTACATCCTTGCTTATTTTTTCAGCGCTTATTGGCTTTGCAGGTTCTTTTATATCGCTGCTTGTTTCAAAGTGGATGGCCAAACGCTCAATGGCTGTGCACGTTATCGAGCAGCCTAGTAACGCCACCGAGCACTGGTTAGTGGAAACGGTGCGCGCTTTACAGTGCAAATATTTACTGAACGCTTACCTCGTATACTTGCCGAAAAAGTGGGTTACTCTGCGGAAGCCAATACCCCCCTTTTACGCTGACATTACTGACGCCAAGTCGGGCAAGAGATTCAAGGCTATAATAAAAACCAAAGTAGTCGTAGGCTTCGTAAATAGCCTGGTAAAGCCCCAGTTGACCATAATAGGGAATGTTTTTATCCATTTGCGGATTTACCCGTGAATACAGTTCATTCTCTAGGAAAATGATATATTGCAGGCGTTCTTGTGGCCCAAATACTTCGCACTTTCCAAATACATTAAGCACTTCGTTTTTAGCGCAGCGTGAATTCGAACGGCGCATTCCCAAATCTTCGCCCTCTTGTTTGACCGAAATAATGGCCTCATAGCCGGCGCGTCCAAAAGTGGCGCCAGGGCTTACCGTCTCAGAATAAGCTTGGCGCATAAGAGAACCGAAATTTGCCTGCTTTGGTCCACCGTGGAAAATCACCAAGGAATTAGGATTGAGTATTTTATTATAAGCCGATAAGAACACATAGTTGGCACAGGAAGAAATGCAAAAATCGATAACTTCTACCGACATTTTGTGTCTGTTAATAAAATTACCTAACATCATGCCGGCGTATAAATCACCGCCTGAACTTCTTATTTTCAAGCGGTCTTTGCGCTGATAGAGCGCAATCACCTGCCTGACCTTTTCGTAGTTTATTTCGCCTGAGTAAATAATTTCACCACTGTCATTTCGACTAACGCCAGATATGCTTTTTTCCAACAGCGAGGAGAAGCCGAAGGTTAATAAGCCCAGCACAAGAAAGAAAAACAGAAAACAGGCAGCTGTTGAGCGTGAGATTTACCTTCTCCAGTGGCTAATTAAGTGAGAATTACTAAACTTATTTTGCTGAAGCCTTGACCGTAAGTTGCGCCTTGCCGACTTTGTACTAATGCGCCTTACCGACTCTGTGCTAAAAAGCTTTATCTTTTGTACTAACATTTTGTAAAACTAGATTGCTAATCGTCATTGAGTTAATTAATAATTAATGTACCGCTAGCTAACAGTCAATACGCTGGTATGCTCTTAGGCACCCTTTTGGTATGTATTTGGCAACCAAAGCACTTGAGTATTCGCTGCTATGAAGCGTACAATCTACGTAAATGAAACGTGATATGAAGCTAACGCTGTGAAACCAGAACAACAGGCATCTTACGAAGCTATAAAGGGTCTTGACAAGGTTTACCTAGTTGGTGGCGCTGTGCGCGATCAATTACTGGGCTTAACATCGCATGACAAGGACTACGTAGTAGTAGGCGCAAGTGCAGCGCAAATGAAAGCTTTAGGTTTCATTCCTGTTGGAAAAGATTTCCCCGTGTTTTTACACCCAGAAACGAAGGACGAATATGCCTTGGCTCGCACCGAACGTAAAGTTGGTGCTGGGTACACCGGGTTTAGCGTAGATGCGAGTCAAACCGTTACTTTAGAAGAAGACTTGGCTAGGCGCGACTTGAGCATAAACGCCATGGCACTTTCGACTAGCGGTGAACTAGTTGACCCCTACAATGGTAAAGACGATCTTGAGCATAAGATCCTTCGCCATACCACAAACGCTTTCACAGAGGACCCTGTGCGAGTACTCCGCCTTGCCCGGTTTTTAGCGCGATACGGTAAACAGTGGCGTATCCATGCTAGCACCAAAAAACTGGTTAAGCAGATGCTGGCGGCAGGCGAACTGCATCATTTAGTGCCCGAGCGCGTGTTTAAAGAGACTGAAAAAGCCCTTAGTGAGCATGAGCCTCAGCTTTATTTCGAAGCATTAAAAGAGCTTGGCGTATTAAGCGTTTTATTTCCAGAACTACACGATATGGTTAACGTACCACAGCCGCCACAGCATCATCCTGAGGGAGACGTGTTTATTCACACCATGCTGGCAGTGAACCGCGCCGCACAGCTTAACTTTGATTTAGCCACCCGCTTCGCTACCCTTACCCACGACTTTAGTAAAGCAGTCAGCTTTCAAGAAAGGGGGGATTTGCTAGGTCATGAAGGCGCTGGAATTGCAGTAATTGACGCATTTTGCGCACGTTTACGGGTGCCAAATAAGCTCAGAGACTTAGCCAAACTGACCAGCTTGAACCATTTACACTGCCATAGGCTGTTTGAACTAACACCTAAAACCTTGCATAAAGTGATTATTGACAGCATGAACGCGCTGAAACAGCCTGAAAGATTTACGCAGTTTTTACAAGCGTGCCAGTGCGACGCTCAAGGGCGCGGACCGACTCTCATTAACAGTCCCTATCCGCAGCGTGAATATGCCCAATATTTGCTTAATGCACTTCAAGGCATCAACACCAAAGCCGTCGTAAAGCAGGCCATAGGGGAAGGCAAAACAGGTCCAGATTTAAGTGAAGCAGTTCGCATTGCTCAGATTCAATGTATTAAAGAAGCGGCTAGAATATTTCATAACCGACCTTCGAGTTTTAACAAGGCGGCATTAGCCGCAATTAAAGCGCCTTCCAAATAGCCCGCCTCTGCGCTTGCAAACTCACTGCCAGCAAAATATAAATTTTCATTCAATAGCGCATTTTCGCAGGCTTGCATGTCTATTTGGGGGTGTCGTGAGCCTTCTGACTGATCTTGACCGGTGCAGATTTCGGTATCGCTCGCCCAATCTTTTATATAACATTTTTCGAAGCGATACGCATCGTGTCCGAAAATATCAGCAAGTTGTTTAAGGCAAGCTTGTTTTAGCGCCTTTTGCGACAGTTGTAGACGCTGCGTGGCTGGAATACCAATAAATCCGAACAAAGCAAACCCTCGGGTTTGAGAGCAACACGCATCGTGAATTTCAACAATAGGACCAACTTGGCTGAACACTTGTCCCGACAGGCCTTTTTCTCGCCAAAACGGAGTGGGATAAGTTACAAGCACTTTGGCTTGCGCCGCCATCCATGTTTGCGAGTACCCTAGCTGTTGCTGTAGTACATTGTTCATCCAACTAGCTTTGCTAAAATCACGTGCAATAATGCGCGGCGGCAGTGCAAATATAATATGCTGGCAAGTGATCTGCGACTCTTTAGCGTTAGCAACGAAATTTACACGCCACCTATCACTTTGTTTAGTAACGCTCGTCACTCTATGCTTGGCATGTAAATTTTCAGAATTAATGTTGCTTAATAATGCTCGTATAAGGGAATAGGAGCCGCTTTTGATTCTATATAGAAGCTGAGCCTGTGTGTTAGATATTCTTCTAGGCTCTTTTATGTTTTCGAATTGATACAGCACATCTCCACTGGCATGTTGCTCAAATAAGCAAAGGCCCATACGCATAACGAGTTCTTGCATAAGTAAATGGTGAGGGAAAATCCATGCTGGACCTACATCATAGAATTGAGGAGCAAATACGCCGATTTGCTCGCCGCTTTCTACCACGTCGCCCGATGCACCTTGCACACCCTTGCCCAACGCAACCGGTACCCCTGCCACACGGCCGCCAAATAAAGGCTTGGCGTCGAACAGCTGATAATCTATTCCGCGTGATTCAAGTTGACTCGCGGCGTAAAGCCCTGCTAAGCCTCCGCCTACTATCGCTACATCAGTACTTCGCATGCTATCTCTATACTTTGCTAGTTTTTATCTAACAACAACTTTATACGCTGCTGCAACACGGGTATAACTTGATCTTCAAACCACGGATTCTTTGTTACCCAAATATTGTTGCGTGGACTCGGATGCGGCATAGGTAGTTGCTCAGGCCAGTAGTTTTGCCACACTTTAACCGTTTCGCTAAGCGTAGACTGCCTCGCCTTTTGTAAATGCCATGCCTGTGAGTAGGCCCCTATAAGCAGTGTTAACTGAATATTCGGCAATAAAGCTAGAAGGTCGCCGCGCCATATGCTTGCACATTCCTTAGTGGGCGGAAGATCACCCGATTTACCGCGTCCAGGGTAACAAAACCCCATCGGCAGTATTGCAACATGTCGTGGATTAAAAAAATCAGCCTCACTTATTCCCATCCAGCGCCTTAAGCGCTCTCCGCTTTTGTCTTTAAACGGTACGCCTAGTGCATGCGCTACGCTGCCCGGTGCTTGACTGGCAATTAAAATTTTGGCTTGGGCGTGGACTTGCACTATTGGATTTGGACCTAGGGGCAACTTACTCTCGCACACATTACAAATAGCCACTTTTTCTAGTATGCGGCTAAGCTTTTGCTGCGTGCGCGCTATTGCGTATTCACTGGCAGACTTTACCTGCAATTATAATTTATCCACACACTGCACAATAAACTGCTTTAGCTGATGTTCATTAAGCGCCCCCGATATACGCTCAATCTCTACTCCCTTATGGAAAAATATGAGTGTGGGAATTGAACGGATCCGCACTTGTGTGCCTGTTTTCTCAGCGTGTTGAGTGTCTAGTTTGGCAAAGAGTAAATCGGTAGATTCAGCGGCAACCTTTGTAAAGGTCGGCGCCATAGCCTTACACGGGCCGCACCAATCTGCCCAAAAATCAACAATAATAGGCAAGTCATTCTTTTCAATATAGCGATCAAAACTGGCATCATCTAAATTGACCGGTTTACTACTAAACACAGGCTTCTTGCATTTCCCGCAGTTTGCTTCGGCAGTAGTTTTGCCCTGAGGTATTCGGTTTATTGCGGCGCATGATGAACACACTATATGCATATTGTTTCCTTTATATAAATAGCACCATCATTTAAACGATATGTTTTCGGCCCTAGGCTTACGGTACTTTATTTGAGTCCCTGTGTCTTTAAGAGACTGTTTTTTAAGTGCTCATATTTAGTTACTATCTTTGGCGCACTATGGTTTAGATATTTAAATACGCCCTCGGCAACCACTGTAGTGCGAGTTTGCAACAGCGCATAATGAAATTTAACAAACTTGCATGCGCTTGGACTTCGGGTGCATAATGCGCTACTCAGTATAATAAAAATAAAAAGGAAGCATTTAATGCAATCCCCTGATACTGGTCATAGACAAATAGACCGTACTCACGACACTCGATTTTTTGGCCACCCCCTTGGATTATCAACATTAGCTTTTACTGAAATGTGGGAGCGCATGAGTTACTACGGCATGCGCGGGCTTTTAGTTGTGTTTATGGCCCTTGCGGTTCAAGAAGGTGGTTTTGGTCTTACCGAACAATCGGCTAACGCAGTGTATGGCCTTTACACCGGCGCCGTATATTTTACCGGTTTACTTGGCGGCTGGATGGCCGATCGCCTCATTGGCGGGCAAAAAGCGGTTTGGTATGGTGGCATTATCATTATGTTTGGCCATATTTCACTGGCCATACCCGGCACCAATACGTTTTTCTTTGGCCTTATATTGGTTGTATTAGGCACCGGCTTATTAAAGCCAAACATTGGCGCCATGGTGGGTCAACTTTATTCAGATATAGACCAGCGACGTGACAGCGGCTATACGCTTTATTATTTAGGCATAAATATTGGGTCTGCTATTGGCGGAATAGTATGCGGTTATATGCAGATTGAATATGGCTATCACGCTGCTTTTGGTGCCGCGGCCGTGGGCATGGGCATAGGCTTAATACAGTACAAGCTAAGCGCGGCGAATATAACGGCGGTGTTCGACAAACCCACGGTAAAAATGTCGAGCAAAGCGGTAAGGTTAAGCTGGTCTATTATAGCCGGTTTAATGATGGTACTGGCCATTGTGACCGTGCTTGCCATGATAGGATCAATTACAATTAACCCTATTGCAATTACGGGTTACATTGCCACCATCGTTTTTTCTATCTTTATTTTATATTTTGCGGGCATTTTCTTTAAAGGTAATCTTAGCGATTCAGAAAAAAGAAACGTCGGCGCGCTATTTCTGATTTGTATTGCGTCTATCTGCTTTTGGGCTGGCTTTGAGCAAGCGGGCTCTTCGTTTAATTTCTTTGCTGAGAATAATACTGACAGAATGCTTGGCTCTTTTGAAATACCCACGCAGTGGTTTCAGTCACTAAACCCAATATTTATTATTGTTCTATCGCCTTTTTTTGCCGCACTATGGATAAACTTAGCCAAGAGAATGATAGTGCCCAGCTACAGCGTAAAATGCGCCATTGGCCTAATTATTATGTCGACTGGCTTCTTTGTTATGTTCTTTGCCGCGCAGTTTGCCGCTGGCTCAATGAAGGTTGCGCCTTCTTGGTTAGTGGCTACTTACTTTTTGCATACCGTGGGTGAGCTTTGCTTAAGTCCGGTCGCCTTAAGCGCAGTAAGTAAACTTTCACCTAGACGTTTTGCGGGTCAGCTAATGGGCGTATTTATACTTACCTACTCAATTGGCAGCCTTGCAGCTGGCTTACTTGCAGGGCTCGTTAATGCGGGCGATGCGGTAGTGGAACCTTCGGTATATATGAAAGTTGCTTTATTTGGCACTGCTGCAGGCATCATATTATGGTTGTTCTCGTTTAAAACAAGGCAGTGGGAAAAAGTGGAAGGTAAAGAGCTTTAATACTGACTGCGTGAGAACCACTATTAAAAACGAGAAAAGGGTAATGTTAGCGACATTACCCTTTTTTACGCCGGCTTATTATGTATTATAAAGGCGGGTCAACCTGCTCACGCGTACTGGTATTCACCCTAAACCAGCCAGCAATGGAGTAGCGGTCACGCTGCGCTGGTTTAACTTCATGTTCAAACTCTTCGCTTAAAAACAAGACTAGGGTCCCGTATTTTGGCAGTACTTTAATACCCTCAGGATTGCCAGGCTGATTATAAATAACCAGTTCACCGCCCTGCGTGTCTTGCCACTGAGGATTCAAATATGTCACCAGAGACAACACTCTATTAGCTTGACCTTTAAAAGCGTCTACATGCTTTTTGTAATAATTGCCTTTAGCATAATGAGAGAAATGGCTTTCAAAAGAAAATAAGCCCATCAATAAATGCCTGTTTAAATATAGCTGTAGTGCTTGCGTCCATTTAAGCCATTCTTGGCCTGCAGGGCTGTCACCGTAAATCCACAAGGTTTTATCGTTGCGTATTTGTGCATTTAACTGCTGATTAGATTCACGCCCAACGCGTGCTAGATTAAATTTGTATTGCGGTAAATTAACGACATGGGTATGTAGAATGTCAGTAAGCCCCAGGGGCAATGCATTCACTTGGATACTATATCCGTCATTGGCAAGGTCGTTAACAATTTTGGCAAAAAGCGCATCGCTAGAAGCTGCGCTTTTTGTTGGATATTGCTGAAGTAGTAGAGTCACGTTTATTACTACGCATTTTTATTTCGTTTTACGCCTTTTTTAATATTTGTGCAATGTTATTCGGTGTAAGTTGTTTTAAAGCTTACCTTGTGGCACGTCTACGCTGGCTTCATGCTGCAATTGCAACTCGTTCACCGATACAGTGTGTTCACCGTCTGAAATTGACCAGCTCCAAAACTGTTCTTTGCCTACCTGCTCTGTTAAGGGCGACAGGGTAATAGTCAAGCTACGTGAGGGGTTTACCGTAAATGGTGTGGGTAGGGGAAATAAAATTTGGTCCCAATGCGTGGGGATGTCTTTAGGGCCAGTACCAAACTGAATACCGGGGCTTAACTGCGCGCTAAACCAGCCGCATAGTGCGTATATGCTTGTTTTTTCGCTTGGGCTTAGCGTAGCGGTAAATACTCTTGGCCTATCACTTTTTGTGATAGTGTGCATATTAAGAGAGCCCATATCGGCAATACTGTCTAGCAAGCTTTCTGCATCAAAAGCGACCAGATCAGACTGCTGAAAAGGAACATGAGCTATAGGCGAAAAATCTAAGTCGTAGGGTTTGTCTTGCAAAAAACGTAAATCTTCCAGAACATCTTCATCATTCACAAGCCCCACGTGAAGGCTGAGCTGGGCGGGGATCATTACACCGCCTTCAGCCAAGAATCGGTCTCTTACTGTAAGTAAAGGCTCAAGCATTGCCTCATAAAATAAGCAGTGGCCCATCCATTCTGACACTATCACATCTACCTTTTCGTCAAGCCGCAGCGTTTCGTGGTCGTCGTGATAAAAATCAATATTTTTAAAACCGTTTGCAAGGGCTATATTTTGTGCATTTTTAATAAAAGGCGAGCGATCTACCGCGATGACTTTTGCCGCACCGGCGCGCGCTGCAAACATAGATAGCACGGCGCTGCCGCAGCCAAAATCAAGCACCGTGTGCTGAGGCTTCACCACCGCGTTTATCGATTTTTCGTAAGCTTCGGTGCGGATAATATCTTGCAGCATGACTTTGTGCATGGCCACATCGCGATAAGACATGCGGTGTAGGCCACCGCTGCCGTCAGTTTTATTGGCGCTTATATCGGCTTTTGCCATGTCTTTTAAGTGAATAGTTTTCGTCATTGCAGTCTCACGATGTAATTTGAGCCGTATTTTAGCAGGACACGGGCTTTGCATATAGTGTTTCTATGCAAGCTATTAAGCGAAATGAAAGCTTATGCACATTGCCTATAGGAAGTTAACTCAGACGCGATTTTCTCATTAGTTAAATAAATCGCTATGTGAACCAATTCGAGCAAGTTTTAATGTATTAGAATCAACTTTGTAGATTAGCACTAAATCCGGTTTTATGTGGCAGTCCTTGAAGCCTAGCCAATTTCCAGATAAGTTATGGTCCACATATTTAGCGGCTAGAGAATTGCTTTTTTGCAGTTCAGAAATTATTCCACAAACTTCAATCACGTCAGTAATTGGCATTTTAGTAATTTTTTTAAAGTCCTTTTTAAATTGTGACGAATACTCTAAACCACACATACTTAGTGATTATCCAGTTCTTTAATTAATTGATTAATATCAGTTGCAGTATGACCACCGCCGTATTCAAGCTCTTGAATGGCTGCCATGGTATTTAGATTTGCTTGTTTAGTCTTCACCTCAAATGGGATTCCGCCGCTATTGATAACAGCCTTTGCGAACATCTTTATTGCTTGAGAAGGGCTTAAGCCAATCTCGTCACATATATTGATAAACGCTGTTTTAGTTTCTTGGTCAATACGGGTACTTAGCATTTCTGTTTTCATTTACGGAGCCTTTTATTGAATTTGTAATGCAATGTATTACAAAAGATACATTAATACAGACAACTAGACAATCTATCTTAGGTGTCTTGCGTTGAAAAATTGCTATTTCAGACAGAGCACCCGATGAAATTATGGCAGACCTTTTAGTAAAGAGATCAATGAGTGAAAACCTATAGGCTTACAAAGAGTGCTGAAAAAGACTTAGAAAGAATCTAATTTGATGACGCCTCGGTTTTTTATGCACACATGCTGCGCCGAAAGTCCTGTCATTTTATGCACCGCATTCTCTGGACTCAAGACATTTAAAAACGTTTTCATTAAATTTATTGTTCGTAATCATCGCTAACTTTGCAAATCCCATTGGTGACAGACTTCGATTGCAGTTAATCTGAGCCAGAACACGTTCGACTGGCGAAAAAAACCGTTAAAATAACAAATTCGGAACTTATAAGAAACGGCAATCAACCAACAGAACAACTAAGAAAAAATCAATTATACGAACGCTATTCACACCTTGGTAAACGCAACTTTCTGAAATATGGATATAAGGCCGTTGATATAATGAAGTCTAATTCAATCAAAAAGCAGCTAAAACCAATGTGGTCAAGGCTTCAAAAAGAAATGGATAAGTAAAAATTTGGCTTTTCATATAAAAAAGCAAAGACCAAATAAAATGTAGTCTCAAAAAATCAATTATAACAATGAATAATGTGTATTTTTGTCCGTTTAAATTCTATAAATTTAGGCAAAATTATCCATTTACCATCTAATAAAACAACTACGCATTCATCCCCGCCACATATCCACTGCTCCACGCCCACTGAAAGTTATATCCCCCTAACCAGCCGGTTACATCAACCGCCTCGCCAATAAAGTACAGGTTCGGATGAGACTTCACTTCCATTGTCTTTGAAGATAGATGATCAGTGTTTACCCCGCCAAGCGTGACCTCAGCGGTTCTATAGCCTTCTGTGCCATCGGGTCTAATATTCCAATTATGCACAAGATCCACAAGCCTTGCCTGCTCTTTATGGCTTAGCTGCTTTATAGGAACATTTTCAAACTTGTGCAAATCAATAAAGGTTTCTGCAAATCGTTTAGCGAACTTGGTCGCCAGAAGGTTTTTAAGCGACACATTAGGCTGCGTAGATATTGATTCATTTAAGAAGGCACCAAAATCATCCCCTGGATATAAGTTTATAAACACTTCTTCACCCGGATGCCAATACGATGAAATCTGCAAAATAGAAGGACCCGACAAACCGCGATGGGTAATCAGCATGTCCTCTACAAACGACTTATTTGGGGTAGACACTTCAACCGGGATTGAAACGCCTGATACTTCTGCCAATGGCGTTTTAAGCTCTGGCGGCAAGGTAAAGGGCACAAGGCCTGCGCTGGTGGGCAACACTTCAAGCCCGAACTGCTTGGCAACTTTGTAGGCGAATGGGCTTGCCCCGAGCTTGGGCATAGACAATCCGCCTGATGCAATAATTAAGCTTGTGCAGGTGTAAGTGTGCTTATCAGTGGTAACACTATAGCCACCCTGCTCGCGTGCTTTTACTTCGCTAATATCGGTTTGGTAAGCAAAGGTCACGTCGTTTTTTTCGCATTCTGATACCAGCATGGCCACAATTTCTTTGGCTGAGTCGTCGCAGAACAATTGTCCCAGAGATTTTTCATGGTATTTAATTTTGTACTGTTCTACTAAGGCGATAAAGTCCCATTGGGTATATTGGCTTAGCGCCGATTTGCAAAAGTGGGGGTTTTCGCACAGGTACTTTTCAGGCTCAATGTAGTAATTGGTGAAATTACTGCGGCCACCGCCCGATATGAGTATTTTTTTACCCGGTCGTTTGGCATGATCAATCAGCAATGTTTTACGTTTACGGCTGCCTGTGGTAGCGGCGCATAATAGGCCTGCCGCCCCTGCACCAATGACAATTACATCAAAATTCACTATTTATTTCTCGTATAAATTTAACGCGGGGATACTAACATTTCTGGACAAAGAGGTTTAGCGCTTACCTAACTATCATGTAAAAATAAAAAAAGCGCCTGGCAACTTAATGCTCAAACGCTTCATTGATACTGCAAAAATTATAAGGACTGAAGCATCGTTTCTGCGTCAGACACATCAAATTTTCCTGGCGCTTCCACGTTTAAGGTTTCCACTACGCCATTATCTACAAGCATGCTATAGCGCTGTGAACGCTGGCCACCAAAACTGTCGGTGTCCATATCAAGGCCAATTTTTTTGGCGAAATCACCGTTACCATCGGCAAGCATAGTGAGGTGTTCGGCGTTTGAAGCTTTGCCCCATGCGTCCATCACAAAGGCGTCGTTAACCGATAGGCAAAGAATGCTGTCCACGCCTTTTGCATGCATTTTATCTGCAAGGGCTACGTAACCGGGTAAATGTGATTCTGAACAAGTGGGTGTAAATGCACCAGGCACAGCAAACAAGACTACTTTTTTGCCTGCAAATAAATCGTTTGTGCTGGGGTTTTTCATGTTACCGCCAGCAATGGTGCTAAAGGTTGCTTCAGGTAATTTTGCGCCTACTTCAATCATGTTAATTCCTTAAGTTTAGGTGGGGTTTACTTAATCTATGTAAATACGCTCTTTAACAATTAAACGAGCATTAAGTTGCGTTACTGATTTAGCAAATATACATCAAAACGATGCTTTTTCGAGCTTATTGCCATATTTGGCTGCAAAGCGTGATCATTTTCTACATTTGGCGCACCTGCGGGTCTTTTAATTACGATCCTTTGAGGTGCAAAGTTTATAGCTGCGGTTAATAGATCGGCGCTGTCTTGGTCGGGGCCCAGTAAAAGTTGAAATGCACGCATCTCTTTTTTCACCAGTGCCGATTTTTTCTTATGTGGAAACATAGGGTCTAAATATACGACATCTGTTTGCGTCTTTTGCGCCGAATTATTCTTAAGATACAGTATTGCGTCTTGCTGCAGTAAACAAAGACGCTCACATATTGACAAACACTCTAGATTCTCGCCCGACTCACCTGCAACTTGCGCTCGCACTAGAGCGTCATCAAGCAGTGCGCTGATAACACCGCTTCGCTCAATCATCGTCACATTTGCGCCCACACTTGCCATTACAAAACTATCGGTGCCCATGCCGGCGGTGCAGTCTACAACATTTACGCTGTGCTTACCCTTTATCCCAATGGCTTTGGCAATTGCTTCGTTGCGGCCTCCGCCATGCTGCTGGCGATATTGCAAATTAGCGGCGCCAAAGTCAACCATAATATCAGACCATGAGGGCTCACTAGAAAGGCGCAATACAAGTCCCTGAGTAGTAAAAACTAGCTGCCACTGCGCTTGGGAAAACTTCTGCTTTTGCTTGTTTGCAGGTATAGTGTGTACTTGCAAACCAAGTTTTTTACTGAGCAGTTTTGCGCGCTCATCAGCGTTAATACTGCCACTGTCTTCAACCAATATAACGGCATTATTTATTAGAGGCTGCTTGTCTTGTTGAAGCACATCCCCAGGCGATTTACGCATAGAGCTGTTATCACTTATCTGCGACGCTTTGTCGGTTGAATGGCTCACCTGCTTAGATTTTTTACGCATTTGAATATTCACCTTTGTAAGCCAACCATCGGTTAATTAAAGCCGCTGATTGCTTGGGATGATCGCGCCACATGGTGACCGCTAATTCTTTAACCTGTGGAATGAGCGCGGCGTCGCGCACTAAGTCTGCTATTTTAAGATCAGCCACGCCCGTCTGCTTAGTGCCTAACACTTCACCAGGACCGCGTATTTCTAGGTCTTTTTCAGCAATATAAAAGCCATCGTTTGACTCGCGCAGCACGCCCAAACGTTTAGAGGCTGTTTTTGACAGCGGGCTTTGGTACATAAGTACGCAATGGCTTTCTATTGATCCCCTGCCCACGCGTCCTCTAAGCTGATGCAACTGCGCTAAGCCTAAGCGCTCAGGGTTTTCTATAATCATTAAGCTCGCGTTAGGCACATCTACCCCGACTTCTATTACGGTAGTGGCCACTAACAAATCCAAGGCGCCCGATTTGAAGCTGTCCATTACCTCCAGCTTTTCTTTAGGTTTTAAACGGCCGTGCACCAGCCCTACTTTTAAATCGGGCAGCGCATTAACGAGCGCGGCTGCGGTATCTTCAGCTGCTTGGCACTGCAGCATATCCGACTCTTCAATAAGCGTGCATACCCAGTAAATTTGGCGCCTTTGAGCAACGGCGAATGAACGTACTCTTTCAATAATATCGCTGCGCCGAGTGTCTGGCAGTACCACCGTTTTAACCGGTGTACGATTGGGCGGCAGTTCATCAATAATGGAAGTATCGAGGTCGGCATATGCGGTCATTGCGAGGGTTCGCGGTATAGGGGTTGCGGTCATAATGAGCTGATGCGGATATTTCCCGAGCACCTCACCTTTTTTACGCAATGACAAGCGCTGATGCACGCCAAAGCGGTGTTGCTCATCTACTATCACCAGAGCAAGGCTTTTATAGTTCACCGCTTCTTGAAAAACAGCGTGGGTGCCGGCCAAAAATTGTATTTCACCAGACGCAAGCGCCTCTAAAGTAGCCGTGCGTGCTTTGCCTTTTAGCTTGCCGGCTAACCAGCCTACCTTTATGCCAAGCGGCGTTAACCATGCATCAAAGTTTTTCGCATGTTGTTCGGCCAGTAATTCGGTAGGGGCCATTAACACGACCTGATAGCCTGCACTAATAACTGACAGTGTTGCCAGTGCAGCCACTAGCGTTTTGCCCGAACCAACATCGCCTTGTACTAAGCGCATCATGGGCTGGCCACGGCTGAGGTCTCTTTCTATCTCATTAACCACTCTTGACTGCGCGCCAGTAGGTGAAAACGGTAAATTAGCCAAGAATTTAGTTTTAAGCGCAGCGTCTAGCGTAATCGCAATTGCAGGATCAATATCAGACTGCGCTCTTAGTTTCAACATACTTAACTGGTGCGCCAATAACTCCTCAAGCACTAAGCGTAACTGAGCGGGGTGTTGACCTTCATCGAACATCGCAAGATTTACATCGGGTGATGGTCGATGAACCATGTGCAGTGCATCAAGCAAGCCTAACTGCCCTGAATATAAGCCCGCTGGCAGCAGGTCAAGTAATGCACCTTTGTCTAACTGCGCCAAGGCTTGTTCACTTAACTTACGTAAGGTAATTTGATTAACGCCTTCGGTGGTGGGGTAAACCGGCGTTAGATGTTCTTCCATTTTAATGTTTGCTGTGTCGGTCACGACTTTATATTCTGGGTGCATGATTTCCCACATACCATTGTTACTTGCGCGTACCTCACCAAATGCGCGAATAGTGGTGCCCTCTTTAAAGCTGTTTAGCTGGGCCGCCGAAAAGTGAAAAAAGCGTAAGTTAACAATGTCGCTGCCGTCAGACACCTGCACAATTAACATGCGTTTACGACCATACTTTATTTCTGCATTAAGTACCTGCGCAACAATGGTGGCGTGAATACCCGCATATAAATCGGCAATTAAATACACGCGAGTGCGGTCTTCATACCTAAGCGGTAAATGAAAAATAACGTCTTGAAGGTTTTTGAGGCCTAGTTTAGCCAGTTTTTCAGCTACTTTAGCGCCTACGCCTTTTAGGGTAATAACCGAGGTGTCGGTTAACGACTGCATGCATTACATCTGTGTGGTGGTGAGAATATGCTAAGAGTATCAAACCCTTGATTTTTCGCCAACTGTTCTTCAGCCCTGCCCTGCTTTATTCTCACCATCTGTCTTTATTTTCAGCTCGTACCACATTTTCATAAAATCAGATGTAAGCTTGTGTTCAAGTGAAAGGGCTAATTCAGTGGGGCAAAACAAGGTGATTCGTACTCTAAAATCGCCTATATCGGTGGTGCTGAAGCGTATTTCAGGCTCGGGGCCTGAAATGACAGCATCGAGCTTGCGCTCAATAATTGAATTGTATCGCGCGGCTACTTCACTAAATTCTTCACAGTATAGATTGGCTCGGTTTAGCAGCTCATCGTATAAAGGAAAGCCGTTATAGTTTTCGGTTTTTACAATGGTAAATGAGTGAGTAACGTAGCGTTTGATAAAATTGAGGTTTTTTATGGTGCTTATCACAAGTTTGCTATTGGGCACCGAAATGGTCCGTCGTGTAATCTGATAGGTCTTCATGTCAATTTCTAACAAGCGGGTTTTCACCCAGTCTATTTCAGCTACTTCGCCACAGTCGCCGTCTATTTGGATCCAGTCACCTTCCCTGAAAGGTCGAGTGCTAATTAAATACAAGAACCCAATAATAGATTGTATAAATTCGCGCATGGCGAGCACAATAGCCACAGCAAACGCGGCAATAGACAACGCAAAGTTTTGGATTTCGGCTGACCAAATAAGCAGTAATAGCAGCACGCTTATTAAATTTATAACATGGCGAATGCTCTGAGAAATATGCTTATTTTCACGCTGTTTGCGGCTGCGGGTTTTACGTGCAAGCACACTTATTAAGAACTTTATCAAGGCGGCAACCAGTAATATGGCAACTGACAGCAAAGCGGTATGGTTTAATATTTCAACGAGCATAACTACCTGAGTGGAACAAAGTTTGTCTAAAAGATGATTAGGTACACAATAAATTCAAGCAATAGGATAGCATAAATTTAGGCTAGAATAATCCTGTTTACTCAAGGAGGTGTACTTTGACTACCAAGGTAAAACTTCACCGTTTGAATGCCAAAAAGTACCCGTATTACTCATGTCCAGTCCTTCAATGCGCTTAAGCAAACGTTCTACAGAAACAGCAGCGGTAATATCCCCGTTATTATTTACCATATCGGTTTGCACATAGCCTGGGTGCAACAAAGCAACAGCAACCTCCTGCGCTTTTAAATCATGCGCCAGTGACATACCTGCAATATTCAGCGCAGCCTTCGACATACGATAGCCATACCGGCCGCCCGTTGTATTGTCGCTTACCGATCCCATTCGGCTAGATATAAGGGCTACTTTGGCGCCCCTACCGAGTTGCTGTCTTAGTATTTGCGTGACGAGTAAAGGCCCCACCGCATTAACCCGAAATTGGTATTCAATGTTGGCCGCCGACATATTATCTAAACTTTCGTCGGTTAATACGCCTGCGTTGTTAATTAACAAATCAATTTTTACACCCCGCAGTGCCGACAGCCGTTGCTCTAAGTCATCAGCATTACCTATATCAACATGTTCAATCACTACCGCTTTAGTGCTATTAAGCTCTTCGCTAGTGCTGCGACACAGTGCGTACACCTTATCGCCTTTAGCTAAATACTGCTTTACAAACTCAAGGCCAATGCCACGATTAGCGCCAGTAATGACGACAACTGCCATAAAAACTCCTTATTCTTGGTTAACTGCTTAATACTAGTTTCAAATGCTCGTATATAGTAATCTTGATAAATTCAAATACAAGCGTAATTTTATACGAGGTTGAATTATGAACAAACTGATTAGGTTTTCACTTGTAGGCTTATTAGCAGCGGCATCGGCGCTGTCTATGGCACAAGACAAAGTTGTCATGCAAGGAACTGATAACACCATTATTTATGGCGAGGTCCTAGAAACATTCACTATGCCTTGGGCCATGGCTTTACTGCCAAGTGGCCAAGGTTTGGTAACTGAAAGGACCGGTGCGCTATGGCTAATTGACGAAAGTGGGAAAAAGCAGTTCCAAGTAAGCAACGTTCCCAGCGTTGATGCTAAAGGGCAAGGCGGCCTTGGTGACATTATTGTGCACCCTGATTTTGCCGACAATGGCGTAGTGTTTTTGTCTTATGTTGAGCGCGATCCTAAAGACGACGAGTTTAGCGGAGCGCTTGTTGAACGCGCTACACTTACACTTACCGCTAATAGTGCAACACTTAATGAACGAGAAGTAGTGTGGACACAATCGCCAAAAACAACGGGAAACGGACACTATGGCCACAGGCTAGCGGTATCACCCGACGGCTACCTTTTCATCACATCGGGCGAGCGCCAAAAATTCACGCCTGCGCAAAACATGGCCATGAACTTAGGCAAGGTTGTCAGAATTAATCAAGACGGCAGTGTGCCAAAAGATAACCCGTTTTACGACAATGGCGAGGTCACTAATCAAATTTGGACCTTGGGCCACCGTAACCCTTTAGGGATCGATTTTGATGCTAACGGAAAATTGTGGGTACATGAAATGGGTCCCAGACACGGCGATGAGCTCAACTTAATTGAACGCGGCAGAAACTATGGCTATCCGGTAGTATCCCAAGGTGACCACTACTCTGGCGTCACTATCCCTAATCATGAAGAAATTCCAATATACTACTCACCCATTGCTGATTGGGTGCCTGCAATAAGTCCTGCAGGATTTATTATATATAAAGGAGAAAAATTTGCCGACTGGACCGGAAATGGATTTATAGGCAGCTTGTCCGCCCAAGCACTCGTTCGGGTAAACTTTTTTACCAACGACAGCCGCCCTACCTTAGACGCAAAAGAAGCCGCTCGCTATGAATGGGGCAGCAGAGTAAGAGAAATTGAACAAAGCGCCGGCGGTGACATTTATGTCTTGGAAGATGGCAGTAGCGGACGGTTGTTGAAACTAAGTTTACAGCCCTAAGCTCAGAAATTGTCAGTGTAATAAAGAGGATCTGGTCAACCAGCATTAAATTCCTTGCAAACAGGCATGGTTCTCTTTTCTTCTCTACATGTCACAAACGCTAGATAACTATTTAACTTCTGTTCATCTTTTTTTTATCTCAACGTTAAAAGTGTGTCAGGACATTTTTAATATCAATGGCGTATCCTATTTGCATGTTGGTAGGAAATGAAATTTCGCTGCAGAAATATCGGCCCACTTAGCAGGCATTTAACTTAGGCAAAAATGCTTAATAAGCTGTTCACTTTTTTGCAGAAAATCTTTTAATAAACTTAATAGGAAATAAAAAATGAACGTTAATAAGTTCTTAGGCATTGCCGCAATCGCTTTATTATCTAATCAGGCGTTTGCAAGCGCAGTAGTCGTTAATCAAGGTCTCTTAGAACAAGAAGTGTTGGCGGCCCAACAAGGTTGGTGTGCCGCGCTTGTTGATATAAGTAAAACTCACGAAGATGAAGGACAAGCCGCTGCAAAAGATCTTGCTAAGCAGGTTATCGATGCAGCCTATGGTTATCAAATGGGTGGGGTGTTATTTAAACCTACACTTACCGTAAAGCCTCAAACATTCCGCCCTACCAGCGAAGGTGCACTTTCTTATTTTGTTGGCGGTAATGAAAGCTTCCCAAGTGATTCAGGCTTTGCACTTAAAGGTTGGCAGAAATGTGAAGTTGACAATAATGCCGTTTTCATTGCAGGTGATAGCGCCTCTACGATTGGTAAAGTTCATTTTACTGCAAAAGACGGCAGCGTTACATCAGTAGATAAAACATGGGGCTTTGTAAAAGATGACGCCGGTGACGTGCGCATTGTGCTACACCACTCATCTCTTGAATTCCAAGGGTAATTACATGCTTTACACTATGATTGCAATAATCTAGTGACGCTAGTTTAATTTACATGCCGAGCTTGTCTCGGCATTTTGCAGTTTAAGAAACCGATTTTATACCGATGGTTAATATCTTCAAGAAAACCATGCGCAAGCGCTTAGAAACGTCGGCGTTACCCTAGAGCACCTCTCGTAAGTCTTAGGCTAGTAAGATAAGCACGTGCACTTACCATACTTGTCAATCTATAATAACACTCTTTTTGCTGGGGTATTTTAGTGCAATACAGTTTGAAGCAACGCTTTGCCATCACCGCAACTACACTTTTCTTATTGGTTTGCCTAGCCTCGGCTGCTCTTCTTTATACGGCACAGCAATACAATTTTTATATTGAGCAAAGTGTACGAGTTCAGCAAGTTTACTCTAGTTATAGATCTGTCTCAGACCACACCTACCGCAAATTAAGTGCGCTTGGTCAAATTGTTGAGGAGAACACGCTCAACAATTTGAATGCGCGTTATGGCAACAAAGAGGCACTGCGCGCTGCATTAAGCGGGGTAAGACGAAGCATTGTCGCTAAATTTGCTCATTTAGGTGATGCCGCTGATGTTGTTGAGTTGGAGCATTTTAATAAGATAGAGCTTTTAGCACAAGAAATTATCAGCGGGAGTAAGCTAGTGCGAGAAGCGGTCGAAAAAGGCCAGCTAGAAGCAGCGGTAGTAGCCTTAACAAAACTTCGTAGCTTTGAGGTCGAAGGCAGTTTTATTCGACTGATTGATGACGCGATTGATGAAGAGTTAAGAAAGGTAAGAAAAACACAACTGGTGGTACAGGATCTGAACACGCTTTTGTCTCAGCTTTTAGGCCTTATTTTCTTCTGTTCTATATTTTTTGGCGCCTTCCTGCTTTTCACCACGTGGCGCGCACTAACGCGTCGATTGCAGACCTTTGAGAGTGCAACGGGTGCTTACTTAGCCGGAAATTTTTCTGCTCGTGTAGACAACAATGTTAAAGATGAATTTTCAGGTCTTGCAGTGGCGCTCAACAGTATGGCTTCTGAAGTAGAGAGGCAAAGGCAGCGAGAAAAGAACACGCAGGAAAATCTCGAAGCCATTATTACCAGTCGGACGCAAGAGCTACGCACTAGCAATGAGAAGTTAGAGATGATAAGCGAGACCCGAAAGCAGTTTCTTGCAGATATTAGTCATGAACTTCGCACACCGCTTACCATCATTCAGGGAGAAGTAGATCTTGCCCTTCGAGAACCCGCTACAACACCAGAACAGTTTCGTACCGCATTTCGTCGAGTAAAAGAGCAAGTTCTGCACACTGCCAGGTTCGTTCAAGATTTACTTTTTGTTGCAAGGGCTGAAGATGGCAAAGCACCGATCCACAAGTGCACAATGTCAATTGTGCCTTTGATCGTAGATATTTGTGAAGACTTTGCGGTCATTGCAGCACAAAACAATATTAATATTGTTAGCCGTTACCCAAAAAATGAAATAGTCGCTAACGTCGATACCAGTAAAATTAGGCAAGTCTTCACTATCTTGCTCGATAATGCCGTTCGCTATTCGTATCAAAACTCCACTATAGAGGTGGATATTCGCGCGAGTAAAACAGCGCTTATTGTCGAGATTAAAGACACTGGTATTGGTTTAAAATATAATGAAACGAGTCAAGTTTTTTCCAGATTCTATAGAGGCAGTGAAGGTTCGGGAAAAGCCAGCGGTACCGGTTTGGGTCTGCCTGTGGCGAAAGCGATTGTAGAGGCCCACGCGGGCACTATTACATTACAAGGTAAATCACAGGGCGAAGCGGGTGAAGGTTCAACAGCAACAGTGACTCTGCCTTTAGCATTAAATAATGAGGCTACCCAATGAGAATTTTAATAGTTGAGGATGACGACCGAATTGCGGACTTTCTGATGAGAGCACTGCAGGTGGAGGGACACAACGTTACTCGATTAGATTCTGGCAAAGACGCCGTTAGTGTCGTTCGTGGCGGGGACTTTGCGTTTATTCTACTCGATATTATGCTGCCCGGTAAGTCTGGCATAGCGGTTTGCCAAGAACTGCGTTTTAGAAAAATAAATACGCCCATTATTATGCTGACAGCTATGGACAGCACAGAAGATATTATCAATGGTTTAAAAATAGGGGCTGATGATTACATTACTAAGCCCTTTGATCTTGACGAGCTAATGGCCAGAATCGAATCGGTGTCTAGAAGGCAGCAAGGGCTAGATGTAGTCAACACCGAGCTTTGTATTGCAGATGTTCACATGCATACCGACTCTAAAATAGTTACCGTAAGCGGCAAAGATGTATCGCTAACGGCCAAAGAACTCTCTATCCTTGAATTACTAATGAGCAACCCAAACAAGTTATTCTCCAGAGAGCGCATATTAAACAATATCTGGGGCGCCAATTCCGATCCCTTAACCAACGTAGTTGACGTTTATATTGGTCGTATACGAAAAAAGCTCGGAAAGGATGAATCTAGCTTTATCGAGACGGTCAGAGGTTTAGGATACCGTATCGATCCCCAAGCTGGAGCAAAGCCGTCAGCAAATTTGCCTAAACGTTTAGACTAGACTGCGTTTCGTTTTGTTTATAGCTTGCTAAATAATGCAACAATGCTGATTTCAAAGATACTGGTCTTGATTGCCTCATGGCTTTTGAACTTGCTGGTTCGCCTGAATCGCCGTAAGTGCAATGGTATACACGATGTCGTCAACCAAAGCACCTCGGCTTAAGTCGTTTACCGGCTTGCCCATTCCCTGCAGCATTGGCCCTATACTAATTAAATTCGCGCTACGCTGAACGGCTTTATAAGTGGTGTTGCCGGTGTTTAAATCAGGAAATATAAACACCGTGGCTTGGCCCGCTACCTTGCTGTTGGGCGCTTTTTTAGCCGCTACGCTTTCCATTACCGCAGCGTCGTACTGCATAGGTCCGTCAATCAGTAGGTCGGGGCGTTTTTGTTGAGCAATTTTAGTGGCATCTTTCACCTTTTCAACATCAGCGCCGGTCCCCGAACTGCCGGTGCTATAGCTCAACATAGCGACTTTGGGTTCTATGCCAAACAGTGCGGCTGAGTCAGCAGACTGTATGGCAATATCGGCTAACTGCTGTGCGTTTGGAGCAGGGTTGATAGCACAATCACCATATACTAGCACCTGCTCTGGCAGCAGCATAAAGAAAATAGACGACACTAAGGACGCACCCGGAGCAGTTTTTATAAGCTGCAGTGCGGGGCGAATAGTATTTGCCGTAGTATGTATTGCACCCGATACTAGCCCATCTACATGACCTTGCTGCAGCATCATAGTGCCTAGCATTACGGTGTCTTGCAGCGCTTCTTTTGCAACGACCTCGGTCATTCCCCGGTGCTTACGAAGTGCTACTAAAGGCGCAATATATTGATTATGCAAGTCCTGCGGCCGTTGAATAATGAGGTCTTTAGGCAGTTTAATACCTTGCTGCTTCGCTACTCTGTAAACATCTTCGGGCTGCGCTAACAAAATACACTTAGCAATGTTCCTTTGGCTGCATATTGCCGCTGCTTTAATGGTTCTGGGCTCGTCACCCTCAGGCAAAACAATCGTTTTTTTCGCCACTTGGGCCATACGCGTAAGCATATGCCTAAATGCCGGCGGCGACATTTTTGTTGCCAAGGTCGACTTAGTCGACAGCGTGTTCAACCACTGCTCGTTCATACAGGTGGCCATGTGATCCATCACCTTGTTAACACGCTGTGTGTCATCCACCGGCACTTCTTGATTGAAGCGCTGCAAATTCGCGGTTGCCTGCCACGTATTGTGCTTTACTAGCATAATGGGCAAACCTGTTTGCAAGGCTTGGTCGCAAAGTTTGAGAATGTTTGCATCAGGCTTATAACCGCCGGTTAGTAATAAAGCGCCTATTTTAGTACCGTTTAAAGACGCTAAACATGCGGCCAATAGTATGTCGCTACGATCCCCTGACATGATCAATAGCGCGCCAGGCTTGAAAATAGAGGTCATGTTATGGATCTCTCGGCCGCACAAATGCACACTTCTCAAACGACGATGCGCATAGTCGCCCTCGTTAAGCATTTCAGCTTTCATGTGCCGCTGAATATCTTTCACCCGAGGCGCTAACAGTTCGAAGTTCCATGTTATGCACCCAACTAAGGGGAAGGATTTTGAAAACACTGGCAGTGCCGATAGGTCTTTAACAGTGGCGAGCGACTTCATCTCTTGATGGTCATCCAGTAAATCAGCACCTAAGCGCCCTTTTACGTCTGAAGGCCCGCCTATTTTATTTAAAATGCAGCCCACTACGCGCCTGCCACTATGGCCACCGTAGCTGTCAGCGACAATTTCTATTTTGTCGTTAAACTGGTCCATAGACGAAGCGTCAGGCGCGCCAACAAGTATAATTTTAGCGTCGAGTGCGTTGCATATATCGCGGTTTACTTTGACCGCATAAGGATGATCGGTGGTCGAAATTAAGCCTTCTATAATAACAAGATCTTGGCCTTTTGCTTGCGCTTGATACATCTCCACTATTTCTTCTAAGAGCTCGTCTTTTTTATCATCGCCAATGAGCTCTTCTGCATGCGCCGAGGACAAAGGCGTGGCCATTTTAGTAAAGCCCATATTGCGTAGAATGCTGGTAGCTTTGTCGATAGTGTCATCACCGCGTCTTGGCTGGGCAATAGGCTTGAAAAAGTTTACGTTTAAGCCACGCTGCTGCAGGGCGCGCACTAAGCCTAAGCTTACACTAGTTAAGCCTGCGTTTGAGCCAATAGGAGTTAACATTATGCGATGCGTCATTACTTACCTTGTTATTTTGTCATTAAAACGTTCTTATAAACGCTTTGCTTTTTACTACTTGGCGAAACGAGCACTGTCTTGGGCTATTACCCATTCTTCTTTGGTCGCGATGGCCAGTACGGGTAAAGAAGCCGGTTGGTGTATACCGCCTGAGCGACCAAATCTCATTTCATCATTTAAAGCTTCGTCTATCACTAAACCTAAGTGGTACAGTTGAGACACCACTTTACTACGCACATAAGCTGAATTTTCGCCAATGCCGCCGGTAAATATTAGGGCGTCTAATGTGCCCACAACAGCCATATAAGCGCCGATGTATTTAACTAAACGGTAGCAAAACATGTCGAGTGCAAGTTGAGCCTGTTCATTGCCAAGCTTGGCTTGTGCCTCTAACTCTCGGCAGTCGTTGCTTAGCCCTGAAATACCTTTTAAGCCCGATTCTTTGTTCAGTATCGAGTTAACGTCGGCGGCGCTGTAACCTAGCTGTTCAATCATATAGCTTGGCAAACTTGGGTCCATGTCACCGCTTCGCGTGCCCATTACTAAGCCTTCCAGCGGTGTAAATCCCATGCTGGTGTCAACCGCCCTACCGTGCTTAATGGCGGCAATGCTGCAGCCATTGCCCAAATGTGCGCTAATCAAATTACATTCTTCATACTCTTTATTGAGCATTTGGGCCGCTTTATGCGAAACGAAATAGTGACTAGTACCGTGAAAGCCATATTTACGCACGCCGTGGGCTTCGTATAAAGAATAAGGTAATGCGTATAGGAATGCTTCTTTAGGCAAAGTTTGGAAGAAAGCAGTATCAAAAACAGCGACTTGAGGCAATAATGGAAAAGCTAGCTGCGCGCTGCGTATGCCCGCTAAATTTGCTGGATTATGCAAAGGTGCCATGTTTGAAGTTTTATGTATAGCCTGGATCACCGCCTCGTTTATTAAGGCCGACTCTGCAAAAAATTCTCCGCCGTGAACCACTCTATGACCTACCGCAACAAGCTGCCCCTTAAGCTGTTTGAACTGGTTCAGTATTTCAACAATAAGCTGCAGCGCTTGTGTGTGATCTGCCTTTGCAGGCAAAGTAGACTTGATTTTCTCTCCTTGTGCTTCATAGGTGAGGCGGCCACTGGCTGTGAAGAGGTTTTCAACTAAACCTTTCAGCGGTGTTTCGCCCGTAGAAGGCGCAATAATGGCGAATTTAATAGATGAACTGCCGCAGTTCAATACTAATATGTATGGCCCATTAGTAGACATATATCCTTGCTTCCCAAGTTTCACTAGCCCTAGTGGGTAGCATTCATTATTTTAGCTGCAATTAATTACGTAGATGAAGCTCAAATTTCATTTGTTGATGTACTATGCGCACCACGAAAACAGCGTTCTTTCGTTTCTTGAAAAAAACAATATGCTTACCCACTAAATAACTAAAGTAGTCACTTCTGGTATGAGATTCGCTTCTGCCCAACTCGGGGTTATTAGCTAGGTTGACTATAGCCTCTTCAATAACAATGGCATAAGTATCGGCCTGCGTTTCGCCATATTCTAAAAACGTATAACGAAATATAGAAGCCAAGTCATCAACAGCCCTAAGTGAAAGCTTGTAATTACTCATTACGAAGTCGTTTTTTTTCCGCCTTAATCACATCATTAATAGTTAGATTACTTTCCCCGCTCAACTCTCCTTCAATTAGCGCAAGCGTAATTAATTCTCTTTCAGATTGATTTCTACGGATCAAGTCACGAATATAATCACTTGCATTTGCAAATTTCCCGCTGCTAATTTGCGCATCTATCCACTCTCGCATTTCAGCAGTGAGTGATACATTTAACGTAGCCATATTTTACCTTACTTTTGCTCGCGCAAGAATCATTGGCAAAGATTGCCATAAATATTGTGCTAAGTGAACTGAATTGACAAAAATACCTTTATCAAACGATGTGATCAGAGCACGCTTTAGTTTCACCAATACGTTTAATAAGCGATAATACACCGAAGAAAGAACGTAGTATGCTGGACTTCAGTCTCGTTTTTGTGATTTGAGTTTGTGTAAACGGTAAGTTTTAAGGTTAAGGTTTGATATATTTATTTGCAACAACGTTACTATGGGCTTTTTCGTTTAGTCTGATTGGTGTCTATCTAGCAGGGCAAGTTGACGCTTGGTTTTCAGTGTTAATGCGAGTTGCGCTAGCAATGCTGATATTTTTACCTTTCTTAAAATTTCGCACCGTTTCGAAATCGCTGGCGATTAAATTGATGGCCGTCGGCGCGGTGCAATTAGGACTTATGTATGGTTTTTATTACCACTCTTTCTTGTTTTTAACAGTACCAGAAATCTTATTATTTACCGTAATGACACCTTTAATCGTCACGCTGTTAAATGACGCATTAGACAAACGTTTTAACCCATGGTTTTTTATGGTGGCGGCCATCGCTACTTTGGGCGCAATAACTATTCGCTATGACGGCCTTAGCAGTGATTTTATTATTGGCTTTTTTATTGTGCAGGGCGCAAACCTATGTTTTGCCAGTGGCCAAGTATTTTATAAGCGCATTATGGCTAAACAGCAAAACCTGTCTCAACATACTGTTTTTGGATACTTTTTCATTGGGGCTTTTATCGTTGCGGTGGTTTCTTTTTTACTTCTTGGCGATATATCAAAGCTACCTCAAACTAACCTGCAGTGGGGCATACTAAGCTACTTAGGGGTCGTGGCATCGGGTCTAGGCTATTTTGCATGGAACAAGGGCGCAACACTGGTTAATGTTGGCGCGCTAGCGGTTATGAATAACCTACTGATACCTGCTGGAATACTGGTGAATGTTTTAATTTGGAATCGTGATGCCGACATTGTTCGGTTGAGCATTGGCTCTGGCATTATTCTACTGGCACTGCTTATTAATCAGAAATTTTCCCACGTAATAGATCCGAGAGCACAAACATGAAGTGAATATCTACCTTCCACGCGAGAATTCTGAGCTTAGACGATATTTCTACACTTCACAATGCACTACGAAAAAGGGCCCGTGTTAATCTGACCCTATTATGCGCGTTGCTAAGCAATCAGTTTAACTGGACTCACAAAACCTTCCGGCTTAACGGCTAAGACTGAACAGTCAATTTGGTTTAGAATATTCTCTGCAGAGTTGCCCATAAGAAACCCCGGAAGACCAGTACGCGCAACAGTGCCCATCACGATAATATCGGCGGCTATTTGCTCTGCAAATATGGGGATTTGTTTACGCGGGCGTCCCACCAGTAAATGTGTTTTCGATTTAATATAGGTCGAGGCGTCTGACCCCACTTTGGCGCGTATTTTGTCCATTAAATCATTCATTTTTTGAATATACCGCTGCTCGCTTGCTTCTAAGTCGCTGTCTATTTTTTCTTTAGATTCATCCGTAAAACCAAAGCGCATAGCGTCGTCACTGGCCGCATCCCATACGTGAACGATGTCTAATTCGGCAGACTCTGATATTGCTAACCAACTTGCCAATTCGAGGATCTGGAAATTGAGCGCTTGCCTAGTGCTCAACTCTTGCGATGGATAGTTATCGTCAACATCTACCGACGCCAATATCTGCAGATGGTTTTTATGCGCTTTTGGTTTAACTAACATTAATGGGCAGGGACACTTACGTAATAATTGCATATCATCAGTGCCGAACAAACGATCTAAAAGACCCCCACTTTGTGCCGTTTTTAGCACAATGTCGTGTCCATTGCGAAGCACCTCGTAAATGATTTCTAAAAACGATACGCCAACAAGTACCTTCGATTGGATCGTCAATTTGCTATTTAACGCAGAAATAACCTCGTCAAGCTTGTTTTGCTGCTGCGCCACTATCACCTGCATATAGTCAGATGACTTGGAACGATCAAACTTTCTTATATTTAAAGGGGTCCAATCCATTATATCAATAACGGTTAGACTAGCTTGATTATTCTCTGCCAGTTTCACCGCATGCGTCAATGCAGAATTCTTTTTATCATCGGCGCTAACAACACATAAAATCTTATTAAATTGCTGCATATCATTCCCCTTTAATTACGTTGCCCTTCTCATTTTTAACCAAGCATGACATTCATAGTAGCGAGATAGTCGCGGCATAGTTGAGTTACCTCTAAAACAATATATTCGAATCAATGTTAGCGTTAAAAACACTATTTTGTTTCAGCTTCCCTTAGCTTAGATGTGTTGTACTTGTCAAACCACGCTAAAATGTTGCCAATTTTACGACTTAAGTTAGACGGCTTAGCAGCAATACCATGATAAGCACCTTGAATCCGCACCAGCGAGCTTTCTACACCTTCTAAGCGCAGTGCACCATAGTATTGCTCGCTTTCACCCATGGGGGTGCGAACATCTAATTCACCTGTAAGGACCATTGTTGGGGTGGTAACGTTGCCAACTAATTTAAGCGGTGACCTGTCCCAATATTGGTTGATATCATTCCAAGGAAAATCGGTAAACCAGTAGCGGGTCATGAACGTGTAAATATCACTGGTGCCAATCATACTTACCCAGTTAATAACCGGCTTGGCGACAACGGCTGCAGCAAAGCGATCTGTTTTACCGATAATCCATGCGGTTAACACACCACCGCCAGAACCGCCCGTTACAAACAGATTACTGCCGTCTATGTAGCCCTTTGCTATTACCGCATCGACCATGTCCATAAGATCGTCGTAGTCTTGTGATGGGTAGTTTTTGTCAATCAAATTGGCAAACTCGGTGCCCATTGACGTTGAGCCTCTAGGGTTGCCATAAACAACAACGTAACCCGCCGCAGCAAACATTTGTACTTCTGTTGAAAACTCAGGGCCGTAAGCGGTGTGCGGGCCCCCATGGATCTCTAAAATAAGAGGATACTTTTTTGCCGAGTCAAAGCCAGGCGGCTTCACTATCCACGCCAGCAGTTCACGCGCATCAACACTGCTCTTTACTTTGATAAGCTCAGGCTTGTTGAGTGTTTTGTGGCCAAAAATATCCCTGTTTAAATCGGTTAACTGGGTTATTTCCCCGCGCTTATCTACCACTGCTAAATCGGCCGGGCGATCGCCTGTTGACAAGGTAAATATGATATCGCCGTTATCGCTGGCATCGAAGTTACCCGAGGTATATGGCCTGCCAAGACTCATGCCCCCTAATGCGTCTGTTTTCACGCTAATTTTTCCAGATAGGGTCACATAAGCTACATGTTTCTTACCTTCACTGTCGTAACTAAAGTACAAACCTTTGCCATTTTGTGACCACTGCACATCACCCACCGACCGGTCTAAATCAGGTGTTAGATCCTTAACGTTTGAACCGTCGGTATCCATTACAAAAAGATGATTAATCTGATTAGACTTACCGTTATCATCAAAACCCGTAAATGCAATCTGCTTCCCATTGGGACTTAACGTTGGATTACTCTCAGGCCCAGAGGTTTTGGTTAACTTGGTTAAGGTGGTGTCTTTGATATTTACCAGCAGTAAATCGCTGTTAAATACGTCAAATTCGCTGTCTTTACGAATATTAGCCGACATTACAATATGGCTGCCGCTTTGGGTATACATTAATTGGCCACCATAGTCGAAGTCACCCGAGGTTATTTGACGCGGTGTGCCGCCAAACGCGGGCACCACATACACCTGCATATTGCCGGGACGGTTCATACCCACGCCGTCGCGTTGAAATAAAGTTTGATCAATATAGTGAGCTTCATCAGCCCATACTGCACCTTCGGGTTTAAATGACAAGCTGAACAAAGACCTAGGTTTTGAGGGTGTGAACATTGCGAAAGCAAGCTGTTGACCGTCGGGTGAAAAACGCAAACTATTTGGGCGCATGGCTACGTCGGTCACACGGGCGGTATTGCCGCTGGCCATGTCGCGCAGATATATTTGTATTTTACCTTCTTTGCTCGATAAATAGGCCATTTTGGTGCCGTCGGGTGAAAACACCGCATTGGAGTGGTTATCTTTGCTCGACAGTAACGGCATATGATTAGTGCCGTCAAGCGACACCGTCCATAAATTAGTGCGCTTAGCATCTAGCATAATATCCATACTGTTACGCTCGTAAAGCACGGTTTTACCGTCGGGCATCACAATGGGGTTCGCGGCATATTCTAAGTTGAATAGATCTTGATAGTTAATCACACTGTTGTCTAAAGCGCCTTCGTTTTGGCTGCTGTGATTAACTTGTAATGCATTTACTGAAACACTGCCTAGTGCAAATGCAAGGCCCAACAACACTGAGCTAATCTGTTTTTTCATTTTCATATCTTCTTCCTGTTTAGGCAAAACTGCTTAGCCTAGCGCTGACTATTACTTACAGTATGTGCTGTACCGAAAATAACGCTTGGTGGGTTCATGTAAAAAGGATAAACGATGCACCTACCATATACAATAGCGTTGATAAGTAGTGGCTATTTTCAGTAAGCGCTAAAACGCAAAAAAAAGAAAAGACTATTTAGCATTAGCCTCTATCTGCAGAAGCGCATTTACCTCGCTTTGCTCCTGCTCTGTAAACAGACGTTTGAAGTTTTCAGGCTGCACGTTTATACGCCGCCTCAGCTTGTGTGAAATACTCGCATTGGTATGCGCTAGCTGATCAACAAATTGTTCAATAGATATATTTGGGTAGGTAAAAACGCCGCCGCTATGAGCGCTGGTCGGTGCGTTTAAAATATCGTTGTGTTCTAGAAAAGATTCGTGCTTAAACACCGCTTGAGAATGCACAAAATCACTCTGGGTTGAGCGCAGCATTGCCGCTTCGCTTATGGCTTTTACGCGCGTACTGTTTTCGCTCTCTTCCCATGTTACGCCACATAGACTAACGCTATAGGCAAAGGTTTGCCCGGCTGTCACTTTTTGTTTTAGGTGGGGATGTTGAGTATCGTTGAGTTCGCTTAACAAAGCGGCTAAAGACGATACGTTTAAACTTTCAAAGGTAACTGGCCCATATTCACTTTCGTAAGACAGCTTAAGGGTGTTTAATAAGTAATATACTTGGCCTGTGTCTCGCCAGATAGAGGTTTTAATTTCTTGTTCAGACGTAATTTGTTGGTTGTTTCTGCGTTTGGCAAGCCAGTTAATAAGCGGCTTTATGCCCTTGCCTAAATTCATCTATATACTGGGCCTTATAAATATAATGAGAACGGGTGTATTTTTGTTTACGTAAGCAAAGCAAAAGTAGTTTATTAATGTTTGGTAAAGGCTTTGGCCTTAAAACCTCAAATGATTCATTCAAAGAATAGCGTCATGAAATGCGGCTTAGCTTTGCTCAATACAACTACTAGCATTGAAAACGTATAAGGGCTTTGCAAAAAACAAAGCCCTTATGACTTACTGAGTACTTACTGAGTGCTGCGCTAATTAAAACTTATATTCAAGCCCTACGTAATAAAATGCGCCGTTAAACCCAAACGGGGCTGAGCGTCGTGAGTATTCAAATACACCTGGGCTGCTGACAACAATGTTGCCGTTAGCATCTTCAATTGTGCCGGTGCGTGAATTACCAATCTGATTTTTGTCGGGTGTTACATCAAACAGGTTATTTGCGCCTATATTTACCGATATGCTGTCGTTAATGGTGTATTTCACGCGAAGGTCGGTGAGTATTTCAGCACCATAGGTTTGAGTGCCACCATCGGTAATGGTGTATTCACCGTAGCGATTGAAGGCAAGGTTCACATTAAAATCGTCAATCACATATAGCCCAGACAGGCTGATGCGATCTTGTGGCTGCCACGACTCAATAATGGATATATCTTGCTTAGAGAATACGTCATCCGTGCTTAAGGTTTCTAAACCACTGCCTACTGGGGTAAATAAGTCAACCACGTCGGTTTCGGTAAAGTTACCCGCTAGGGTTAAGTCTAAGGATCCGCCGGCTAGGTCAGTATTCCACGTGGCGACTATGTCTACGCCTCTGGTTTCAGTATCGGCTCCGTTTAAGAAGAACTGGCCAGCACCCGCTCCAGACGCCACTAGCGCTGCATCGAGGGTGTTAGAAAGACCACTTCCAAGACGGTTACTCACCACAATGCGGTCTTCTATATCAATAGAGTAGTAATCAACTGTTATGTTTACTTCATCGAGTAAAGTGAAAACAGCGCCTACGCTCCAGTTGGTTGATTTTTCTTCACTAAGCTCTGGAATACCAATGGCTTGGGCTAAAGTAGAGTCGTTTCTAAATGTACCAACCTGTTGGGGAACCAGCACACCTGCGTCGTTTACAACAAACTGCGTGCCGACGTTGTTAAAAAACAACTGCTGCATAGAAGGTGCTCTAAAACCTGTGCTGATGGCACCTCTTAAATTGAAATCCTCATTTACATGATAATTTGCCGCCACTTTAAAGTTAGTGGTGTCACCAAAACCGTCATAGTCATCGTAACGCATAGCGGCGCTGGCAATTAAATCTTCGGTCACTGAATATTCTGCGTCTATATAAAACGACAGCACGTCACGGCTTTCATCTACCGCCGAATCTGGACCAATACCATTGAAGCCTTGAATGGCAGCAGATGCGTTTTCGCTGCCCACGCCGCCGCTCAAGCCGTTAAATATATTCACTCCGTCGATCGTATCGTAGTCGAAATAAGAATACTTTTCACCGGGAGTGACGCGATATTCATCTGTACGGATTTCGGCACCAAAGGCTAGCTGCAGATTGTCGTAGGATTGGGTAAAGTCTAAGTTGATAGTTTCAAGGCTTAACTCAAGACCATATGCATCGGCCTCACGCGGGATAGTGTTGCGTATTTCAGCCGCTGACAGGCCACGTTCATAGCGCAGCTCATTGGCGAACGACGAGTTGATAGAATCGCTCGTGCGGTAGTCAATAGTGTTTTCGCCGTAAGTGTACGAAATGTCTAACGTAGTGTCGTTGGTAAACGCAATTTCGTAGCCTAAGTTAAACGAGAAATCATTTATTTGTGAATTTATTTTAGGTAAAAAGCCTAGTGGAATAGTCGCATCGCCATCTTGTAGCTGCGCATTCCCGCCACCGTTTGCGTTATGACGGAAAAAAGCGGCCGATTCGTTGTCGCGTGAAGAGTAAGTCAAGAAACCATAAAGCTCACCTTCACCTAGGGCATAGGCGCTGTTTAATGTGAGTGCAAACTGTTCAGATTCAGCGTCACCGATTCTAAAGGTTTGACGCTGCGCGGTAAGCTCTCTAGGATCGCCCGCTAATACATTACCGTTATCAAGGGTAGTACAGCCTCTAAACTGGCAAGAGCCATGCAGGCCTGCTCTATTAGTGAAACCACGATCTCTAAAGTTGAGGGTCGCGTTTATAAAACCGTCGTCGCCAAGGGCAAAGCCTTTGGAGAAGTTGACGTTGGTGGTTTCGCCATCGCCTTCAGAAAATTCGCCGTAGGAAATATCGGCACTGCCGCCTTCGCTGTTGTCTTTAAGCACAATATTAATAACACCGGCAATGGCGTCAGAGCCATACTGCGCGGCGGCGCCATCGCGCAGCACTTCAATGCGCTTAATTGCTGATGCTGGGATAGCGTTCATGTCGGTACCCGCGGTACCGCGGCCTACCGAGGTGTTTATGTGAATAAGTGAGGCTTGATGACGGCGTTTACCGTTAATTAATACCAGGGTTTGATCGGGGCCTAAGCCACGCAGTGTAGCAGGCCTTAAGGCGTCGGTTCCATCACTAATAGATGAAGATGAAAAGTTGAACGAAGGAGCAATGGCCTGAAGCATGCGGCCAACTTCAGTTTGCCCTGTGTTAGAGAGCGCTTCTGCCGATAAAATATCAACCGGCACCGGTAAATCTTCAATTGAGCGGCCTGCGACGCGGCTACCTATAACTGAAATGTTTTCGACTTCTTGCTCAGCGCCTGTTTGTTGTGCAATGACAGGCAGAGCAGGCAAACCAAGCAATAAAGACATTGCGATACACGTTTTTTTAGGTGATAGCATGGTGGAACCCTTTTATTATTAATTGATATTCGTGAAAATATAGATGTAAGGAGTGCTAGTGTGTGCTTAGCGCTTAAGAATTTTGTAAATAAATCATATATCTATACGGATAATTTGCAATTTAGTCTCAATTATTTAACATCTGTACAGCAAAATATAGATTTGGTGCGAAAGTCGCAACTGTACTATGGTCTAATGTTGCAAATAATAATGTTTGAGGGCTAAGGAAAAAAATGAATTTGCGTAACATTCTAAGGCTATGCGCTATTGGATGTGCATTAACTGCGTGTAAAGCTAACCATAACTTGCACAATAGTAACATGCCTGTTTATGAAGCGGCGCAGTGGCAACATTTCAATAAACTGACGCGAGCCCACACAGGATCTATTCAAAAACAGGGTGATTTGTACTTGCCCCAAAGTGAGTCAGTACGAGGCTACGAAGCATTCGAGTCTTGCACTGACTACACAGATAAAACCACCAGCATCTCACAAATATGCAGCAAGACGATTTATAGCGATAAGGGTAAATTTGCGATAAACACCCCAAAAAAAGCAAAAAACGGCGATTTACTGTTACTTTTTTTGAGCCGAACTGACAATCCACTGCCCCACCGTATAAACGGATGGGACCTTGCCGCCTCATGCCTCAAAAGTAACAACAGCCAACAGCATTGCCGACAGGTACAAGACTGTGAAACCTTACACGATGATTACTGTGTTGACACCGACAACAACGGCAGCAAAAAGGGTGAAGATTTAGCCACCGTCGTATTCTATAAAACGTTTGATGAAAACGATACCCAGTTCAACTTTGATTTAAAGGGTAGTAAACCGGCATGGGCTGTTTTAGTGTCGGTGCGGGGCGCCAACAATACAGATCCAATAGGCTCTATTGCCACTGAGGCTAGCGACGATAGCAACGACAGTGTGTTCCCATCAGTAAACGCCAACGCGGGTGATTTACTGTTGTTATCAATGGCGTTTGACGATACTGCCGATATAAATGCCTTCGCCGCGCCACATGGCTTTCAAACAATCGCGTGGGTAGCGGGTAACGACGAAGCCGGCAGCATATATGCGCAAATAAGGGAAACAAACAGTGAATCCGGTACACTTAAAACCCGTGGAAAAGGCGCTTTAAAAAATAAGGATGCGCTTATTTCTATCGTGATAAACGCACATTAAGCTGCCTTATAAGGCAATATAAACAGCAAAACCTAGCCAACTTAGCGCCAGTAAAGCCCATGGTATAAATTTCAAATAATTATTCTTGGGAGACTCTTCGCGACTTTCAAGATTTTCTTGTTCGCTTTCTCGGCGTTTCATTTCTTGTTTACGCTTTTTGTCTATCTCGCGTAGTTTTCTACCCTGCTGTTTCTTATATTCACCAATGCCTTTTTCAATCCCTTGCGCAATCAACTTAGTTTGGACTTTAGTCTGCCCAGCTTTTTGCGTGCCTTTTGCGAGTTTAATCGCCTTGTCTTCAACTTCGGGAGAAACTTTATTTTTCATATATTTATTGGCCGTTTATTAATTAGCACTGTTGGAGTTTTAAATAGTGTCAATAATAGTAACGCCACTACCAGTGTATTGACAGCATACAGTAGGAGCCTATAATAAAACGATTACTATGTGCCGATTTATTACCGACCCACTATCTCAACGCTTGCAGCATGAAAGGAAATTATTAATGTCTAATATGGTCATAACAGGTGGTTCTTACTTCGTGGGCTGGGGTACACTTGCGCTTATCAACTCAGGACTAGCACAAGGTAAAGGACGTGGAGGTTTATTGTGGTTTTTTATTTCCTTACTGCTAGGCCCAATTGCTACGCTGCTGCTAGTGATAATGCCCGACATGCGTAGATTTAGCTAAGCTAAACGCCGGTTCCTATTACTTTTGTGAAAACTGTAGCGCCTGCCACCACTGCTCGCTTGCCTCAATTTCACCATTGCCATTAATAAAAGGGAAAGGTAAATTCCTTTTTACGCACTGCGCATACAACACCGGAAACCCGCCTTCAAACAGAACTAGCTGAGCTTGCTCCTCGCTAAGCCGGTTATGCTCGTACATACCCGCATTGTCTCGCTGACGCTGAGCTTCATATAATATTAAGGCCGCCGCCACCGACACATTCAACGACTGCACCATGCCCAACATGGGAATAGCAATAGAGTAGTCACACATAGCTATGGCTTCGCTAGTTGCACCGGTTTTTTCTTGGCCCAAGACAATGGCCGTTGGTTTGGTGAAATCTATTTTCCTAAAATCAACCGCGTTTTGGTCTAAATGCGTTACCAGCACCTGCATATTTTGTGACTTAAAATATGTAATAGCATCTTCGGCACTTGAATGGCGCTGCATGTCTACCCAGACTTGGCTGCCCATGGCAGTGCTTCTTAGCAGAGGCCTGTTATTTTCCCATACCGCGTGCAGTCTATGCACGCCTACCGCATCTGCCGAGCGAATAATGGCAGACACGTTGTGTGGTTTGTGCACTTCTTCTAGAAGAAGGGTTAGGTCAGGCTGTCTTTTTGATAATAAGGTACGTATTTTATGATAACGTACCGGTGTCATAGACTGAGAATGCGACATTTACTCAGGCAATACCATTACCGCATCAATCTCTATTTGAGAGCCTTTTGGTAGCGCGCTCACCTGCACCGCTGCGCGCGCTGGGTAGGGTTCTTCAAAGTAACGGGCCATTACTTCATTCACTTTGGCAAACTGACCTAAGTCGATTAAGAATATATTCACTTTTACTAAATGAGACATAGTGCCGCCGGCTGCCTCAATAACCGCCTGCATATTTTCAAACACCTGTACCGCTTGTGCTTCAAAGTCTTCTGAGACCATCTCCATAGTGCTAGGAACGAGGGGGATTTGCCCCGACAGATAAACCGTATTACCGGCTTTAACCGCTTGACTGTAAGTGCCAATAGCGGCGGGAGCATTGTTGGTTTGAATTACTGATTTAGACATATTTTCTCGGCTTTCATAAGTGGTTTTTAATCAGTGGCTAAGTTTATAACAAAATAGCCAATAAGCTTAATATTATTTCTGTAAACGCGCTTTAGCGCCCCACAATAAAAAGTGGTTATACTGCGCATTTTTGCGCTAAAGTACTGGGCTTGCCATTACTACACTTATTTCACTAAAGGATACACTACACAATGTTTAACAAATTTGTTTTGTTGACGCTAAAAGGTCTCTTTACAGTGCTGCCTTTCGCCATTACTTTTTACTTAATAATATGGGTAGCCACCAGCACAAAAAGTTTACTTTCACCTTATTTACCCGAGCATTACTACTTTCCGGGCCTGGGTCTTATTACTATTATTGCCAGTTTAGCGATTATTGGCCTAATGGTGAATGCCTATATCGTCACCATTATGATTAATGCAGGCCAAGGCTTGATTGAGCGCGTACCGGTGGTCAAAACGCTTTTTGGCGCCACAAAAGATGCGGTAGAGTTATTTCAAATCAAAAAAGATACTGGCACCAAAAAAGCGGTTACGGTAGAAGTAAGTGAAGGCGTTCGTTTAATTGGCTTTATTACTAACGATAAAGTGGCTAAAAAACTTTTCCCGACTGAGGATAAAGTAGCGGTTTATTTACCGATGAGTTACCAACTCGGCGGGTATACGTTGTATGTAGACCCGTCAAAAGTAAGCGATTTAAATGTAGATGTTGAAACTGCGATGCGCATAGCGGTCACCGGCGGCAGCTCTATGCCTAAAAGCGTCGCTAGCGCTACTGAAAAGAAGTAGCGCGCAAAGCTTACACCCTGCCTACGATGTTTTAACTTTAGTTTTGGGCTTACTGTGACGGGACACTTTTTGCAGTTCAGGCAAAATACGAATTTTTCGCATAATGTTCGCAAAATGTATACGGTTGCGCGTGGTCATTTCTATATCCACCACCAGCAGGTTGTCTTCTCGGTCATGAGTTTGCATATTAATAATTGAGGAGTCGCACGAGGCTATTGCCGCGGTTAGCGAAGCGAGCGTGCCTTGCTGATTAAGCGCTTCAACTCGTACCGAGGCTTTAAAATCTCCTTGCGCATTGCTGTCCCATAGCATCGGTAATACACGCTGAGGCTCTTCTTTGGCAATTTTGCGGATATTGCTACAGCCCGTTTGGTGAATAACAACCCCCTTTCCGGGGCTTAATATAGCCACAATTTCGTCGTCGGGAATGGGGTGACAGCAGCGTGAAAAGTGCACCATTAGCCCTTCCGTGCCGCGAATAGAAACGGTGCTCTTTTTACCTGGTATTTCGGTGTTATCGCCCACTAAACGGCGCGCTATCATTGCACTAATTTCGTTACCCATGCCGATATTAGCCAACAGCTCCTCAAAACTAGTGGATTTTGTTTCTTCTACCACGCGGTCTATATCGGCTTGCGCTATTTCATCTAGCTTAATCATGCCCAATGCGTGGCGCAGTAAACGGTTACCCATATTTGTAGCGTCGTCTGCATGCTGACGTTTTAAGAAATGACGAATGCTAGAGCGTGCTTTAGCACTCACCACAAAATTCAGCCAGTTTGCGTTAGGCTTTGCGCGAGGTGAGGTAATAATTTCCACACTTTGACCGTTTTCAAGCGGTGCGCTAAGCGAATAGTTGCGGTGATCAACACGCGCCCCTACGCAGGTATCACCAACGCCAGAATGCACAGCGTAAGCAAAGTCAACTGCGGTTGCCCCAGTGGGTAATTCGATAATTTTGCCTTTTGGAGAGAAAACATAAATCTCGTCGGGAAATAAGTCGGACTTTACCGTTTCAATAAATTCAACCGACGTACTGGCATTTTGCTGCAGTTCAACTAATGACTGCATCCACTGATTTACACGCAGCTGAGAATTGTTGTCTTGCTCGCCGTTTTCTTTATAGTGCCAGTGCGCCGCTATTCCCTTGTCGGCCATGTGGTCCATTTCCTCGGTGCGAATTTGCACTTCAACCGGAATGCCATGGGGGCCTTTTAAAGAGGTATGCAAAGATTGATAGCCGTTACTACGGGGAATGGCTATGTAGTCTTTGAATCGGTTTTCGATGGGCTTGTAAATGCCATGGATTGCGCCCAGCACGCGATAACAATTGTCGACGGAATCGACAATAATACGAAAGCCATAAATATCCATTACTTCATTAAACGACAGCTCTTTGCTGCGCATTTTGCTATAAATAGAATATAAATGTTTTTCACGGCCCTGCACTCTGCCGTTAATGTTGTATTTCTTTAACCTGTTGCTTAAATCTTGCTGAGTGCGCTCTATAATTTCTTTGCGGTTGCCGCGGGCTTGGTTAACTGCACTTTTGAGCGCTCTGTAGCGCATAGGGTACATAGCTTGAAAGCCTAAATCTTCAAGCTCGTTCTTGATGTCGTAAATACCCAAGCGGTGCGCGAGCGGTGAATAGATCTCAAGGGTTTCTAGCGCAATACGACGACGTTTTTCAGGTCTTAGCGAGCCTAACGTGCGCATGTTGTGCGTTCGGTCTGACAGCTTAATCAAAATAACGCGAATGTCTTTGACCATCGCCATCAGCATTTTACGGAAGTTTTCTGCTTGCGCTTCTTGTTTTGAGCTAAATTTAAGTTTATCGAGCTTACTGACGCCTTCCACTAGTTCAGCCACAGTCTCACCAAACGCCAAGCTCAAATCTTCTTTACTATATTCAGTATCTTCTATAACGTCGTGCAGCAGCGCCGCCATAATCGTTTCATGGTCAAGCCTCATGTCGGCTAAAATACTGCTTACCGCTACAGGATGGGTAATGTAGGGGTCACCACTAGAACGGGTTTGTCCTTCGTGCGCGTCGCGGGCTAAAATATAAGAAGCACGCACGTAATCTACCTGCTGCTGTGACAAGTACGCACTAATCTTCTTCTCTAAGCCTTCAAATAAATACACCTAAGTCCATCACCGTTATAAAAATTGTCTATACGCTATAGAATACGTTTATTTTAGTGCTTTGCACAACAAAAAAACGCCGATTTTAGTCGGCGTTTTTAATATTTTCCTATTAGCCTGTAAAGTATTTATTTTACAGCCCGACAAACGCAATTAGTTGTTCGCTAGTATACTTGCAACAGAGGCAAACTCAGCCGCTTCTTGCTCGCGTTCGTCTTGTAATTCAGTTTGCTCAACAGTTTTGGCTGTTACAAAACCCTGTTCAATTTCACGCAGAGCGATTACCGTAGGCTTATCGTTCATGGGATCTACCATTGGCTCTTTGCCTTCAATCGCTAGCTGACGGGCGCGTTTAGCGGCCACTAATACTAGATCAAAGCGATTACCAATTTGGTCTACCGCGTCTTCTACTGTTACACGTGCCATTAAGAGCTCCGTTTTGCGTTAATTTTTAAAAATGGTGCGAAAGTATACTGTACTTCTCAACTTTAATATAGCTTATTGTACTATTTACCAGCAATTCTCGGTAAACAACGCAATATAGTCCACGTGTCACTAGAAACAAGCGCTGAGTTGTAATCAAGTTTTTGTAAATATTGCATTGTGCTCCGCTTGGCCTGTAAAAATTTCAAAAAGGCTCACTAATCATAAAAATTATCCTTTCTTTTTCAACCGCTTATTTTTGGCACGATTATCGCACGACAGAATCGCGTGACAGATTCGCATGACAGAGTTGTGACAACACAACAGATAGCAATACGATAGAACAAACGAGTTACGCCTTCAGTTATACATTTTTGCTAGCTCGTTTTTAATTAATTTAGGAGGATCAACAATTATGATTAGTTTTAAGCCGGGTGATACGTTTCCAGATGTGCAGGTAAAAACGAAAGACTCAGAAGAAACATCCCTTATTCCACGCCTTAACGAAATATCTGGTCAAACCAATGACTCAGATTGGTACGCTATTTTCGTTTATCGCGGCAAACATTGCCCAATCTGTGCCAAATATTTAAATATGCTACAAGACAAGCTAGATGCATTTAAAAAAATAAATCTTAATATCATTGCAGTTTCAGCTGACTCTATAGAGCAGCTAAACGCATTTTACACAGACCATATTAGCGACGTAGAGTATCCGGTATTCGCAGGATTAACGGTTGACGTGATGCAAAACATGGGGCTTTATTTGTCTAAGCCTCTGTCGGGCAAAGAGACAGATCATATATTTCCTGAGCCAGCGCTATTTGTAGTCAATCCAAAAAGAGAGATACAAATAGTTGAAAAATCAAATGCTCCCTTCACGCGCCCTGAAATAGACCAGCTATTAAGTGGCATTGAATTTTCCCAGAAAAACGATTATCCCATAAGAGGTGATTTTACTGTTTAGCGTGTGACGGATGACGTGTGATGGTAAAATGCACGCCTTTAAAAGTCGATTGCTTTAACCATTACTGCTTAAGTAAAGAAGCAAGCAGATCTTTGTGTCGGACTTGCTGCTGTGCTAAGCCTAAACTATGAGACTTGACGATAGTAATGAGCTGCTCTAAAGCATCGGTAAAGTTGTCATTAACAATGACATAGTCAAACTCAGTGTAGTGTGACATTTCTTGCTGCGCCTGTTGCATGCGGCTGTCTATTACGCTGTCGCTGTCGCTACCGCGGCTCACTAAGCGCACGTATAACTCTTCTTTTGAAGGAGGCAATATATAAATAGACACCACCTCAGGATTTATCTTTTTAATTTGGCGAGCGCCCTGCCAGTCAATGTCTAAAAGTACGTCAATACCCTGCGACAATTTATCACTAATGGCGACTCGCGAAGTCCCGTAGTAGTTTTCAAACACCTTTGCGTGCTCGTAAAAGGCTTCTTGCAATACCATCTGCGTAAATTGCTCTACCGTTATATAGTGATAGTGTTCACCGTTTACCTCACCTTCGCGCTTCAAGCGAGTGGTGTGGGAAACCGACAACTGCGCCGCATTAAGTAAATGGCCTTCTTGTGCACGCTGCAGCAGAGCACTAATTAAGCTCGACTTTCCTGCCCCCGACGGCGCAGCTACTATAAAAAGATTTGCGTTAGCACTTGCCATAAGACCCTACTGTTTGTTAAATAGACCAAGCCCAAATTGCTGGGCACTTGAAGTGGATACTGGCGCTTGTTAATAATCGATCCAAATATCTGCACTAAAGTCTGTGCTTTTGTTTGTCCGTTAGTTGGTCTCTTATGCTACCATAGCGACGTGCAAATTGGACAATATGAACGCTGTTGTTCATATATTTTGGTCATAAAAGTAGCGCCCTTACCCTTCAATAATTTAGGCTTGAATATTAAGGTCGTGAAAATTGTATGAAAGAAAGCGTTTATCATCAACTTATTGATGATTTGTTTATCGGCATTGAAGAAGCGCTTGACACACTTGTCGCACTTGACACACTTGACAGACTGCGCAATTTTAAGGAATTATCTGCATGACTAGTAACACCTCTTCACGTGTACTTTTACCCAGCGTGGATGTTGCCCCTAACACTGCGCACAAATCGACTATAATCTGGCTGCATGGTTTAGGCGATTCAGGCGATGGTTTTGCCCCTATCGCGCCGCAGCTTAAGCTTGATCCCAGCTTGGGCGTAAAATTCATATTCCCGCATGCTCCAGAGCGCGCGGTAACGATTAACAACGGCATGAAAATGCGTGCTTGGTATGACATAAAAAGCGCCGACATGGGCAGTCGTGCCGACATAGAAGGCGTACTTGAATCGAGCGAGCAGGTTAAGCAACTTATTCAAAATGAAATAGCAAACGGCATTCCTGCACATAAAATTATGCTTATTGGCTTTTCGCAAGGCGGCGTAATTGCGCTGCATTTAGGTACGCGTTTTGAAAGTTCGCTGGCAGGTATTGCTGCTTTGTCTACCTATATGTGTGCACCAAATTCTCTGGCCAGCGAAAAACACGCCGCCAATCAGCAAACGCCAATTTTGTGCTGTCATGGTTCTCAAGATCAAATGGTTCCCATGTCCCAAGGTAAAATAGCCTACAGCACACTGCAAGACAACGGCTATAATGCGCTGTTCAAAGAATACCCCATGCAGCACAGCGTATGTATGGAAGAAGTGCAGGACATCGCAACATTTATAACGGCACAGTTGTCAAAATAAAGCATGTTTGAACCAAACGGGATCTGATAAGCACTATGCAAAAAACAAGTATGCAAACAACAAAATCGGTCATAAGAATTGCCACGCGTAAAAGCGATTTAGCCATGTGGCAGGCCCATTATGTGCAAGACCAGTTACTCAAACACTTCCCAAACTTGACCATAGAGCTGGTGCCAATGTCGACCCAAGGCGATAGAATTCTTGATTCACCACTGGCGAAAATTGGCGGTAAAGGCCTCTTCATCAAAGAATTAGAAGTGGCCATGCAAGACGGTTTAGCCGATTTAGCCGTGCATTCTATGAAAGATATACCCGTTGCTTTTCCTGATGAATTTGGCCTGCACTGTATTTGTGAGCGTGAAAACCCTTTTGATGCGTTCGTATCAAACGCCTTTGCGCGTTTTGATGACCTGCCCCAAGGTGCTGTAGTAGGGACCTCAAGCCTGCGCAGACAGGCGCAGCTAAAAGCAGTTCGACCTGATCTGACCATTAAAGATTTACGCGGCAATGTTAATACCCGTTTACACAAGCTCGACAAGGGAGAATACGACGCGATTATTCTTGCTGCGGCCGGCTTAATTCGACTAGATATGAAAGCCCGTATTAAACATGAGCTTGATCCCTTAATGTGCTTGCCTGCCGTTGGCCAAGGCGCGGTTGGCATTGAATGTAGAAATGACGACGAAGCCCTAATTGCCATGCTGCAAAAACTCAATCATAGCGAAACCGCCCTGCGCGTTAGCGCAGAACGTGCTATGAACGCAAAGCTGTTGGGCGGTTGCCAAGTGCCTATAGGCAGCTTTGCACAATTTAGCTATGGCGATAAAAAGGGCATTGGAGAGCTGTCGATGAGCGCATTAGTTGCCTCGCCAGATGGCACAAAAATACTGAAAACTAGCGCTAAAATAAACTGTGCAGTAGACGACATTGCCGCGGCCAAAAAAGTCGGCGTTAGTCTGGCCGATGCGCTACTTTCTCAAGGTGCAAGGGCCATTCTCGACGCCTTATAAATTAGGTATATCCGCATGATTTTTTTGATTGCTAGGCCTGCTCAGAAAGCTAAGCAAACTGCGCTTTTCTTTCAGCAGCACAATCTAAACGCACAAGCGCTTGGACTGATTGACATAAAACTGGCGACAACTCACGCCTACCTTGCACAATTGAATGCGGCAAATCCCAGCTGTATTATTGTTACTTCAAGCTATGCGGCGCAGTGGCTACTGCGCGCTACGCAAAGCGCTGAGACGCGCCTAAATTTCAAGCAAATTAATTTTGTATGTGTGGGCAGTGCCAGCGCCGCATTAATCGCCAATATTGCCGATAAATCCAGATTATTTACCGCGTCACCTGAAAACTCGGAGGGTGTGCTCAACGCATCGTGTTTACGCATGGTAAACAATGCAAATATCGTTATACTAAAAGGCAAAGGCGGGCGAAATTTAATTGCCGATTCGCTTTACCAAAAAAATGCCAATATTGTTGAGTTACACGTTTATGAACGCATCGCCAATATGTCAGCAATTCATGCATTTTCTTTTGAGACCAGTAAAATTAGGTGTATTATTGCCACCAGTATTGAAATTACCGAACTTCTATTGGCCAACCTAGACCGCACTTACTTGCAAACTTGTGTGTGGATAGTCGCCAGCGAACGGATAAAAGCATATGCTTGTGCACATGGCATTGAACAAATTTTGCTTAGCCAAGGTGCCAGTAATCAGGCCCTGCTAAACTGCGCCAATCAATTAGTGAACACCAGGAGTTGCACGTGACTAAACCAACCCAATCACCAAAAGACAAGCCCAAAGAGATTGAAGACGCCACGGTAATTAAAGACACTACAAAGCCGTCAGCTACCGCGGTTGATAAAAAAACGGATACGCCTGCTAAGACCGGTGCACTGTGGTTTTTTACGAGTATAAACTTACTTATACTAATACTGATTTGTGCAGCTGCGTACTGGTACTACACACAAATACTAGGCTCTGAGACAATCAAACAAGCCGACATCGCTGCCCTTAAACAAGACTTTAAAGCGCAATCTCGTCGCGTAGAGTCTGATCTGAGTCAGCTAAAGCAAAGCGCACAAAGCCTTGAAAACAATATAGTTAGCGTGAAACAAGCAGGCTCACAAAATGTATTGAATGCAGAAAGTCAGCTCACCCAAAAAATGACAAATGTGCAAAATGAACTCATTCAAAAAATGACGAATGTGCAACAAGAACAAGTCCAAGTAAACCGTGACGCCGCCGCGATAAACAAACGTTTAGATGAAATGTCAAGCCGCAGGCCGTCTGACTGGCTATTAGCTGAGGCGAATTACTTAGTGAATATGGCGGGGCGAAAGCTTTACTTAGAAAATGACGTACGCACCGCCATCACCTTACTAAGAGAAGCAGACGCGCGCTTAAACGATTTGAACGACCCGTCATTATTTCCTGTTAGAGCCTTAATTTCAGCCGACGTTCAAGCCTTAGCCCAAATTAACGCGGTGTCAACCAACTCTATTGCTTTGGCATTAGAAGCAATGCTACCGAACTTAAGTAAACTGCCCTTAGATACACTGCAACTGCCTGAAAATACTGATTTAACCGACTTAAGCCTAAGTGAAGACGTACGCGACTGGCGTTTAAATCTTAAAAAGACGTGGCAGTCTATCGTAAACGATCTTATTTCGATTGATTATGTGAACCAGCCGCTTGAGCCATATTTAGCCCAGCGTCAGCAGTGGCTAATTGAGCAGCAGCTTAATTTTGCCTTAACCCAAGCGCAGAGCGCTGCCTTAAATGAGCAAGTAGCGTTTTATCGCTCAGCAATACAGCGCAGTATTAGTTTACTGGTAGAACACTATCAAGTGGATAATACGCAGGTCAGTCAACTTTTAGTCGCCCTACAAGAGCTGCAAAATATCGATTTTTCAAGGCAGTATCCATCAAGCCTTTCCTCGCAGGCTTCACTCAAAGCGATTATTGAAAAACGTATAGAAGGGCTCTACAACAATTCCAAAACGCCTGTTGATGATACCTTGAGTAAGCAATTATGATTAGATTTATTGTCTGTATTGCCATTTTTTTAGGTTTACTGTTTTTGGGCTATACACTAACGGCAATTGAAGGCCGCATAATTATCGATTTCGCGGGCACCATTATTCAGGCTTCCTTACTCGGTGGCTTCATTGCAGTGGTACTGCTAGTTTTGACGCTCTGGCTAAGCCTGTGGGTAATTAAAAAGTTCGTTGGATTAGCCACTGGTTCACGCACATGGATTGGCCGTTTGTCAAAACGCCAGCAAAACCAGGCGTTTTATCAAAGCATAAATGCGATGTTAATGAATGAACAGCAAGCGGCACTAAACCTTATTCGCAAAACCAAAAAAGGTAATTTTGAAGGCAGTAATTACTTAATTGCCGCCGAGCTTGAACGCCAAGCCGGCAATCTGCAACAAGCCCAAGCTGACTTAATAAGCGCAATGGACTTCCACAAAGCTGAACCACTTGCCTTAATGAAGCAGGCTGAAATATGTTTGCTTAATAATAAAAGCGAAGAAGCCATGAACCTGCTAAGCAGTGTTACGGGTAAAATTCGCAACACTAAATCTTTTATTAGCCTTAAATTGCAGGTATTAAAAGGCCTTAGCGATTGGCCACAAATTCAAGCCTTAGCAAAACAGAATAAAAGATTGCTGGGCGATGACTATTTTACCTGGGCAACTCAATGGACTACTGGCGAATTTGCCGCTATTGCCAGTAAGCATGGAGCCAACGCCTTAACAGCGCATTGGCAGCAGCTAAGCCGCAGCGAGCGTAAAGACCAAGCTAATCAGCTTATTTATTTGCAGCTATTGATTGACCAAGGCCAATCGGCCGAGGCAGAAAAAGAGCTTGTGGCTGTTGCAAGTAAGCAGCAGCATAAAGGCTATTTCAAATTATTCAAACAGCTTAACCATCCTAACCCAACGCTGGCCATTACATTTATTGAGCAAGAGATAAAGAAAAGTCCTGACGAAGCCGGGCTTTATTCAGTGCTAGCTAACTTGGCCTACAACACAGGTGATTATGCACTCGCCAAAAAAGCCGTAAGCAAAGCCCTAGATCTTGATGGTAGCGCAAGCGACAAGGCCTTATTAGCCTGCATTCTTGAAAAAAGTAATAATTTTGAGCAAGCCAATATTGTGTATAAAGGATTACTACAATAATCTGCTTGTTGCGGCAAGCCTTTCTTAGCCGCTTCTTGCGCTAACAACAGATAAATTTTGCCTTACGCTTGAAATTGAGTATGCTTTAAGATCAGCATTTTTTTCTTCATATCAAATGTCAGAGGGAGTTGCATATGTACTTAGTTACCAACAGATCTGTTTCAAACGGCACTACCATAAGAGTATTTGGCGATAAACCGAATGCTAAGGGCCCAAACGAACTTAGGATTGTAGAGGTCAACGAAGTAAATAAGAAATGGAAAGTGTCTGCGATAAAAGATGCATTAACACCCGCCCAAGTAAAGAAACTTGCCCAAGATCACCACCTAACTATAGATACCAGTTTGCCATGGCATGGATCCTTAGAAGTAGCCTGTAAGCTTTTTACCCAAGCGAGCGAAGAAAATAAAGCGATTCTTTTCTTTGTACACGGATACAACAACGATGTGTCAGATGTATTGCGCGCAGCACAGCAACTAGAGGCCCTTTATGACGTTATTGTGGTGCCGTTTACGTGGCCAGCCAACGGCGGCGGTGCTGTTTCTGGCACAGCTTCATACCTAAGTGATAAAGCAGATGCTAGAGCATCATCTGGCGCATTTAATAGATTTGTTGGCAAAATTCACTACTTTCACACCCTGCTTAGTGAAACCAATCTACTTAGCATTAAGCACAAGGTAGGAGCCAAGTATAAAGGTAATAAAAACCCAATGGCAGCTGCAGCACTTTATAGTGAACTGGTCAGTAAAGTATGCACTGTCAAAATAAACTTGCTTTGTCACAGCATGGGTAATTATTTACTCAAGCATTCTCTAATGACAAGCGACAACGTCACGAGTCAACTTGTCTTTGACAATATAAACTTAGTCGCCGCTGACACCAACAACAAACATCATGCAAACTGGGCTGACACTATAGACGTTCGCAATCGCATTCATGTGGTCATAAACGAAAACGATGCAGCACTAAGCGCCTCGCGTGTCAAACCAGGCAAAGAACAAAGAGCCCGCCTTGGTCAGTATTTGAAAAACCTGAACAGCAAGCATGTTGTATATATTGATGTAAGCGAAGCAAACGAAGTGGGAAACAAACACAGCTACTATATAAGCGATGCAGCTACTAAAAACGCTGAATTGCAGGCGGTATTTAATGACATGTTCAAAGGAAAAAGCGTTGAGAAGCGCTTGACTTATTTTGCCGCAGATAACTACTTTACGCTGCCTTATTATAAGAAACGAATCAATACTTGTGACATCATATAAATGAACTTAAGCTCACAGGAATTGTGCACATGAACGCAGCATTGACGACCCTTTCTACACTGAAAAGTAAAACGCGCATTATTGTGGGTTTAATGAGTGGCACTTCACTTGATGGCTTAGACATTGCGCTATGCGAAGTAAAAGGTCATGGCATCCATACACAACTAAGCGTTAAGCACTTTACCTGCGTGCCCTATGGCGACGAATATCTGAACAAAGTGCGCCCTTTGTTTGCCAACCCATTAGCCCCCCTGCATGAGGTCACAAAAGCAAATGCGTGGATTGCCCGAGAGCACGCAGCTATGGTGTTAGCGAGTCTTAAGCAATGGAATATTGAGCCTGCAAGCGTAGATATTCTGGCCAGCCACGGGCAAACCGTTTTTCATGCGCCCAAGACACTGCCAATGCCCCCTAATGCAGATGGCACCGCGGCGACTAGGGCTTCAGCAACACTTCAAATTGGCGACGGTTGTCACCTTGCTTATATTACGCAAATACTGACCGTAAGTGATTTCAGGCAAAAACATATTGCCGCGAGTGGCGAAGGTGCGCCATTAGTGCCCTATGCAGATTTCTTGTTATTTGCTAGCAGGCATGAAAACCGCATTCTATTAAACATTGGTGGCATTGCTAACTTCACGTATATACCTTGTGAAAATAGTTTTTCGGGGGTAGTAAGCGCTGACACCGGCCCCGGCAACACCTTAATGGATGTGGCCATTCGCCACGCCCAATATTTACAAACATCAGATGCTAATGCCACGTCACTACCGACCTTCAATCATGCGTATGATCAGAATGGAGATTTCGCTGCTAAAGGAATAATAGACGAAACCTTACTGTCGATATTTAACTTACAAGCAGCCTCATTAAACGATGCTTACCTAGGCGCGAATAAGTCCACCGGCCAAGAAAGTTATCATTTGAATTTTATGCTTGATGCAATACAAATGAACCAGACTTCTTTGCTAAAAAGCTTTCCGATAGTGGCACAAAGTTTTTGCGACTTGCTAGCAACCTTAACCATGTTTACCGCACAAAGCGTTAGTAAGGCGATAAACAAAGCTTGCTCACAGAATTTGCAAAAACACGGTGAAGATCACGCAGAAACGGTTTTGTATGTCAGCGGCGGCGGCGTTCATAATCTTGTTTTACGCAACAATATACAGCAGTGCTTGCCTAATATTAGCGTTAAGTCGGCTATCGAACTAGGTATTGATCCCGACGCTAAAGAAGCGGCCTTATTTGCCGTACTGGCCAATCAGACCTTGTTTGGCACTAGTGATGTATTTACTAATAGCGACAATATTCCCGCAACTTGCTTTGGTAAAATTAGTTTGCCCTAGCACAGGCATTCAAGCGCAATAGTAGTCATTTAATATAAAGGAGTAAATGCAGTGCCCAGCAACGTCATTGTAGGATGCAGTGCCACTAAGTTAACAGCGAGTGAGCGTGCTCTTTTTAGCGAACTACAGCCATGGGGAATTATCCTTTTTGCGCGAAATATAAGCAGTCCTGTACAAGTCACTGCCCTGATAGAAGACTGCAAAAAAGCGATGCAGCGCACCCAACTAATGGTTTTTATCGACCAAGAAGGCGGCCGCGTTTCACGCTTACCCAACACGCACTGGCGCATTCCCCCAAGCCCTACGGTATTTGCTACTATGTTCCAGCAAGATGCAGAGCTTGCTAAACGTGCCTGCTTGCTAAACGCCATGCTGACCGGCTTAGAGCTAAAGGCGCTGGGCATAAATGCAAACTGTGCCCCTATGCTTGATGTTCCACAAAAAAATGCCAGCAGCATTATTAGCGAGCGTGCCTTAGGACAAAATCCGCAAAGTGTCATCGCCTTAGGCAAGCAAATAGTCAATGGCCTAAAGCACGTTGGCGTAGCCCCTGTCATAAAACACATGCCTGGACATGGACGCGCCACCAGCGACAGTCATTTGGCGCTGGTGCAAGTAAACGCCTCGATCGATGACTTGCAAGCATGGGACTTTATGCCCTTTAACGCTTTTAATAATGAAGCCATGGCAATGACCGCGCACATCGTGTTCCAGCAAATAGACCCCGACCTACCCGCCACGGTCAGCCCCGTCGTGATTAACACCATTGTGCGCGGCTTAATTGGATTTGACGGCCTTATTATGACCGACGACATCAATATGCATGCACTATCGGGCACTGTTTCGTCGCGCGCGCAGCAAGCTTTTGGCGCAGGCTGCGATATCGTTTTACACTGCAGCGGAAAGCTCGACGAAATGGCATCGCTACTGCCAATAGCCAGTTGTATTGAAGGGAAAACCCTGCAAAGAACGATAGCCGCGCAAAATATAGCGTTTGAAGATATGTCTGATATATCTGCTGCTGATATAGAAAAAGAATTAGCGCACCTTATGAGAACGGCAAGCTAAACGGACTATTTGTACTAAAGACGACTACAAGTAAGCTTATAATGTAAAGCTTACTTGCAATCGTCTTAGATATGACACTACCGGATATTTTTCTTGCAGGATAAAAAGCTCAGTTAATCCTCTTCAGACCTTGTTTTTGCCTCAGGCCTAAAATCAGCAGTCGCGTCGGCAGCCAAATATGCGGTCACTGCATAGGCGGCGACGTTCTGCTTTAGCTCCTCGGGTATAATTTTATCTAGCGTGTCGTCTGGTGTGTGGTGATAATCAAAATAGTCCATACCGTTTTGTTCCAATCGAATGGTGGGCACACCTGCGCGCGCCATCGGAATTATATCTGGACCGCCTCCGGGTACATCACTGCCGCCGCGCACTATGCCTAAGGGCTCAAGAATTTTACCAATGGCATCAATCGTCGCATTAGCGTCTGGGTTCACATTAGAGACTAAGCGCCAAATAGTGCGCGCACCAAAATCTGACTCGGTAGCCAAAACATGATTATGTAGATTATCTGCATGCTTCTTGGCATAAGCAAAAGCGCCCAGTAATCCAACTTCTTCTGCGCCAAACATCACCACTCGAATAGTGCGTTTTGGCCTAGTGGGCAATTCGGCAATCAGTTTTGCAGCCGCAACGGTAATACCAATGCCTGCGCCGTCATCTAAAGCACCGGTTGCTTCGTCCCAACTGTCTAAGTGCCCGGCTATAAGCACAATTTCCTCTGGGCGCTCACTTCCAATCAAGTCCAAAATGACATTACCGCTGCTCACGTCACCTTTCCACTGTGCTGTTGAGGCTATGCTAACTTTCAAAGGCTCGCCTAGCTTATATAAGCGGCGTAGCTGATCCGCGTCAGGATTAGATAGTGCCACGACTGGAATACTGGCCCACTTGTCCTCTAAGGCACTCATCATGCCAGTGTGTGGAAAGCGCTGAGAGTTTGACCCCACAGACCTAATCATAAGGGCTAGGGCACCGCCGCGCTCGGCATGCTGCCAACCAACCCTACGCTTTTGATTTGATGGGCCATAACCGGCACCTGTTTGGCTGGGCACCATGAGGTCACCGTCGATGAACGCGACTTTACCTGCCAAATCGCCGCTTTTAACGTAAGCAATTTCATCAAGATTTCGAAAGTAGACAATAGGCGCATCAATATTATTGGTCGAAGCGCCTGAGCCACCTAAAGCTGTTGCGTATAGCTCTTGTGCATAAGGAGCACTTAGTGCGACCTTGAGTTCACCACGTACCCAATACGGCATGGTAAATTCTTCAACTGACACACGATCAAAACCGAGTTCCTTGCCAAGCTTTACGCCCCAGTCACGAGCGCGTTTTTCAGCCTCAGAGCCTGCCAGTCTTGGGCCAATTTCTGTGGTCAAAGATTCTACAATTTCATACGCTAAATCGCTTTTTAAGGCTTTTTCCATTAACGCTTGTGCATTTGCTTTTTGCTGCTCATTAATAAGATCTGTGGTGGTCGCTTTGGTATGCACGGTCATAAAGGCGATTGCTAAAGCCATAGCAAAGCCTGCATAAGATTGAACAATCGGAAGTTTCATAGCGTTCTCTTTAAGGAGATAGGAGTAAATATAGCGGTAGACGATAATACATATGCTTAGTGTATTCAACCGGTAGAATTTTAGTTTCCCTATTTAGCACTTAAGCGCCTTGATTAAGTCCAAGTTCCTTTTGTAGTTTTTTGCTAAAGCCTAAGGACACAAGGCGATACGACTCATCTAAATAATATATCAATTCTTCATCTAAAGAGGCTGGCGCGTTATATTGTTGTATCCACTTCATACCTCTAGAGGCCATGTAAGGCGCAGGTCGATAGCCAAGTTTATCACTTAAAAAGTAAAAATTAAGCGCAGAGGTTTTAAAGCTTATGCCTAAATGTCCAAGCTTGTCGATATTAGCCAGCGCAAATACCTTACCGCCTACTTTATATACACTAGACCCACCCCACTGCACTACATGGCTAGTGGCAGCTTTAGCCGCACAAAGCTGATTAAAAGATTCAATATTCATATTCGTTTACTCATCAAATGTAAATAAAAGCTAAGCTTATTCGAACTTTAGGTAAAAAAGAGCGGTGTGAAACACCTTTTCTTACCCCAAGTTAGCTTACTTCCAACACTGGCACATTCAAGACAAGTAGCCTGTTCAACACTTAATTGTTGCAGGATGGCTACAAAAATTTCGAATAAGGAACCTATTGAGGCGTGATTTCCCTGAAAGGCTTAGCATAAAGTCAGCTGCTGTCAACTGGCAACTGGCGACTGTATGCAGACTTAGAGCATCAAATCCTTAAAACTGTGGTAGAAAAAGGCTGCTAATTCCGCAATATTAAATACAAACCTCACCAGCACGCTGGGTATTCCAGTGCTTAGAAGATATTACCACTATGTACTGATCAGATCATCCGCCATTAGTGGTAAAATTACAAATACGCAATTAAAACATCATTTATTGCTTGGGTGAAAATATCAGAAAATTTATTTTTAAAGTGGATGTTGAATATCAGCTATTTATTATTTTTATAATTTTTTATAATTTTTTATAATTTTTTATAATTTTATATTTGTAGACACACCTTCGCCCGTTGTATAAACAGTACCCCGCAACAAAGAATGTTGTTATAATGCGGCAGGCCAGAGATGACTGATAAAAGGTTTTTAAAAAACAGGTATATAATTAATAACTCAGAATACATTAATGATGACATATCAATTATAGACACATTATATAAAATGGGTAATCAACCTAAATATCAGGTTAGTATGAGTCACAGTAATTCTATTTGTGTTGCGTTTTGTTTTAATTGTCCGTTTAAATACGATGATCTAATACTTTCAGAAGGGATTGTTGTAACCCGAATAAATATTTCTATACATGGTGAAAAAAGCCAGATAAACCAAGCAAAATATAGGATGTTATGCGCGTTTCATCGGTATAAAGGGGAGGTGTTAAGTAGAGACTTTTTAGTTGAATATGTTTGGGGAGCACAAAATAAAGTCCTTAATAATGTAAATGTAACGATTTCACAATTACGAGGTCTGTTAAGGCATAGCGAGATAGAAATATTAACCATCCACGGACAAGGCTATTTGATGCTTAGTAAGGACTAGCGTAAGTACAAACTACGACTAGTATACCGTCTATTTTGGTTTAACTAGCAAATAGAACTTGTAAAGTTTATTTTAAACTCGCCGTTATTGCCAACTGCACGTTAACGTCTAAATCGACATACAAATGAGGCTGTAAAGTCAAGGTGCTTCGTGAGCCATTTCTGCTCGAATTACCCAATATGAAACTTGTACTTAAATACAATGAGCAACAATGACGACTGGTAGAAGGTAATGGATAATGCGTTCCGTTTTTAGTTGGCTATTTTTGAGTGAGTAGTCTAGGTGGAGGCCTGTCAAAAGTCGTATCGCTCTTTTGTTCTGGTTGAATTAGCAGGACACATCAATAAAGGCCCTGTAATTTGCGCAGAAGGGTTTCTTTTCGAATTAGAACGTCGCGGTTACTTAACAGCAGGTGAGTTTGTGCCAGAAGTTGCTTTGGAACACCCGGAAGTATTAGAGTCATTGCACCGTGATTTTCAGCGTGCAGGCTCTGATATCGTAGAAGCTTTTACTTACAATGGTCACCGTGAAAAAATGCGTGTTATCGGTAAAGAAGAGTTGCTAGAACCATTAAATCGTGCAGCGTTAAAAATTGCTAGAAAAGTAGCTGACAGCAAGCCAGGCAACCTTATGGCTGGTAACATCTCAAATACTAACATTTGGCATCCAACTGATACAAACAAGCAGCAGGAAGTGCGCAGCATGTTTGAAGAAATGGTTGGCTGGGCTGTTGAAGAAGGTGCGGATATTATTATTGGTGAAACTTTCTACTATGCAGAAGAAGCTTACACCGCATTAGAAGTGGCTAAGGCTAGTGGCTTACCAGTCATTATTACGTTGGCGCCAATGGCAAGCAACCAAATGCAAGACGGCGTAAGTGTAGTAGAGACTTGCGTAGAGCTTGAAAAACGTGGTGCAGATGTAGTTGGCTTAAACTGTTTTCGCGGTCCTCAAACGATGTTGCCATACCTCAAAGAAATACGTGCTGCGGTATCTTGCCATGTAGCCGCCTTGCCAATTCCTTACCGTACTAACGAAAAGGAGCCGACTTTCTTTAACTTATCTGACCACGATAGCTGTACTTGCCCTGCACCACATGGTCGTGCATTCCCGACAGCATTAGACCCGCTTTACTGTAACCGCTATGAGATTGGACAATTTGCAAAAGATGCCTATGCCCTAGGGATTAATTACTTAGGTGTTTGCTGTGGTGCATCGCCAATGTTGCTTCGTCAAATGGCAGAAGCAGTAGGTATTACTACTGAAGCGAGTCGTTTTTCTGAAAATATGTCAAATCACTTTATGTACGGTTCTAACGAGCGTCTGCCTGAAAACATTAAAGCCTTAGGTGATAAAGCGTAAAGCATGCATAAACTACATATAAAGAAGTGTTAACCAATCTTAATAACTTTTATTCATCATGTTTGGTCAAGGCCTCATTACTCTTATCGGTGTATGGGGCCTGTGCGTTGTGTGGCGGTAAACCTTACTAAGGACCTCTTAGTAAAACAATCAGTAATTATCAAATCTGGTCCGAGCAAAATTTTAGGGCTTTGTTGGGTTTAATTGCACCAGCACTTGTCCAACTAAAACATCGTAGCCACGTAGCTTATGAAAATCAATTCGCAAGAACAAGACTATTAAATGTCAATTACCTTGGCCTGTCGTATTGCCTCGTTAAAAAAAACTATTAATCCTAAACCCTATTTAGCTGAGTCTAGAGCATTAATTCAACCATTTTCTCTTCGTAACCTTTGGTTTGTATTCGCCATTTCTGAATCCTTCGTCGCAAGGGTTCGAGTATGATCTTTGGAGAATTCACCAGGATATTTATTAGACAACCATTCAATTATTTCACGAGCATAAGTTTCTGGTTGCAACTCAAGTTTTAATTTCACTTCATCCCAGACCTGTTCAAACGGATCTATTCTTGTTCTATAGTTCCTTGGAAGATTGCGGTTACCTTTTGGTTTATTGTAATTAAAGTAATCAATTTTAGTGGAATCGTCCAATTTTGTTTCTTGTGCTGTCACGTCATTGGGTTGATCTTCTTCAGCTATAACGTCAACCTGAGCATTATTATGCCAAGAAAATTGAAATAAATTCTGTTGCAGACGTTTTAATTCGGCCAAAATTTTAACGGGGTCGAGTGTAAGATATTCCACTTCAAGTTTTTCTTTTGTTGTTGCTGAAACAGATGCAACTTTAATTAATCGTTGATATGGCGTCAGCGCTTGGTCGTTTTTCTTATGAGTTCGAGCTCGTGTAAAGGTAATTTGATTATTCTCACAGTAATCAAGAAGCTCATAATTAATGGATTCGCTACCTCCATTGTATCAAGACCTTTTAAGTCGAAGGGAAGTAGTTTTCTCGTAATGTTTATTCCACCAATAACATTACTAGCACTCTTTTTTACTAGCGGCATACATTCAAGCCAACCGGTAGTGACATCTGCCATCGTCAAGGTATTCAGAAATGCGCCTCTTGGGTCGCCACCACAATGCGCAACTAACTCCACTTCAAAAAAATTAGGTGATACGTCGTCCCAATCTGCAAATGTACGAACTTGTATTTGATTTTTCCAAAGAGTACCTGTTTTGCTATGGCTAATGCCATCAGCATGGCGTTGCCTCTCAACTTGAAGTAGTCAATCAACAGAAGCAGGACTTACCTTTAAAAGCTTATCTCTAACCTCTTCAGTTATTCGAAGGTGACCGTGGCGTTTCATGGCGCTAACTAAGTTAGAAATAAAAGGTACAAAGCGCTTCGAGCATATTTGATTGGCGGTATTCCAAACAACGGTAAGTACATGAACAAACTGTTCATCTTATATTTGTGTGCCTGGCCGCTTACGTTTACGCTCGTGCGGAGGAAGCTGAATTTTCTTTGATAGTAGCAAAGTAGCATATTTTCTTTCATACCCAGTTGCAGCAACAAACCCATCCAATATTTTGGTTTTTTCAGATTTAGAGGCTCTACCATATGAATTATTTACCCCGAGTATCATTTCTCGTCTCGCTGACAGACTCATCATTTTAGTCATAAATCACCAATTCAATCCTATTTTTAGTTTGATTTTTAATGAGTCAATGAGTGTCTCATAGTTTGGTAATTAGTCAGTCAATGTGGCGGCCAAGCAAATTGTCGTCAAATATTGGATACATGAATAGGCATTCCTGAGTAGGCTATGTATGTAGAGCGGGCACTGAAATTAGAGGTTAAAGGCTTCGTTCTGAAAGAGGCCAGCGGTGATTATTTAGTCAATAGCCTTTATAAAATAATGGCGGGGGAGTATAGCGCGTTATAGATCCCGAGCTGGCGATAAGTAAGGCGGCAAACAGTCGCTGTTTCAAACTTTGCTTGCTCATTTTGATTCTACTAAATAATGATATTTATCACTTCTACAGCGACTTATTCTAAATTCAATTATTTTCCCATCAATTGAATGGGCTATGCGCTCCACCTCTAAAAGTGCTTCACCAATATGGATAGCCAGTAGCTTTGCGTCTTGAGCACTGGCTATATCCGCTTTAATACGGTCAGTGGTGTCTTGCACAGTAAGGTTAAATTGAGTTTGATAAAAATGATAAAGCGTGTGCGGTAAATCTTCGAGCCCTTCTAATTCGCGAAAATAAACATATGGCAAATATATCTTTTCAAATATACAAAATTCGTTGTTAAGAATTCTGCGTCTAAGGACCTCAAATACTTTCATATTCGCTTTAGCCCCAAACGCACTGACAACGTTTTTAGGTGCTTTTATAAGTGTAAGCGATAGCAGCTCTGCTTTTGGTAATTCGGGCGTTTTTCCATCACGGATGATCGGATAAAAACGGTAAAGGCTATGCTGATTTGTATGCTCCGATACAAACGTTCCTACTCCCTGTCGACGGGTGAGTATTTTAGTCCCCGTTAAGCCATTGAGTGCCTTTCGAACGGTTCCTTGACTAACACCAAGCTCTTCTGCGAGCTTAAACTCATTAGGTAACATCTCGCCCGGCTTCCAACGCTGCTCTACAATAAGCTGCTTAACATGCTCTTCAACCTGCATATACAGGGGCTGAAAGGATAAGCCTGTTTGGCTGAGTTTATTGTCAAATCTGTTATTGTTCATAAATTCACTAAAATAAGCTTAAGAAAAAGAGTCGGTATAAAGTGACTAATAGCGGCAATATTCTGCTGCAGTTTACACGTTTGAAAACTTATCCATGCTGCACTTCACTCAATTATGTATTAAAACGCAGATGGTAATTGACAATAATTTAACACTATACTAACTTGTGTCTTATACAAGACAAAGCTTGCTGGCTTATTAGATGCTTAGACTAATTCATAAGTCATCAAATAATAGGCTAGAGCATTCATACTTTTAGGCTCTTTTGCAGCGTCAGTGCACATTTATAATCTACCATATGCATAGCCTTTAACCACCATTTATTAAGGATTTGAACGACGTGTTTGAACTTTCTACACCCGACTGGAACCGTGTTGTACAGACTGAAGTTATTGATGAATGTCGCATTTTACCCTGTGGATCAATATTGATCCCGACTAACCACGGTAATTTGACCTTAAGCATTAACGAAATGGGTATTAGGATCCAGAATGCACTAAAGTGCGATGTAAACAACTATGGAATACTTGTATATGAGCCTTCGCCTTTTGAGGCCGCCATAAAATCCAGCACAACTCATACCCACATTAGCGCCAAAAATCACCGCATTGAAATACAGCATAGTCCATTCGCCTTTGAATGGAAAAAGTCAGGTAACACCATACAAAAAACACCTAGCGACGGTCATTTTGTCCGCCAGTTCAGGCTACCGCCCATGGCAAAAACAGAAGAGGGCTGGTTATTTAGTATCAATCTAGACGCGCAAGAACCCGTGTACGGCCTAGGTGAAAAGTGGTCGGCGTTGAATAAACGGGGACAATTAGTAAGGTCTTATAACCACGATGCCTTAGGCGTGAACGCTGAAATTTCATATAAAAACACGCCTTTTGCTTGGAGTACAAAAGGTTGGGGCCTTTTTGTGCATACGCCATCACCGGTCACCCATTCTGTAGGACATGCTAACTGGTCACAGCGAGCTTATTGCGTGTTAGTTGAAGACAACGCGCTTGATCTTTTCTTATTAGATGGTGCTAATGGCGCACTGATTATTGAGCAATATACACAGTTAACAGGCAGATCTCCTGTACCTCCATTATGGAGCCTAGGCGTAATTCTTTCAAAAGCCTATTACAAAGATGTGCCTGAATTATTAGAAACAGCCAAAGCAGTGCGCGACAAACACATGCCCTGCGATGTTATAACGCTCGACGGCAGAGCATGGCAAGATACTGACACGCGATTTGCATTTGAGTGGGACGCTAAGCGCTTTGACGATCCCGCCGCTGTTATAAACGCACTCAAAGCACAGCAGTTCAAGGTATGCATTTGGGAATATCCTTTAGTGTCTGTCAACAACAAATTGTTTGATGAAATGGCTCGTAAAGGCTGGCTTTTGAAAGACAAGCGAAGTGGCCAAGCTTATCGCTACGGGTGGGACATGAGTGCATTTGCTGAAGTGCTAACGCCTTTGCCAGAATCGGGTATTGTTGATTTCACTCACCCAGATGCCTATCAGTTTTGGTTAGAATCTCACAAACCTTTATTTGACTTAGGCATTGATATGATAAAAGCAGATTTTGGCGAACAAGTCGATAACGACAATATGCTTGCTTACAATGGCGACGGTGGTAAAAGACTGCACAATGTTTATAGCTTGCTCTACAACCAATGCGTGTACGAAGCTGCGCAAAAGTATTGTAAAACTGGCGCGTTCTTATTTAGTCGTTCAGCGTGGACAGGCTCGCAGCGTTTTCCAAGTCAGTGGGGAGGCGATCCACAGGCTGACTGGGGCGGATTAGTCGGCAGTATTAGAGGCGCATTGTCTTGGGGTATGTCGGGAGCACCTTTTTTTGCCACCGACGTAGGCGGATTTTATAAAGATACTCGCGACCCCGTCTTATTTGTTAGATGGACCCAAGCGGCCGTGTTTTCAGCGCATATAAGATTACACGGCATAGGCCAGCGTGAACCATGGAGTTATGGTTCACTAGCTGAGCGCGCCGCAACAAAAGCCTTAAAGTTACGCTATAGGCTCATGCCATATATATACGATACCATGCGCCAGTCCAGCGAGAGTGGACTGCCCGTTATGCGAGCTATGCCCTTAGCTTTTCCAGAGCAAGGTCTTACGCACAGCTTTGAAATGCAATTTATGTTTGGCGATAGCTTACTAGTTGCCCCCTGTACCAATCCAGACGGTAAAGTTACGCTTTATTTACCGCAAGGAAACTGGCTACGCTTCCCGACAAAAGAAAAATATAGCGGGCATCAACTGCTAGACCTTACATTAGAACTGGATGAATTAGCGGTGTTCATGCCTGCTGAGCACTCAATTCCTATTGGTGCTGAGGTTGAAAACGTTGAGATGCTGGAAAGTGACTATACGCAAAACAAGGACTTACCCCATTGGCCAGAGAGCGATCTTTCATTATAAAAAAAATAATGACAATAAGCGTAAATCAATGAGAACGCCCTGATTATGAAATCATATATTACAAAGCTCAATGCGGTATTAGGTAGCTTCAATTTTCATGTCGCCAAAGTTGCAAAATACTTTGCAGGCGGTTTGTTAGCCATGATGGTCGTTATGATTTTAGCGCAAGTTTTTTTTCGCTATGTATTAAATGACTCTTTAACGTGGACCGAAGAATTATCTAAATATGCCATGGTCTGGATAGCTTGTTTGGTGGCGCCATGGGCTTACAGAGAACACTTGAATGTGTCAATTGACATGTTTCACGAAGTCTTACCTGCTCTACCTAAGCGCATTGCTGAAATAATAATTACTTTATTAGTCATGCTTATTAGCGCCATATTTTTCAAGCAAAGCTTAAGCTTTGTCGCCGGGGGAACCACTATAACCGCGGCCTCTGTTGCGATTAAACTATGGGTTTTTTACCTGTGTATGCCTTTTGCCTTTGGTTCATTATTTTTAGTCGGCATTGAAAGACTTATCCAACAGCTCACATCCCCACTAGTGCCATATAACGATGAGTCAAATAACAGTCCACCTAATAATGACCAGCAGCACAATGGCGAGTCGTCAAAGGCAACTATTTCAAATCAAGGATCGCAATAGCATGTCACTAAGCTATATATGGATATTTGTATTACTGCTAACCGCAGGCACTCCCGTCGTATTCGCGCTATTGGTAGGGCCCGGCGTTAGCTTAATGATTGATGGAAACGAGGTGTATTTTTCAGCTCTGTTAAATCGCTTATTTTCAGGCATGAATTCATTTCCACTAATGGCAGTGCCCTTTTTCATACTCGCCGGTGAATTGATGAATCAAGGCGGCATTACACAGTCTATTGTGCGCTTTTGTAAAACCCTTATTGGCCATTATCGAGGCGGTTTAGCTCAGGTAAACATACTGTCTTCGGTGCTGTTTGCAGGCTTGTCAGGCTCAGCAGTGGCAGACACTTCTGCCTTGGGTAAAATGCTCATTCCGGCCATGGAGCAAAATGGCTATAGTCGACGATTCGCCGCAGCAGTTACCGCGGCCTCATCCGTGATTGGGCCCATTATACCCCCTTCTGGCATCATGATCTTATACGCCTTTATTATGAACGTTTCAGTGGCGGGTATGTTCTTAGCTGGGATACTGCCGGGTTTATTGATATGCGCTGGCTTAATGATAGTCACCAACCGTATCGCTAAGAAACGTAATTATCCCATAGCTAATCAAAAAGCCACTTGGGGAGAACGAGGATCTGCTTTTAAGGTATCTTTTTTACCTTTATTAACCCCCGTAATTTTATTAGGCGGTATTTTAGCGGGCGTTTTCACCCCAACTGAAGCAGCTGCTGTTGCGGTTGGCTATGCATTTATTGTGACCTTGTTTATCACCAACACACTTAAATTAAACCAGTTACCGCTTATACTCGTGAACGCCGCTGTGCAGTCGGGCACTATTTTACTGCTGGTCGGCTCAGCGGTTACCTTTGCCTGGATAATTACAGTATCAGGACTAGCTGATTCACTCGCCACTAACATTATGCAGATTACATCGAATGTGCTGCTACTTTTGTTAATTATCAATTTATTCTTGTTTGCCATTGGTATGTTTTTAGATGCCGGACCGGCTATTCTGATTCTGGGGCCGGTGCTTGCGCCTATCTTTATAGCACTGGGCATAGATCCGCTGCATTTCGCGGTTATTATGTGCGTTAACTTAACGGTTGGTTTAGCCACACCTCCAATGGGCTTAGTGCTGTTTGTGGCTGCGTCGGTGTCGGGTGAAAAGACTGAAAATATAGCCTTAGAAATGCTGCCATTTTTGGCAGTTCAAGCTCTGGTTATATTTATGATTACGTATTTTCCTGCGATCACAATGACGCTTCCTCGCCTTTTTGGCTTTGCCTAAGGATTCGCCTTTATGACTAGAAAACGTATTGTATTGTTAAGCATTTATGCACTGGTATTTGTAGTCAGCATTATTGGTGTGCTGCGCTCTACAAGCACAAAAGCGGAGTTTACTATAAAGGCAGCTATTCAGGCTTCAACCCAAGACGAAGACTATGTGGGTTTAATTGCATTTAAAGAGTACGTAGAAGCCGAAAGTAAGGGCCGTGTGCAAGTTGACATATACACCTCGGGTCAGTTTTGCGGCAGTGTGCCCGAATGTATCAGTAATCTTCAGCAGGGTGTACTGGAAATGTTTCCCAGCACCGTAGGCGGCACAGGTAACTTTTTTGCACCCGCTCAGGTTTTAGATTTACCGTATTTGTTTACTAGCGATGAGCAGGCTTTGTGTGTATTAGATGGCCCAATACTAGACAAAATAAGGCAAGAAGTACTGCAGCGCTCTTTAAATATTCGCCTTATTGGCATCGCTAACACTGGCGGGTGGCGTAATTTTGCGACTACAGATAAGCCAATACGCACGCCAGCAGACCTGAAAGGACAAAAGATTAGGACAACACCAGCAGAAATCCAGCAAGAGTTAGTTAAACAGCTAGGTGCAAACCCTACCCCTATCTCGTGGGCCGAGCTTTACACGGCATTGGCCACCGGCGTAGTGGAAGGCAGTAAAAATGGTATCCAAGATATTATAGGCGCCAAATTGCAAGAGCATTTAAAGTACATAATTCTCGATGGGCATTCATACATGGCGACACTATGGTGGTTTTCAGAACCTGTCTGGCAATCCTTACCTACGGATATTCAAGCTATCGTTGAAGAAGGTTTTAAAAAACAGCAGGCTGCCGCCAACAACCTAGTGGCTACAGAAGAAGAAAATTCTTATCGAATTTTCGAGCAAGCCGGCGGAACAGTCTATCGTCCGACAGTAGCCGAAAAACAAGCTTTCAAAGATGCATCTAGCAACATGCGCGCATGGTTCATTAGTAAATTTGGAAACGAGTGGTTGGACCTAGTAGAAAGCTCCGTAGCCGATTGCGATGCTAGGCAGCGAAAAACTTCACTTTAAAAACATATATTAACAACAAATAAGTTGCATCCTGTTAACTAATTGGGTAAATTTTACCTTATCTTCTATCTTATATAAGACACTAAAGGTAAAGACAAAAAAGATAAGCTATTTTCAAGTCGTAGTTGTCGGTTTGTGCTTATCAACTAACTATAAAACCAGTAAATGCCATACCCAAATTAACCAGTACAATTAAATTGGGGGGACATTGGTAATTCATGACACACACGAAACTTGGAGAACAAAATGAAATTTAGACTGAGCTCGTTGCAACAAAGTATTGCAAAAGCATTAGCGCTAACAACATGCTTATCATTAGGTATAACGGCAAGCGCGCAAGAACAAGCTGAAAAGGTTGAAAAAGGGTTTGAAACGATTACTGTTACGTCACAAAAACGTGTTGAAAATCTAAACGAGGTCCCAGTCGCAGTGACTGTGCTGCGCGAAGATCAAATAAACTCGGCGTTCTCCGCTAACATTGAAGGGCTTCAAGCACTTGTGCCGTCTGTTAGCTTCAGAAAAGGTAACACCACGCGAAACTCTGCTATCACCATTCGCGGTATCGGTACTATATCATTTAGTGTCGCGGCAGAGCCTAGCGTATCTACCGTTGTTGACGGTGTTGTGCTTGGCCGTTCAGGACAAGCATTCGTTGATTTATACGATTTAGAAAGAATTGAAGTACTGCGCGGACCTCAAGGCACACTGTTTGGCAAAAATGCATCTGCAGGGGTTGTAAACATGACCTCTAAACGCCCTAGTGAGGACTTTGAAGGGGTGTTTGAAACAACCCTTATGCAGGACAGCGAATACCGCCTCAAAGGCAGGGTATCGGGCGCCTTGAGTGATAATGCGAACGGCAGTCTAACGGTGCTTAAATCACAGTTTGACGGTTACATTAATAATGTTTACAACAATCAAACTACCAACGGATACGATAAAGAAGGTCTTCGCGCAATGCTCGATATTGAGGCATCAGGCGATACTGATATTTTATTTATCTTCGAAACCGTAAGCTCTAACGACTCTTGCTGCGCCGATCTAGAACTCACCCCAAGCGGTCGTCATGATTCACAAGCCTCACCCAACAGTACCGGTACTGGTGACTTAGATTTAAATCAGCGTCAAATTGATCATGATTTTGAAACCCGCACCATAGATGATCACACAGCGTTTTCAATACAAGTAGACCGTCCCTTAGGTAATCATGACTTCACCTCTATTACGGCTTACAGAAGCTGGAACAACACTGAATTTCGTGAAGGCGATTTTACCTCAACCGCTGGCGACCTCCCCTTCCCCGTATTTGGTGTTCCCTTTCAGCTGCATGATATCGGCCCACAAGAGTGGGATCAAGTATCCCAAGAATTTAGAATTGCTTCCCCTTTAGGCGGTGATTTTGATTATCAGGCTGGTTTTTTCTGGTGGGAACAAAGTTCAGAGAGAAGCTTTTCGCGTGACGCTTCATGTCAAAACAATAACGGCCAGTTTCCTGCTGCTATTGGCGATTACTTAAGCAACATCCTTGGTGTCGTTAACCCTAGTGAAACCGATATTAATGCTTTTATTGAAGCTGAAGGCTTAAGCTGTAACGCGAATGATATTATAAGCGCCACCGCTTTTATGGAAACAGAATTTGATAACTGGGCGGTGTTTGCAGATGCTAAATATCATATAAACGACGATTTGCGTCTTTTATTCGGCATTCGCTACACCGACGACGAAGTCAGTTTTTCACATAACCGCAGCAGTGACGACCAATATAGCCGAACAGGCGTTGGCGTGCGCGGATTCGATACTGACTTTGACAATAGTGTAAGTGAAAGCAATACTTCATCTAAGCTTGGTGCACAATATGATATTAATGACGACAGCATGGTTTATGCAACTTTCTCACAAGGCTATAAGGGGCCTGCGTTTAACGTATTTTACAATATGTCAAACACCGACTCTTTGCCAATTGGTCCAGAAACCTCCGACGCCTATGAGCTGGGCTATAAATATGCCACTAACGACTTAATCATAAACCTAGCGGCATTTAGAACAAACATAGATGGTTTTCAAGCTAACAACCCTGAAGATTTAGACGGCGTATTTATCACCCGTTTAACCAATGCAGGCTCGGTAACAACCGAAGGTTTTGAAGTAGATTTTATGTGGCAAGCAACAGAAAACTTCTTGCTTACCGGTGGTTTGTCTAGCGTAGATGCAGTAGTTGATGAATTTCGATGTCCTGTTGGCTTAAACCCATGTGACGGTCGTTCAGGCGCCGATTTGCCCTTCTCTCCTGACTTGAAATACTCCCTTACTGGTGAGTATGTAATGGAAATGGATGGCATGGACATCTTCTTTAATGCCTCATATGTGTACACCGACGATATTTTTGCAGGAGCGCCAGGTACAACGGCAGTGACTAACCCAGAAGCGTTTTTACCTGACTACAGCATTATTAACGGTAGCATCGCGTTTTCGTTTGATGACGATGCCTACAGAGTATCGCTGATTGCTAAAAATCTAACGGACGAAAAATTTGTGACTACCTACAGCGGTGACAATTTCCGTTACCAGATACCGCGTGACGCAGATCGTCACTTCGGTATTCAGCTAAGAGCGAAATTCTAAATCTGTAATGTCTGATTATAGTAAAGGCGCCTTTTTTAAGGCGCCTTTTTTTGTCTTAGGTGCAGGCTTTTTAAACGTAGGGTAAACAAAGTAGTACCAGTGCAGCAATCCATAATGTTTCAATCACCAGCAACAGGATAGGCTTGATACCCACCGTCAGCATTTGACCTAAATTCGACTTCATACCAATAGCCGCAATAGATATTACTAGGGCAAAGCGCGAAATATCGGTTGCTGAGTCAGTAATAACTTGAGGTAGGTCTACTATGCTATTGATTGCCATTAATACAGCAAACGCAATTAAAAAAGAGGGGACGCCGGGCGTTTTAGCTGTTTGAGTGCCGTCAAAATTTAATCTAAGGACAAGTAAAATACACATAACCACGGGCATTAAAAACGCAACTCTTACCAACTTTGTGAGTGTGGCTAAATCACCTGTTTGCTCTGACACTGAGTAGCCCGCACCAACGACTTGGGCTACATCGTGTATAGTCGCGCCTAAAAACAGACTGGTCTGCGCCTCATCCAAGTGTAAATAGGCAGCTACAATGGGATAAACCACCATGGCGATGGTAGACAAGGAGGTAACGCCAACGATTGTTAATAGGGTGTCACGGTCATTTTCTTTACTTTGCGGCAGTACTGCTGATATCGCCATCGCCGCAGAAGCCCCGCAAATACCAACCGAGCCACCGGTGAGTAGACCAAAGCGTTTTTCTAAACCAAAAGCCTTGGCCAATAACATACCCACTAAAATGGTGCTCGCCACTGCGATAACGAGCAGTGCGCCAGTTTTCCAGCCCATTGCAGTAAGATCCCCAAATGCAATGCGTAGACCTAATAAGGCGACCCCCAAGCGCAATATATGCCGGGCAGTAAAATCGACGCCTATTTTGCATTTCGGATCGTCGTAAATAAATGACATAGCGATGCCCAAGAGTAATGCAAATAGCATTGCTGGCGCGCCATAGTGGCTGCTCAAAAATAATGCGGCTAGGCCAACCACAGCAGAAACTGCGATGCCAGGTAAGAATGCGCTGGCTGTTCTAAGCTGCGTAATTAACCTAGACAACTGACTAGTTCATAGCAAGCGCAACGAGCACTTCTCGTTTGCGTTCACCTGAATAAGGTTTGCGACCATGCATGGCCATATAGTTGTCAACTAAGGCAACATCACCGTCTTGCCACGCCAAATCAAACGTAAATTGTCCTGCCAAAGATGCAACCAGTTCTAATCCATCCACGGGAATAGGCGTGTTGTCACCGAAAGTAATTGCACTAGCGGGGTTTTCTTTAACGCCTTTCCAACCCAAATAAGCAGCAATAAGCTGATTATAGAACACCTTCACTTGTTTACCTTTAATGTTGCCCAAGTCGACAACGGCTGGCAGTACGGGCGTAGTCGCTTGTAAACTACCGTCGCTCTTCCATTTCCATTGATAGCCTAAGTCTGCAAGTTTGTTTTCGGCTTGCTCTTTTGACTCTACACCTAAGGTGCTCTTCCAGCTTCGTCCCTGACCGCTTTCATGGTCGTCAGCTGCCGGCATATGCGTTGTGTATTTTAATCCTTTTGATGCGAAGTCATGGGCTAATGCTGGTGCTTGTTTAACTAATTCTTCATACAGCATATCAGAGCGGCATAGCGGAGTAGCACCACCTTCCTCAGCAGCTTTTTTACAAAAGAAAAAAACTTTACTGGGTGATACAGGCGTTTGCGCCATTTCATGGTGCAGATATATTTCTACATTTTTTGGTGCTTCGTTAGCGGTAAAAACACGCTCAGTAAAATTAATTCTAACCGCGTTTGACAACGATTCTTTATAAGTGAAGTTGCGATAGGCAAATGCACTAGAGAAAGTATCGAATGTTTCGGCAGAGTCGACTGGGAACCCACGAAACAAAATAGCACCAGAGCGTCTTAATTCAAGCTCTAGTTCAGGTAGATTTTGGCTTATCCAAGCTTTGCTGTCACTCAAGTTTTTAACACTTCCATCGTTCACAATTACACTTGGAAAAACAGAATCATCGCACTTTAATTGACCGGGTACTTGCGTATAGTTTATTGCTTGTAGAGTCATCGGTTTTCCTAATCGTAAATGGGGTTAAAAGTATTAAAGGCGGCTTCACAAAAGTCGCCTGGATCGTTGAAACGGCGGTGAATATTGAGCGCAGAAATAGCTGCCATTTCCTGTTCACTTAATTCAAAATCGAAAATATCTAGGTTTTCAATCAGCCTTTCGGGACGAGAGGTTTTTGGAATAATGGCATTACCGCGCTGCACGCCCCATCTTAAAACGACCTGAGCGGGCGTTTTACCGGTGCGCGACGCTGCTTGTTTCACCACATTTTGCTCAATCACTGACTCAGCTGCGCCTGCCATATCTAACTCTAAATATGATAGCGCACCTAAGGGTGAAAACGCGGTTACCTGAATATTATACTGCTTCGCTAAACGAATGAGTTTTTCTTGGGTTAAATAGGGATGTGATTCAATCTGAAGCATGCTAGGTTTAATTTTGGCATAAGACATTAAATCGTGCAGCAAACCAGTATTGTAGTTACACACGCCAATTTGTGTAGCGAGGCCTTTTTCACAAACAGCTTCCATTGCCTGCCATGTTTCAATTAGCGGCACACCGGCTAATTCGACGCGCGGATTGTCTGCATCTGGATCTGCTATCCACTCTGGTGGATAACGTGTTTCAATCGGTACAAACTTGGAAGCAATAGGAAAATGGACTAAGTACAGGTCAAGATAATCTAGCTGCAAATCATCTAAACTTTTTTGCAACGCCAGCTCAACATGTTCTTTGGCATGGAATGAATTCCACAGCTTAGAAGCTACAAACAAGTCTTCGCGTAAACATAAGCCATCGTCTATCGCGCGTTTAATACCTTCTCCTACCTGCTCTTCATTACCGTAATCACAGGCGCTATCCAAATGGCGGTAACCCGCCTTAATCGCGTTATAAACGGCTTCAGCGCAGTCTTCTTGAGAGATTTTCCACAGGCCAAAGCCTACCTTGGGAATGTTTTTCTTATTCAATACCATATGTAAAAGTCACCTAATTATTAACGTTATGTCTTATATAAGACATAAGTTAAAATACTGTACAAATTTTGTCAATACGAAGGTGGAAATGAGTGAATAATTAATGCCGATAAACGCTAAGCTTGCGAACACCTATAAGGGGCGTTCGAGAGCTTAAGCATTAATTTGCTGTAATAGTTAAGACGAGGATATAGGCTAGATCCCCAAAGAGCCTTAATCGACTAAGGATTGATAAACCGTATTTTTGAAGTCATGTCGAACGGGGTAAAAAGCAGAAGGCACAAACTGAGACATCATTATTATGATCATATTCTCTTTAGGATCTATTCTAAAATAAGTTGATGCTGCGCCGCCCCAGCCATAATCACCGTCAGATCCCATTAGTAGTGCATCGTTGCTATTTACGGTAACCGACATTGCTAAGGCATGACCTTCGCCGTGAGAAGTGGGTGAAAATGGGATCAAGTTAGCAGGTAAGTGATTTGAGCGTAAATACTCAACGGTTTTTCTGCCTAAGATCCGTTGCCCATTGTACTCACCACCGTTTAGCAGCATTTGTGCAAATATGTAGTAGTCACTAATAGTTGAGACCAAGCCACCGCCGCCATTGTGCACTGATGGATCTGATAAAAAATCTCCCAAGGGGGCTTCGTCAAGTGCGACTATTTCTGAATTTTCGCCGGGCCCATATATTTGCACAAGCCTGTTTCGCTTTTCAAGCGGTATATAAAAAGCGGTGTCTGTCATTTGCAAGGGGTTGAAAATAATCTGCTGCATGTAATCGCCAAGCTTCATACCGCTTATACGCTCAACCAAAAATCCAATAATGTCAGTATTAATGCCATAGTGCCACTGAGTACCGGGCTGATGATTAAGTGGTAACGCGGATATGCGTTGCAATACTGTCTCTACACTATCGTTGTCAGACACTGGCGGCAGGGCTTGGTAAAGCTTGTCGACTTCACTGTTGGTAAAACCATAAGAAAACCCTGCGGTATGTAAAAACAAATCAATAATTCGAACGGGCTGATCACTTGGCTCAAAACGCATATTCTCGCCGTCCATGCCGGCAAAAACCTTGAGCTCGGCTAATTCTGGTAAATACTTTTCAATTGGATCATACATATGAAATTTACCCTGTTCCCAGAGTGTTAGGGCGGCCACAGCAGTAATCGGCTTTGTCATAGAATAGATACGGAAAATAGAGTCTGTGGTCATTTCCTCGTTAGTCTCGAGGTTTCGCATACCATTTGCAGACAAGTGCACAATTTCTTGATTACGTGCAACCAAGGTCACCGTGCCGGCCAGTTTTTGAGTGTCTGTATACTTGCGCATCGCGGTGTCTACTCGCGCAAGGCGCGATTGCGATAATCCTTGAGTGACGAGCCCTGATGATTCTACCGGTCTTAGAGTAGTAGCGTCACCTAAGGTGTTTTGCTGTTCACCTTGTAGTTGTTGAGTAGTGGCACATGCGGTGAGAAAAATACAGCATGTCAGTAAAGTATATAATTTCATGAAGGCTCTCTTTTTGGTGTTTGAGTGATTAGGGCTTACAAAAACTATATTGCCGAGTATTGCCCCGTCCTGTCAATCATCACGTCGTTTAAGTCTGCCTTTTGTACCCGATAATGATTTATGCAATCTGCTTGTGAGGGCTTGGCAATACCAAGCTCTGATAAAAAGTGTCCTTGCTGTGGTCAAAAACCTAGATTACATGCACAACATCTACTACTGTTTGAGAATTTGTTTCGAAGCAGTCCAAGGCACTAGGGTTAACTTTTAGGGATATACCTCACTATTCACCAAACTAAGACCTTAACCTTAGCTAAATAAAGTATCGGCATTATAAAGTAAGTCTTATATTCGATAATACTAGACCATTTGAAAAAGACGGAAAATACATGTCGCTATTACATACAAATAATGAATATTCAGGAAAAACAGCGCTTATATCAGGTGCAGCAGGCGGCATTGGTTTTGCCCTTGCAAAAGAGTTTGGCAGCTTAGGCATGAACATTGTCATTGCTGATATAGACGAGGCTGCCTTGAACGAAGCGCAAGAAACACTGCTCTTACAAGACATTAATGTAATGGCTTGCAAACTTGATGTAAGCGAATACAGCCAATGGCAAGATTGCGTTACCCAAACGCTGGCTAAATTTGGCAAGCTACACATGGTGGTCAATAACGCAGGCGTGGGCGGTATGCCGGGTAAAATTGAGCAAACCGATAATGACCTGTGGCGGTGGGTAGTGGATGTCAACTTAATGGGTGTATTGTATGGCACGCAGGCGGCTACACCTGCAATAAAGAAACACGGTGAAGGCGGCTGGATAATTAACGTCGCGTCTATGGCCGGTATGATGGGCGTGCCTTATTCAAGCGCATATGCCGCCACAAAGGCAGCCGTAGTGTCGATGACTGAAAGCTGGGCGGTAGAGCTAAAACCACACAATATTCAGGTGTCGGTGTTGTGTCCTGCTTTCGTCAAAACGAGGATTCATGAGTCTTTGCGCAACAAGCAAAGTAAATATGGACCAACGCAGGGGCGCAAAAAGTTCACCGATGAAGAAAGGCAAAAATTTAAAAAAGGTCTTAATCAAGCTGCTGCGCTAGTAGAGTCGGGCATTGCACCTGAACTATTGGCCAAACGAGTGGTAGAGGCGCTAGGCACAAAGCAGCAGTATATATTCACCCATCCAAATTACAGGCAGGTTACTGCATACAAAGAAACCCTAATAAACAAGGCTTTTGATGATGCCCAGCAAAGTGAGCTAGTAAAGCACTTAATAGACGATGACATTCCTATGCTGTAATAAGACTTTACACTGAGGCCTTTTTCTTTAGTCTTGTTTACGGCAATGCTCATATAGTTTTACGCGTGTTTTAGGTACAATAGCGTTTCCTAGAACCGTAGCATTCACAAAGTGGTATATATGAGTTTTTTAATATCTTTTTTACGTAATTTAGTGGGCGGCATTCTTGTCTTCTTTGACGTCATTACTCGCGGCACCAAATTAAAACGCACACTAGAAGCCCAGCAGCAAGTTAATGAACAAGCACAACAGCTAAGGTTATATCAATTTTTCGCCTGCCCTTTTTGCATCAAAACCCGCCGCGCCATTTATAAAATGAACTTGCCGATTGAAAAACTTAGCGCCTCAAAGGGTTCACCCCACAGAGACGATTTACTAGCGGGCGGCGGCAAAATACAAACGCCTTGCTTACGCATTGAAAATCAAGACAATGTTGAATGGCTATATGAGTCATCTGAAATTATTGATTATCTACAAAAACGTTTCACATAAGCGCGCTTTGGCCTGCTTTTGCCACGCTTCTATTTATTCGGATTAAGCAGTTGGATATAACACAGTGTCATGGGCCGTTCTCAAATTCATATTTTATACTCGCCCACTTCATCAAGCTATCTGATTGCTCATCATTACTTAAGTTGTCAGATGTTTGCCATGCGGCACTTGCCTCTAGAGCCCATTGCCCGAGGTTAAGCTCTAAGCCAACACCTGCACCTGAGAGACTACGCTTGTTGTTACCAGCAGCCCAGCTGTTTTTATTAGTACGAAGGCTACCGGCATCATAAAACGTATAGAGTGTAGAATGCTTAAGTGCATACCGAACTTCCAGTTGGACAAGTACACCAACATCCCCGTAAGCTTCGCCAACAGGGTAGGCTCTGACATTATTAGCGCCACCTAGGCCAAATTTTTCAGAGGAAGCTAGATTGCTGCCAGCCCATTGTGCAGCTATACGGCTAAATAAAGTTAAGTTGCCCGGGAGGCTTTGTAAACGCGCTAAATCTAAGTTGAATTTATCATAGCTACCTGCGGTTTTAGCGGTAGCACTGTCTATGGCAATGTTACCAGTGGCAACGGTTAAATTACCCGACGTCCAACTGAGCGTGCCATAGCTAATACCGCCGCCTGCTAGCGTATCACGATGGTCAAAGTTAAGGCTCAGAGGTATGCTATCACTGCGATTTGTATTACTGCTAAGTGTAATGTCATTGCTATTATTTAACACTTTATGTTGATAGCTAAGGGCTACATTCACATTGGTTTTGTGTGAACGAAGAATAGGGTAACTCAGGCCAGCACTGCTCACTTGAGCAGTGCCATGCACCTCACTATCCGAAAATTCTTTACCTAGTTCGTAGTAGTTGTGGGCGTAACCTGCATTAGCACGCAAACCTGAGCCACCTATTGGCAGATTATAATTAAGTGCACCCAACCAAAGATCTTCATCAGAATACAGTGTGTTAAGTGTAAATTGGTCACCAAATAAAAATGGACTGTTGATGTTTAAATCGGCATGAATGCGGTGGCGACCCGTGTACCTATTGCCATAATTATCAATGCGTATTTCAGCGCTGTAATCCTGATCATGCTCTACTTCTACCAATAGGTTAGCTGCCCCTAATTCTGAACCTGGGCGAAGTACAGGCGTGGTTTTAAAGCCGGGTTGGTCGTCTAATATTAATGATACACGCTCTAAGTTAGCTGTATGTATTATGTCTCCTGTTTGCAATAAGTTTAAAAACACTTGGGCGTCAGCGTTATTTAAGCTATCGCCTATGGCTTTGATGTTGTCATAGTGACCTTCTACAATTTGAATGAGTAGAGCACCATCAGTCATGGCTTGCACTGGCAGAAGTGCGCGGGCAAACGCAAAACCATTACTGCGATAATACGCAGTAATGCGATCAGTGAGCCCTTGCAGGCCCTCAAGGCTGTAAGTTTTACCTATTGCATCGGCTAAAACTTCGTTGAGAGTAATACTGCTGTATTGGGTATTGCCCGTGAAACGAATATTTGTTTGCAAGGTAACAAAGACTTCACCACTAGCGTTTTGGGTGACTGCAGAGGGTCCAATTGAGCCGAGATCAACGCCTTCATGCCCTGCGTCTATTACTGTTGTAATATCTTGGTCACGGTCAGGCTCCAAAGCATTAACGGCAACATTTGGCTCAGCACTATTCGAGCGCGCATTACCTTCGGCTACCTCAGATGGAGGATTAGGGTCAATAAGGTCAATCACTAGCCTGTGCCCTGCCTGCTTATTGTCTTTATCCGCTGGTGCTAGAGTGAATAATCTAGCACTAAGTTTCTTGCTGGTTTCAATCACTATACGGCTATCTCTAGGCCTTATTGGCTTGGAATGTCTCAATTTGCTGACTTTATTGCCCGACAGCCCTACACGCGACAAATTGAATGCTTTGTCTACCTTTTGTAAATCGATGACAACGCGATCCGGATTAGCTAGCGAAAAGTAAGAAAAACTTGGTGGCGCATCGAATTCGAGCACTATGCGCGCTGAATCGCGAGAGTCAGAAAAGCGCACATCTGTCACATTTACCTGTTTTGCAGAAACACTTTCCACACAGCCTGTAAAAAGCGCAAGCACTGTAAATGCAAGATATGCGAATAACACAATAGCGCTGTTGGCCTGCTTTACATAGGTACCTGCTGACTTTTTCATTGTATGTTACTGTTTAACGCTTCTATGCAAAGCTGACCAAAAAGGGCTAAAACCATCAGGCTGCTATGCTGAGGAATATCCATCATGGCGTTTTTACTATTCATTGTGCAGTAGCTACTTAAAAGAGGGGTGGGGTAAAAGTGTTGATAACTTTCCCCCACTGATGTTATTGATACAGTAGTTCGAAAAAACTGCTATATTTTACGTTTATTGAATTCCTGAAAGATTAGCGTTTATTTGCGCTTCTGGAAGTAAACGAATACCGCCTTCTACCACTAATATGTCGCCGGGGTTACTAGTGCGGTCGCCTTCGCTATCACTACCTATCTCTACTTCTTGTACATCGACAATCCCGCCGGTTGTGCTGCTATTAGCATTAGTTGTTGGCCCATTGGAGCTTATAGTGAGAGGCACTCTAACATTGGCAACCACGTTGCTTATTACTCCAGACACGACCGTGTTGGTTGATGGCGTTGCAGGATTGTTGTCTAAATTGTTTATTAATTCAGACGCATCCGTGTTGTCTATTGGTCCTGCCGCATTAGTAATATTAGCGGAAAGGTTCCCTGGCTTGCTTACCGTGTAGTTGCTGGCGATACCAGTACCGTCGATTAACGTCATGCCATTTACGGTTACCTCTATATCGTTACCCACATTAGCATTCACGAACTGACCGGTTTGACCTGAGAAACTCAACGTTTCGTCATTAACAAAGCCATTTAATAGACCACCAGTGATAACGGCGTTTTCATTACCGTCGAATACTTTGTCATTTGCTATCATGCCGCTGACAGTCAATTCTTTAGGCGTAATGTCTGCGGTGGTTGATGCTTGGCCCGTAATAAGGTAGTTGTCGGCGTCAGTCCCGGCGCTAGTGCTGGTTAAGCTCACCGTTTTAGCATCGCCTGCATTTTTATTAGAGAACGCGCCGCTTGCCAATACGGTTACCGTATCGCCTGCAATTAAGCCGGTCAGTGTTTTTCCGCTCACATCCAACGCGGCGTCTACGTTACCGTCGTAGACTTTGCCACTAGCGGTGATCCCACCTACG